>JABIRP010000132.1 GCA_018699735.1 Rhodospirillaceae bacterium | reverse complement strand
CACCCATCAAATGTCGCAAGCGCCTGGCGCAACTCGTCCAAGTTCGAGGCGGATTGCGCCAGTTCTCGCGCCTGCATTTCTCCCGGCACACCGCCCGCCGGTCCATTACCAACTGGTCCACTACCAACTGGTCCACTGCCAACTGATCCACTGCCAACTGGCCCACTGCCAACTGGCCCACGCCCGCCAAGGGGAGGCGGCGCCTGACGTGCAATTGGTGGATCGCTCGGCCTGGGAACGACGCTGGCGGTAATCGCCTCGAACCTATCGACGGGCGTATCGACCAAGGCCTCATCAACCCCGGCCTCGGCATACCATGCGATAAGTTGCTCGATCTCGTGTGCCGAATACGCTTCGCCGGGCTCTGGTGCGCGCGCATCCCCGGTCCCCGCCCCGGTCCCCGCCCCTGTCACATCCTGGGTCATTTGCGATACTGTTTGGTTCGGTCAATCATCGAAATGTGGATAACCGCCTGTAACTCGGATAAGAGAATTCTCAGTTGGTATAAGAAAAGCACGGAAGAGGCGCCTCATGGAACGGGAATCGATGGAATTCGACGTGGTAATCGTCGGGGCGGGGCCCTCGGGCCTGTCTGCGGCCATTCGGTTGCGTCAACTTAGCCAGGAAAGCGGGACAGAGCTTACCGTCTGCGTCATTGAAAAGGGTTCCGAAGTCGGTGCCCATATTTTGTCTGGCGCGGTGCTGGAGCCGCGCGCCCTTGATGAGCTGCTGCCGGATTGGAAAGAGGCGGGCGCGCCCCTGAACACGCCGGTGCGTGAAGACCGCTTCATGTACCTCACGTCAGGCGGCTCCTATCGTCTCCCGACACCGCCACAGATGAACAACCACGGCAATTACATCGTCAGCCTCGGCAATTTCACCCGTTGGCTTGGCGAGCAGGCCGAAGCCCTCGGTGTCGAGGTCTACCCGGGATTTGCCGCCGCCGAGGTTCTGTACGACGAGAATGGCGCGGTGCGCGGGATCGCCACCGGTGACATGGGCGTTGGGCGCGATGGCGAACCGACGGCCAATCATGCACCCGGCATGGAACTGTTGGGCAAACAGACGCTATTTTCCGAGGGCTGCCGCGGTTCGTTGTCGAAAGCTTTGTTCGAGAAATTCGGCCTGCGAGAAGGCGTCGATACGCAGACCTATGGCATTGGCTTGAAAGAGCTCTGGGAGGTTGACCCGAGCGTGCATGACCAAGGCTTGGTACTGCATTCGGTCGGCTGGCCGGTCGACGGCGGGACCTATGGTGGCTCTTTCATGTATCACCTGGAAGACAATCAGGTCGCAGTCGGCTTCGTCATCGGCCTCGACTACAAAAATCCGCATATGAGCCCGTTCGAGGAATTTCAGCGTTTCAAAACACACCCCGCAATCCGAAAGTATTTTGAGGGTGGCCGACGGATCTCCTATGGCGCTCGGGCGCTGAACGAAGGCGGGTTCCAGTCGATCCCCAAGCTCACTTTTCCCGGCGGCGCCGTCTGCGGCTGCTCGGCGGGCTTTCTCAACGTGCCCAAGATCAAAGGCACCCATACTGCTATGAAGTCCGGGATGCTGGCGGCCGAGGCGATTTACGAGACATTGGCCGACACAGCAGGCGACGAGAGCGCCGGTAAGGGCCGCGAAGCCACGGCCTACGCGGAAAAGGTCCGAAATAGTTGGATCTGGGACGAATTGTATCGCGTGCGAAACATTCGCCCATCCTTCCGGCTTGGACTCTGGGGCGGTATTGCCTACTCGGCCGTCGACACTTATCTGCTGCGTGGCAAAGCGCCGTGGACGTTGCATCACCACGCCGACCACGAAAGCCTGATGCCGGCGGCCCACGCAGCACCGATCACGTACCCAAAACCCGACGGCGAGGTGAGTTTCGATCGGCTGTCTTCGGTCTTCATATCCAACACCAATCACGAAGAAGACCAGCCAATTCACCTCCGGCTAAGCGACGCGAGCGTGCCCGTCGAACACAACCTGGCGCTTTACGATGCACCGGAGCAACGCTACTGCCCGGCGGGGGTGTATGAGATCGTGCGCGACGACGATGGTGAGAACCCACAGCTCCTCATAAATTCGCAGAACTGCGTGCATTGTAAGACTTGCGACATCAAGGATCCGACCCAAAACATTACGTGGACGGTTCCCGAAGGTGGCGGCGGGCCTAACTATCCCAATATGTGATAAGCTGCCGCTGATATAACCACACGGGATTCGGCAGGCGGTAAATATGGGCAGGGACGGTATTATGGATCGGCAAAGATTTCGGATTTGGCGGCAATTCCCAGCGACAGTTGCGCTGGCAGGTGGTCTGTTGTCGGGTTGCGTCACGACCGATACCGCGATCTCGACTGCAAAAACCCGCTTGGCCGCATCAGAGTCGGCAACCGTCATCCCGCGAAGCCTTTCAGGGGGCTATCTGGCAGCGCGTCAAGCCTATCGCGGACGCGATGTTCGCGCGGCGGCCAATTTTTATAGCGACGCTCTGTCGAGAGACCCCGAAGATTTGGCCTTGATGCGCCAAGGCTTCCTGATGTTGGTCGAGGACGGCCGCATGCCTGCTGCCATCGCGCTTGCCCGCAAAGTCTATCCGCTTGACGAAAACGCGCCGGCAGTTCGTTTGACGCTTGCGCTGGCTGCCGCCAAAGACGGTGACTTCGAAACAGCACTGGAACTGATAGATAAACTCCCTGCCTCACGTCTGAACGATATCCTGCGACCGCTGCTGGGGGCCTGGGCGGCAACCGGACAAGATGATCAGGCCGAGGCGGAACGCCGGATGGCCAAAGTTCGTGCAATGCAAGGGTTTGAGCTTTTGGCGCATTTGCACGATGGCTACATGGCGCAGGTCCGGGGAGATGATAAAGCGGCCGACGAAGCATTCGCACTGGCCGCTGGAAGATCCACCCACCCGCCGCTGAGATTGCGAATAGCCGCTGCCCTGCATTTTGCCCGAACCAAACGCCTGGACCGTGCCCATGACATGCTGCAGGGCGCCCGAAGGGGCGATGCGGATATTGCCGTCATAGCCAAGATAGCCGATCGCGTCGCTGCGGGTGGCGTGGCGATCGAGGCGGTTCCGGATGCCGTGGCCGGGCTGTCCGAAGCGATGTTCGACGTCGCCAGTGCCCTTCAACGCGACCGCGGGAGCGAAACCGCTCTGCTCTACGGTCGGTTGGCGGTGCATCTCAGAACCGAATTTCCTCTCGCCAGTCTTTTGGTTGGCGAAATCCTTGACGATCGCGGACGCCACAGCGAAGCAATCGAGATCTATGACCGAATTCCGTCGAGTTCGCCCTATCACGGCATGGCCCGCCTGCGTGCAGCCTCCGGTCTAGTCGATCTCGGGCGAACCGAGGATGCGATGGCAGTCCTGCGCGAACAAACCAAGGCACGGGCGGAGGATCCGGGACCACCAACCCGCCTCGGCGACATCCTTCGCCGCGAAAAACGCTGGGTGGAATCAGTTTCGGCATATGACAAGGCGGTCCAACGCCATGAGGCCGAAGGCCGGAGGGACTGGTCAATTTTCTATACCCGCGGCATTGCTTTGGAGCGGGCCAAGCTATGGGATCGTGCGGAAGCTGACTTTCTGACTGCGCTTGAGTTGAAGCCGGACCAACCTTACGTCCTCAACTACCTTGGCTATTCGTGGGTCGAACAGGGCATCAACCTGTCGCGAGCGGAAAAGATGATCGAACGCGCGGTCAAGCTTCGCCCCGACGATGGTTACATTATCGACAGCTTGGGATGGGTTTTGTATCGCACAGGTCGCTATGACGCTGCGGTTGCTCAGTTGGAACGTGCGGTGGAGTTGAAACCGAGCGATGCGACAATCAACAATCATCTGGGTGATGCGTATTGGCGGGTCGGGCGAAAGGCCGAGGCCGCTTTCCAGTGGCGGCGGGCCCTGTCTTTTGACCCAGAGCCGGAACTCAAAATGGAATTGTCGCGGAAACTCAAGGATGGCCTAGCGCCGAAAGCCGGAACCTCGCCTCAAACGACGACCTCGCACGGAGCCAAGTCTCCTGGTGCGTGACTTGGTGCTTGAGGTCGCGGCGCCGGCAAAAATCAATCTCACCCTTAGCGTCCTCGGGCGACGGGCAGATGGTTATCATCTGCTCTCGAGTTTAACTGCATTCACCCGATTGCACGATCTCTTGCGGATTGCCCCAAGCAATGGGCCGGACAAACTTACCCTGCGCGGGCGCTATGCCGGATCGTTGCGAGAGACCGGCAATGACAATTTGATATTCCAAGCAGCCGGCCTCTACCGCGAGGCAACCGGCGTCGACAGCCGGTATGATTTTGTTTTGGTGAAACGATTGCCCGTCGCAGCGGGAATTGGTGGCGGCTCCGCCGATGCGGCGGCAACATTGCTCGGGCTTGATCGATTAGCCGGATCAAGTCTTGGCCTAGACGCTTTGTCTTCTCTGGCCGAGCGTCTTGGCGCCGATGTGCCCGCCTGCCTGCGGGCTAGCGCATTGATTATGTCTGGCATTGGCGAGCAGATTGAGCCCATTCGGGGCCTGCCGGGCGCTGGTCTCTTGTTGGTCAATTCTGGAGTGTCAGTATCAACTCCGACGGTCTTTCGGCGGCTCAACATCCCCCATCGCGACCCGCCGCCAAGCTATAGCGGGAGCCGAGAGACTATTTGGGACTGGCTTCGCCTGGCAGGGCATAACGACCTCACGGAACCAGCATGCGAAATTGCCCCTGAAATTCAGACCGTCCTGAGCGCCCTCCGAGCCCAGAAGAAAGCCCGATACGTGGCCATGAGCGGGAGTGGCGCGACCTGTTTTGCGATGTTTGATCGCCAAGCCGAGGCTCGGCGCGCGGCGGCCAAGGTCAATAGCCAACATCCGACCTGGTGGGTTCAATCGACAGCCTTACAAGACTGGGACGAACGCACCCGATTTCGCATTCAGAGATGAGCCAAAAGCGACTGTAAGCGACCTAATTGGTCGCCAGAGCAGCTCGCATACGCTTCAGGAGGTTGGCCGACGGAATGCCCGTGATCGGAAGTTCGAACTTGCGCTCGAAATCACGGATCGCGCGCCGGGTCTGAGGCCCGGCAATACCGTCAACCGGGGCCGGATAGAGCCCTTCCCGGGCGAGAATTTTTTGAATTTCAATCACGGTGATCTTATTCGTCGCCGAACCGGTTCGAGAGGTCACGGTGCCCGCAAGTCCCGGCTTTGGCGCCTTCATCTTGGCGTCGGGTATAGGTGCGCCGGTCGCGGCTCCGCTAGAGGACCGAGAACCTGCCCCCAACTCTTTCAGGCGCGCCGAGGCTCGCTTGTCTCCCAAGGCCGCAGCCCGGCGATAGCTCGCCAGTGCGGCTCGGCGGTCAACTGGGACACCGAGACCTTCTTCGGCCATGATTGCCAAATTATAGTGAGCTTCAGCGACCCCCTGGTCGGCAGCGGCAATGAACCAACGCTTTGCCTCTGGCAGGCTTTTCGGTATGCCGCGGCCCTCAGCGTAATAAATACCCAGATTGTATTGCGCCATTGGGTGATCTTGCTCGGCGGCGCTGTGATACCAGAGCAAGGCGCGCACGTTGTCCTGAGCCAGACCCATTCCTCGCTCATACAGTACCGCTAGATTATATTGCGCATTGGCGACACCCTGGATCGCCGCCTCGCGGAACCAATTGGCCGCCTTCGTAAAATCTCTGGTGACCGCTTTGCCCTCAGCATAGGCAATGGCGAGGTCATGTTGCGCTTTGGCGTTTCCTTGGCGGGCTTTTTCGTCCAGCCATGCGATCGCTTCCCGGCCCTCCAAGCTCGCTGGGGGGGTCTGAACATCGCGCGCTATGCCGGGCGCGGCAGGCGGGCCGCTTGGCGCGATTGGGGGTGGTTTCAGCGCGCCCAATTTAGGGGCATCACGTTTCGGTGCGCCTGGCGGAGACTTGGCCTCCTTGACCGTCTTCGGCATGATTGCTGTTGGTTTAGCCGGCGCCGGCTTGATTGATGGTTGAACGGATGACGGTTTAACCGCCGATTGCTTTGGCGCCCCTGACGGTGTTGCAGGTGGCGTGGTGAGTGATGTCTTGGCCTCGCTTTTTCCATCATGAACGGGTGCGGTCTTCTGGTCTTTCGGGGCTGGCTTGGTGGGAGCGTCTAGCCTAGGCGCGGGTTTTTGCTCGGAGGACGCTGTCGATTGCATTTGCTTCGGCGGGTGCGAAACCTCCCCGTCGCTGGTGAGGGTTCCTAGCTTGGACTTCCAATCGGCAATCAAATGACCGGCGGATTGACGCAAGTCTTCCACCTGAGCCGGTACGCGTCGCAACAAGGCGTCGCGTCGGTCCTCAAGCCCGATTTTATCAGCAAATCCGAGGAAACCAGCGACCGCGATTGTGGCGACCACGACCACCGCCATGACCAACCATCGCCCGACGCGCAAGGCCGTTCGGGCTCGGGACCGTTTGCGCCCAACCGTGGCTTCGACGTCCGCCAGCTCAGGGTGAGATTCAAAGCCATCCTGCGACCCGTCGAATAGAGGCTCGGCAAAGGGGTCCGCCGCCGCATCATCCAGGTCCTCTATATACTCTTGATCGTCACGCGACGGCTCAGCCCTTGCCGATTCCGCCGCTTGCTCCTCCATCATAGCAGGCGTGCCGGTTGGCTCGAGTTCGTACGGGTTGACGGGTGAGGGGAAATCCCAGACCGGCGGCACCGGGTCCGGCGCGAAGTCGTTTGCCGGGTCAATTGGGGCTGGAACCAGCTCCGGTATCGGTGGCTCTGGTATCAGCCGCTCTGAGCTCATGCCGGACACTGGTATGTCAGCTGGCGCGACTTTTTCGCTGAGGTCGATCTCAGCCGGAGGTCTTGGCTCGCCAACGTTCTGGGGCGATCCTTCAACTGGATGCAGTTCCAGAGTTGACGTAGGTACCGGCGCCTTGGCTGCTTGCTGTCGGGCCTGCTCAATCGCGACTAGCTTCAAGGCAATGTCGCGCAAAGCGAAACCAGCCGGCCTCAGCGCCACATCCAGACGACTGCGCGAGGCATCAAGCTCTTCGTCTAATATGCGTAACGTCTCGATTGTACCGGACTGGGATTCGGGCGTGCCGCCAGGCTCGGTCAGGATCGGCGTGATAGTTTCATCGGTGCTTTCGACGTTTTCAGCGTGTGCTGGTTCCGCTAGGCCCGCTTCATAGGACCGGATGGCTTCATCAATCCACTCGCCAATCGTGGAATTGGTCGCACGCGCACCTTCCCGCGCAAGATCGCGGGTTGATCGATCAATGCCCTTGACGCTCCAGGCCGTACCCCTCGCCGCCAAGCTATAATCTCCCAGTAGCTTCGTTGGTAGTGATGCTATTCTATAAGGATTATAACGGGTTTGTTAAGTGTGAAGCGGAAAATTCCGAATTGGCGCTACCTGGCATATCGCCTCATAGGCGCCAATCGCTACCGAGGGAATGCTAGCGCCTGCCAAACAGCCGGGCAAAAAATCCGCGCCCCTCACTCTCCTCGGGCAGAACAAGATCTTCGACCCTTTGCAATCGCTCCGACAGGCGCATGACAGCACGCTCGATCGGCGCTGTCGAAAACCCCGTGGAATTGCGGGGCTGATCAATCTCTGCCCGCAACACTTCGATTTCTTCTACCATGCTGTCGAGCCGGCTGCCGATCGGATCAAGCCGGCCTGAAACCTGCCCCTCGATCGCCCGCAACTCGCCCGATAGATCATCGAGCCGGCTTTCCAACGCCGTTACCTGCTCCAGTTCCACCGCTGGCACCGGCGGAACGGCTGGAACTTGCTCTTGAATTGGCGCCGGTTGCATCATGTGGGCGGGCATTTGAGCAGGCATGGGCGCATAATACTGTTGCGGTTGTGGTGGCATAGCGTAGGGATGCGGCATATGGGGCGGCATGGGTGGCATCTGTTGCGGATACGGCATCGGCGCTGGGGTCATATTCGGCGGCGTGTCTGGCGGCACGACACTCACGAGACCTGAATCCACCGCATCGGTCGCCGTACTCCATTGTCCGGGCCCAAATGCAAACCGCGGATCGCCGCTAGCAGGATCATTGCCGGCATGGTCCCCGCCAGCCCCTCTATCTCCCGCATGTCCGCTTGAACCGCCGTCCGCCTGCTCGGAGGCCTCTTGCGCATCAAGCTCAGCGGCTCTTCGGATGCGGTCACTCAACCACACACCGATAGGGATACCCGCCCGCCGAGCCTCGGCTTTAGCAGTATCTCGATCTTCCTGGGAAATTCCCTTAACACTCCAAGGCGATTTGGAAGCCATCCCGATTCCGACCCCTCAATCCGAATCCGACGCCATACATCATACCGGCGCTGTAGGGTTCTTTGTACCAGAAACTTTGGCTTTAATTCAATATCTAATTACCCATAAGGAATACTTGGTATTGGCACGTATACCCCAAGGTATGTCCTGCAAATTGGGCGATACCGCCACCGGGTCAGTCTAATTCGATCCCAGGCAATTCCGGCCTTGGACGCGGCAATTCAGACGGTTCTTGCGGTTCATACTGGCCGCCGCCTTCCAGGACCTCAAGACGCCTGGACATTTCGGTTATGACTTCTTCCAAGGGCCCAATCAGGCCGACCATTCGGTCTTCAGCTTCCCGAACGCGGCGGGCGATTTCATCTCGCAATGTTGTCGCTTCGACCTCTTTGCCGGCGATTTCCTCTGCGGTTTCGTCAGGAATAGAGACCGCCATTTCAGGTGCCTCACCGCCGCCGGCACGACTAATCGCGCGGGTCAACCATTCGCCCATGGTAATGCCTTCGCGAGCGGCTGCTTCCTTGGCAACGGCTCGGGCATCTTCCGAGATTCCCTTGATCGACCAGGGATGATTTGATGAACTCGCTGATTTCGCCATACGCGCCTCTCTTTATCATCCGACGATACCGTTTTCGAACCAAATTGTTAAGTCCGCGCGCTTGCAGGCTGGCGGACCAGAAGCTAATGTCCCGCCTGTCGCATGGGGCGTGGCCAAGTGGTTAAGGCACCGGTTTTTGGTATCGGCACTCGGAGGTTCGAATCCTCCCGCCCCAGCCACGCCTCTCAAGCGTGGCTTTTATGCAAGTCCGGGCCACGCCTCTCAAGCGTGGCTTTTATGCAAGTCCGGGCCACGCCTCCCAAGCGTGGTTTTTGGGTG
>JABIRP010000131.1 GCA_018699735.1 Rhodospirillaceae bacterium | reverse complement strand
CTTTCCGGGTGTCGATATTATTTTGGGGCCGGAGATGAAATCGACCCGCGAGGTGATGGGTATCGATGTCGATTTCGCCACCGCCTTCGCCAAGAGCCAGCTTGGCTCGTCGATCGTTCTGCCGGATGCCGGCACCGTATTCCTTTCGGTCAAGGATGCCGATAAGGACGAAATCATCAAAATCGGCAGAGAACTTGATGGTTTGGGCTTCAAACTGCTGGCGACATCAGGCACAGCAAAAGCTCTGACCGAAGCCGGCCTGGACGTCACTCTGACCAAGAAAGTTTTGGAGGGCAGACCTCACGTTGTCGACAATATGCTCTCCGGTCACGTCGATCTGGTGCTCAACACAACCGAGGGTACGCAAGCCATCGCCGACAGTTTCAGCTTGCGTCGCACCGCACTCACTCACAATATTCCATACTACACGACGATCGCAGGGGCACGGGCAGCCGTCAAAGCGATTGAGGCATTACGCGCGGGGCGTCTTGACGTTGCACCGTTGCAAACCTATCTAGCCGATTCGTTCTGAGTCGCGCTATCGATCTTGGGGCTTTCGCCGGTTCCAGGTCGGAACTTGGCAAAACGTCGGCATGTGCCGGCGAAAACATTGACTGAAAAGACGAGGGCGAGGGGATGGAGCGGGTACCGATTACCCCAGATGGCCTGGAAAGGCTGAAAGTCGAGCTGAAGCAGCTGAAGAGCGTTGATCGCCACGAGGTGATCCGCGCCATCGCAGAGGCACGCACCCACGGCGATCTTTCGGAGAACGCCGAATATCACGCTGCGCGTGAGAAGCAGTCCTTCATCGAAGGTCGATTGGCTGAGTTGGAAGACGTGGTCAGCCGAGCCGACGTGATCGACATATCCAAACTCGATGGTGACACGGTCACCTTCGGCACCAAGATCGAGGTCGCCGACGAGGAAACCGATGAAGAATCGGCCTTCACCATTGTTGGGCCGTACGAGGCCGACATAACGCAGGGCCTGATCTCGACCTCCTCACCGATCGCACGCGCGCTTATCGGCAAGCGGGTTGGCGACAGCGTCGAGGTCGCCACACCACGCGGCGCTAAAACCTACGAGATCTTGTCGATCGCCGTGATGTAGGGCGGCTATTCGTCCTCGCCGTCTTCATCCATATCGTCGTTCTCATCGATCGGAACGCCAGGCAATTGTTTCTTTGAGCGGAAGGCAAGTGCTGTCTTGACGCTGGATACGTTTGGCGCCGGCGTCAGACGGGTGGTTAGGAACTTCTGGAAGGAATCCCAATCCCGGGCCACAACCTTGAGCAGGAAGTCGGTTTCGCCGGACAACATGTGACATTCTCGTACTTCCGGCCAATCTCCGACCATATCCTCGAAAGCGACCAGATCCGCCTCGGCCTGGCTCGCCAACCCGACGAAAGCAAAGATTGTTACCGTGTAACCCATCGCCTCGGGGTTAACGTCGGCGTGGTAGCCGCGAATGAATCCTGCCTCCTCCAAGGCCCGCACACGCCGCAGGCAAGGCGGTGCCGAAATGCCGACGCGCCGCGCCAACTCCACGTTGGTCATACGTCCATTGTCTTGAAGGTCGCGAAGAATTCGCCGGTCAATCCGGTCGAGTTTCACACGCCGCATGCGATATCACTCCCCCTGTCGAGAGATCGGAAAGATACGAGGATTCGCGTGCACCGCGCAACATTATTGCGCGTTTGAGACATAAATTTTCCGCTAGAGGCAAGAATACGCAGCTTGCGAACCGCCACCGGCCCAATAGTCTGTCCGAAATTTCACCCGGACCCCCGTCACTCTTTGGCATCCCGAGGGATAACCGGCCCGGGATCAAATGGGTTCAAGACGCCCCGTTTGACGTCGCCGGATGAGTACAGTTCATCGCGTCGGCGGGAGAGATAATCGGAAATATATCTAAGATCCCCGAGCGTCATCTCATATTGCCGGTTTAGCATTTCCGCCCAGAAGTTATGGATCTCCCGAATGCCTTCCGGGCTAGACCTCAACTTGTCGGCAGCAGCGGTGGTCTGCTCTATCCACTCTACAGATTTCGCACGCGCCGCTTGCGCCTCCAATACCAACTCAGCAAACCGCTCCATCTTGAATTTAGCCACTTGAGTGTCGGTATTGTCATTCCGCATGGACGCGCAATAAGGCACCAGTTCCGCCAAATACTCGACATCATCCTTGGTCAAGAGCGATAATTCTTTACCAAAATAAGTCAGCTCCAGATTGCGGATGGAGAGCTTACCCTTGAGCCGTGCCAAACGATTGACCGGCGCATTGCCACCGGGCAGGCGGACACAATCCTTATCCTTTTTGTTCGGCTCCCTTTCCTCTTCGACGGCGTCTGCCGCCGCCGGCGCTTTCGTCTGAGCGACCACTGAAAGCGATACGAATGCGATGCCGAAGGTCGCTGCGACCGCGAGGAGATTCGAAAGGATAGCTTGTCGTAGTGTTGTCATGGCAGGATATTAGCAAATCTCGGGCCGTTTCGCGCCTCACCGTTTCAAGGAAGCCAACCGATGTCCTCATCCGATCTGCTCGCCCGTGTTGAAAACGCACCCTATGACACCCGCACGCTCACGAAACCGAAAATCGTTTCCGACAAAGGCGTGGTGGTATCCCAGAATGTCGAGGCGGCCACGGTCGGTGCCGACATCCTGCGGTCCGGTGGGAATGCCATCGATGCGGCGGTCGGAACGGCCTTGGCGCTAACGGTCGCCGAACCTTGGATGAGCGGGCTTGGCGGCGGTGGTTTCATGGTTATCCACTCGGCCCGTGACAAAACCACCAAAGTGATCGACTTCGGAATGGTCGCGCCCAAGGGCCTGAAGGTTTCCGACTACAAACTTGCCGGCGGACAGGGCGGCGATCTGTTCGGCTGGCCCTCGGTCGAAGGCGACATCAACATCCACGGGCCAAAGGCGATCGCCGTTCCGGGCTCTCCGGCCGGTTACGCATTAGCCCTAGAGACCTACGGCACCAAAAGCTGGGCAGAGGTCAGCCAACCCGCCATTGCCATGGCGGACCGCGGTCACCGCATCACCTGGTGGTCGACCCTGCAGGTCGCAAGCGACGCGCCGATCCTGGCGCGCTATCCAGACAGTGCCAAGGTCTATCTGGCCAATGGATACCCGCCGGTGATGAGCCCGGATCCAACACCGGCTTACATGGACATGGGCAACCTTGCGACCACGCTGCGCACGCTGGCGGATAAAGGCCCGCGCGAGTTCTATGAAGGCGAGATCGCGCGTTCTCTCGCCTCCAGTGTTCAAGCACTTGGCGGCACGCTTTCAACCGATGATCTGGCGGCCTATCAGGCCCGCCTGCTCGATCCGCTGACGGTCAAGCGGGGTGGCGTGGACCTGCATGTGCCTCAGGGGTTGAGCGCCGGGCCGACTTTTGCCGATGCGATGTCACGGCTTCCAGACACCTTTTCCGGCAAGCCGGACGCGGAGACCTATGGCGCCTACGCCGCAGCCTTGATCGCAGCTTACGAGAAGCGTCTGGAGACCATGGGGCACGCAGGAGACATCGGCGATCGAAGTTGCACCACCCACCTCTCGGCGGTCGACGCCGAGGGCAATATGGTCGCAATCACCACAACCCTGCTGTCGCGCTTTGGATCGCGCGTGGTCCTGGGCGATACCGGCGTCCTGATGAACAACGGCATCAACTGGTTCGACCCGCGTCCCGGTCTACCGAATTCGCTTACCCCGGGTGAGCGTCCGCTCTCCAACATGTGCCCGCTGATCGCCACCCGCGATGGCGAGGCCTGGTTCGCCTTCGGTGCTTCGGGCGGGCGAAAGATCATGCCGGCGGTGCTGCAACTGGCGAATTTCGTCACCGATTTCGGCATGGATATCGAACAAGCATTTGCCCAACCGCGCATCGACGTAAGCCCAATCTCGCGCGTAATCGCCGATGCCAGACTGGATGACGCCGCGATCGCCGCGATCGAACGCACCGCGCCAGCTCAGCGCTGGGCGGAGATGGAATCCCCGGCGACTTACGCCACCCCGGTTGCTGTCGCCCGAGAAGCAGGCCAATGCCAGGGAGCCGCACATATCTACTCGCCGCTGGTCGGCGCAGCGGGGGCATGAAGAGATTCTGAATGAAGAAAAACGCGATTATTATTGGCATAAAAAACTGGGATTTCGGATTTCCATACTCCGTTTCGTTTGATTTTCGAAACGAATTTCGAGCAAAGGGAATCGAAGTCCTGGAACCTGGGCAATACGTAAACCGCGATTTTTATGAAACCGTGTCCGAAAATTATAATATCTTGTTTACATTAACGATGAACCAAACCTTTGAATCATCGAATTACCCCTGGCGGGGAAAATTTATTACTTGGCAACAAGACAATGCCTTTAGAACGACAGGACGGTTCGTTTCGAATTATTCTGATCAACATTGGCTCTGTGCTGATGGAGACGGGGTGGCGCACGCTAAACTGTGGCTGAATGCCTCCAACCCCACATACCACTTGCCGCATTGGGCGACCAAACTGGATGGGGAGGTTCGGGGCCCGAATGATCATGGGCGATCATTCGATTTGCGCCCGCATGACATCCTATTCGTTGGAAATGTGAACGAAGATGAGCATAGGCGACTCTCCAATGCTTTAAATTCCCTCAAGGAACCGTATCGAACGTTTGCGAACAAAGTCGCTCAACGCCTTCGCGACGACAACACCGTTTCGCTCACTCGTATCGCACTTGAAACCGAAGTTGAGATGGGTAATGAATTTTCGGAAACCTCATTCGGTGAGTTTCAGCAAATCTTGAGCCTGCTTGACGCACAGTTTCGAATCGAGAAACGGATACAGTGTTTCGATGCTCTGCGGGACATTCCTATTACAGTTGTCTCGAACGACCTTAAAACCATCGAAAATCATTCGTCCGAAAAAATTACCAGCTTCTCAAATAATGACTTTGCAACCGGGCTATACATGATGAGAAATGCGAAATTATTGATAAATCACCTTCCGAATTACCAAGCCGGAGCCACGGAACGATTATTCAATGCTCAATTTCGCGGTGCCGCCGTTTTATCTGAACAAAATGAATTCCTAAACAATCAGTTTATCGATCGAGAGGACATATTCTTATTCAACAGCAATGATCCGGTAAATCTGCGAGATTGCGTTTTAGAGATCAAAGATAGCCCAGCGACGCTTCGAAGAGTCGCGGCTGCGGGTCAAGCCAAGACTACAGCCCTTCACACAGCGAGCCAACGTGTGGCGAAGATTGTTGAACTACATGCTCCGGAACTCAGCCTGATGTAGCTATGCAGGGCGGTGTTTCACCGCAAGATCATACTGATTTGGTGATCCGATGATTGGCGACATACAGAACATCAATATCTGTTGCCAAGAATAATCTGACCGCATCCTCGGGGGTCTCGACAATCGGCTCACCGGGTCCATTCAGCGATGTATTCATAACCATCGGCATCCCGGTCAGATCATAGAAATGCGTCAGGAGATCGAAAAATGCTCCACAGCTCGGGCCAACTGATTGCGCACGAGACGACTGGTCCACATGCGTGATAGCTGGTGCGGTATCGGCCGTAACTTGGTAGTTGAACAGCATAAAATCCGACCGGCTTGGCCCGTGTGAAAAATATGTCTCCAAATGGTCTTCAAGAATGGCCGGCGCGAACGGTCGCCATAAAGCGCGATGCTTGATCTCGTTGACACGCTGCCAGTTTTCGACCTTCCGGGGGTCAGCCAGTATGCTGCGATGCCCAAGCGCCCTCGGCCCGAGCTCGCTTCTCCCTTGGAACCAAGCGATGACCCGATTTTCGGCCAAATCCTGAGCAGCTTGCTGGGCGACGTCCAGTCGTTCAATCTTCAGCCCTTGATGCGACCATTTCGAAACGTCTTCGATCTGTTTGTCCGAAATCTTATTTCCAAGATAGGGGTCCATTCTTCGAACACTTGAATTTGGCAGGGGAACATCAAGCAGATTATGGGTAACCCAAAGAGCTGCCCCAATCGCAATACCGCTATCGTCGCAGTACGGCGGCACAAAATATTTTTCATAACCAAGTGAATGCTGAATCTCGCTATTTGTTGGACAACTGAGGAAACACCCGCCAGCTGCTGTAACGGGTGCGCCGTCGTACACTTCGCTCGAAACCCAGTCGCGCATATTCGCAAACAATGTCCGTACCGTCTCGGCAAACACCTTATGTGTCGATGCGGCAATATCCGCATTGATCGCATCAGTCATATGATTAGGGTCGCCCAGGCTCGAAACATCCAATCCCAAGTGCCCAATCATTCTGCTCATATGCCTTATGAATACAAAACTCATATGCGGATGACCATCCTTGAAGGTTGGATGTTGCCGCTCTCTCAGGTCCCGAAAATCGATGCCGTTGCCAACAAATATAGGATCGTAAAACCTGGGTTCTCCATAAGAAGCCAACCCCATCATTTTACCCGCAGACGACAATCCCAATTTTAGGACATGTGCGGATACACGTTCATAAAGTTTTCCAACCTCAAGAAAATGAGGATTGACCGGGATGATTTTGTTGCCCAAGCCGAGGCCCAGCCAACCACCCTTTTGAGCACTGACCCCACCGTCCAATGTCACGATTGCACTATCATCATAACCGGACAGGTAATGTGCCGTAGCCATATGAGTGGCTTGGTGATGAACAATCGCACCCGGAACCTTCCGACCGAACACGGTCGCGACAACGGGAATGTGAAATCCGAAACGATTATCCAGCAAGTCCCCTGAACCCTCGGGCATTGTATCGAACAAGTCCGCCAAGCCAGTTTCCTGAGTTCCTTGAACGGTCTCGTAATAGTCCAGCATTGGGAACCAGGTGCGTTTCGCCGATGGATCCTGTTGTACCGCATTGATGTTGCGCACGGCATTGTGCAATCGCTCTTTGCTTGGTGGTCCGTCCGCAACATCCGCTATGTTGAGGCTCATAAATTCATGTGGGGACTTTCCGCTGTGCCGAATTTTATCCTCGCAAAGGCTTATGCGGTCATCTTCAGGATGGCGACCAAACTCAAGCGCCAGTATATCGCCGTCTTCGACCATTATCGGGAAGCTTTGAGTTGATGTGACCGCAACGAAATCGACCACGGCCGGGTCCAAATCGTTGCTCTGGAAGAAGCTCTCGATCAAGGCATTGCTCAGCCCGGAAAAATGCTTTCCACGAGTAACACGCTCAGAAAGCTGACAAGCGACAATATTGCCATCCCGCACCAGCGTTACCGCGCTGTCATGTCCAAAATTAATCCCGAGCACATTGATTGTCATGGAACTTAGAAACCTTCGATTTATCGTCGAGACAATCTGGAGAACAGTCGATCCGTCCTCCTCGCCCCCAGAATAGGCGGAGAACTTATCCTAGAGGCGACAGGGTAGAAAGGCTCTTTGAGTTGGTAGTTTGTGGCGCCGAGAAAACCCTACTTAACTCCGAAACTCTCGGTCGTGTAGCGGTAAACCTGCAGGCTGTCGGACCAATGGTCGAGCGGCAGCCCGGCTTTGCGTTTCAGGTTGCGAATGAAATCCGCAGACTTTGGTAGGCTCTCCCAAACCGACGGTAGGAATATCCCACGCTTGTCGCCGTCCTGCATGATGAGGCCGTCCTGGTCCGGGCGAATTTGCCGGACGAGATCAGCTTCATCCGAGAATGTCATGCGCCGGGGTGTCGACAGGATAGAGACACCAACGCCAATGCGATCAATCTCATCCTCGGTCAATGGCTCGAACCGGCGGTCGCCGAAGCCGGCCTTGTAGGCACTGGACACCACATCCAGCAGCAGCGGCTTGTGGGCGATCAGGGAGCCAATACAGCCCCTGAGTTTGCCGTCGAGCGTGATCGTCACGAAAGAGGCCCGCATCGCGGTCAACGCGCTTGAGATATCGCTGCCAAACTGGGTTTCGGGCTCGCGCCCGTGTTCAAGTCCGAACTTCAGAGCCGCCCTGGAAGCCCGCTTCAACATCTCGCGGTCATCGTGACTGATCCGCGCGCTCTCAGCGTATTCCATAGCGTAAGAGCCGTAACCGACGACCTTGTCGCGCCCGCCGCGGGTATCACCTGAATTTCGCACATCCAAGGTGGTGACCCGCAGGTCGCGCCGCCGTGCCTGTAATAACGCACCACCAAGACCGCGATGGCCGCAGGCGCCATTACCGTCGATCTTGTCGCCCTGCAGCAGTTCGATCTTGCGGCTGGTTTCGCCATCCATTTTCCGGGCGGTGTCGTAGTCGTGAAAATGGCTAAGATCGCTGGAGATAACGATCAACGTCTCAGGTCCGCCCCAGAGCTGGTCGAGCGCGCGCGCGACATCTCGGTGCGACGCGTCGCCAACCAGCAAAGGCACCAGTTCGAAAGACCCAAGAGCGCGTTGCAGGAACGGTAGATGCACTTCGACGGAATGTTCTTCACTGAAGGCTTCATCGAGAATCTGCACACCGGGCAACGCCAGTACATCGCGCAGAGTCGGCCAATCGACCGGGACCTCGCCGAGCGGCGTCGCCCAGGCATCCACACTGGTCGTGGCCAATCCCTTGAAGGGGGTCCGGTGGGCCGGGCCGAGCAGCACTACCCGGTTGATCGTTCCAGCCCGTGCGCGCAGCCCGGCATAGGCCGTGCCGGCAATCGGGCCTGAAAATACAAACCCGGCGTGCGGCGCAACGATCACTTTGGGCGTCGACACCGGTGACGGCTTCGCGGACGAGAGACACTGCTCAACAATGTCGGTACAGGCTTCCTTGTCGCCCGGATAGAATGCATCGGCGACAGCGGGTTGTTTGATGCTGATATGGGGGGCTGCGTTCACCATATCCAAGAGGTAGCATCATCAAGGCCCGGTTTGAAGGGGTGCTGTTTGAGAGTCCAGGGCGAAAGGACGCAACGATGAAGGTCGAAAGCGAGGGCGTGGCGCTCGAAACCGCGACGATCAACGAAACCCGGCCGCCGCCGGTGGCGGGCCGTGGGCCGATTGTGGCGACCGAACATTGGTCAATGTTGGAGGACGGACGGGTCCAATGCGAGATGTGCCCACGATATTGTAAGTTGAAGGAGGGTGCACGCGGGCTCTGTTTCGTGCGGGCACGCCAGGACGACGCCATCGTGCTGACCACCTACGGCCGATCGGGCGGTTTCTGCGTCGACCCGATTGAAAAGAAACCCCTGAACCATTTCCTTCCGGGCACACCGGTCCTCTCGTTCGGCACGGCCGGTTGCAATCTCGCCTGCAATTTCTGTCAGAACCATGACATCTCAAAGAGCCGCGAAATGGATTCGATGCAGGCCGAGGCATCGCCTGAGACCATCGCACGAGCGGCCGAACGGACCGGGTGCCGCTCCGTCGCCTTCACCTACAACGACCCGGTCATCTTCCACGAATACGCCGACGATGTGGCCCAGGCCTGCCGTGAACAAGGGGTCAAGACCGTGGCGGTAACGGCCGGCTATGTGACCGATCGCGCCAGAGAGGACTTCTTTCGCCATATCGACGCCGCCAACATCGATCTGAAGGCCTTCAGCGAGGACTTCTACTGGTCTGTCACCAAGGGCCATTTACAAACCGTACTCGACACTTTGGTTTACCTGAGCCAGGAGACCGACGTTTGGTTCGAAATTACCAACCTGATCATCCCAGGCGAGAACGACAGCGAGGCCGAGATCGAGGCGATGACCCAGTGGGTGGTCGAGCATCTGGGGCCGGACGTGCCGATGCATTTCAGCGCTTTTCACCCCGACTACCGCATGCTCGACAAACAGAGAACACCGTTTCAAACCCTTGCCATGGCGCGAAGAATTGCACTCGCGAACGGCGTGCGCCATGCCTATACCGGCAATGTTCACGACCTCGGGCGACAAAGCTCTTACTGCCATGTCTGTGGCGACCGGGCGATCGGGCGTGACTGGTACGTGCTCTCAGACTGGAACCTGGATGAGACCGGCGCCTGCCTCTCCTGCGGCAGCCCGATGCCTGGGGTCTTTGATGGCAAGCCAGGCACCTGGGGCGACAAACGCATGCCGGTCAAGATTGCGAGCTTCGCCTAAGAGACACAGGCTATTTCTCACAACTCGCGTTGTAGAGCCAACCGTCTTGCTGACGGTAGGCGGAGATCTCGATAGCGCGGTCGAACCGGGTGAAGCACGAGAAAATCGGCACGGTCACGAAGTTGGTGATCACGAAGGAAACCGTGTCGTTGCCATAGAGGGTCCCGACCACGCAGAGACGTTTTGACTTGTTGCGAGCGAGACGGAATGTGGTGCGCTCACGGGTTTTCAGGACCACTCGGCCGGTAACCGTAAACGGCGCGCGGTTTTTGACAATTACACAAACATTACCGGTCTGCCCTTTGCCGGGCGGCGGTTTCACTTCGCGCCGGTTGACCACTTGGCGCGTCGGTTCCTCCTCGCAAGCCGCGAGCAGAAAACCGAGTGCCAGAATGCCAAACACTAACCTTGAGCTTCGCCCCATGCAGTGAAGCTATGGAGACCCGAGGCCAGCGTCAACGGGGGATCGTCCCGGTTCCGGATCTCGGGTCCAAGGCATCCTGCAATCCATCACCGAGAAAATTGAAACAAATGACCGTCACGAAGATCAGCATACCGGGCCAGACCGCTTGCATCGGCGCCTGCCAGATCAGTTCCTGAGCCCCGGTCAACATATTGCCCCAACTCGCGACCGGCGGTTGGATTCCGAGGCCGAGGAAGCTCAATACGCTCTCAAACAGGATCACATTGCCGACAGTCAGCGTGGTTGCGACCAGGATAGGCGAGGCCGCATTCGGCAAAATATGACGAACCATGATTCGGGCCGGTCCAAACCCCTGAGCAACCGCCACCTGAATGAAATCGCGCTCTCGCAAGGCCATTGTCGCCGCTCGCGCCAGCCGCGCGACCGTTGTCCAACCGACCAACGAAATGATGCCGATGATCCGGTATAGGCTGAAGGCCTCGGAGGAGGCAATACTCTCAGGGATGCCAATTTTACCAGGATCGACGGCCGCGAGCACGATCAGCAGGGGCAGCAATGGCAAAGAGATAACACCGTCGGCAAAGCGCATCAGAACCGCGTCTAGGCGACCGCCAAAAAAGCCCGCGACGATCCCAACAATGGTGCCGATCACCGCCGCGACCATTGCCGACGATACTCCAACCGCGAGTGACACCCGGCCGCCATGCAATAGCCGCAACAGCAAGTCCCGGCCAAGTACATCGGTGCCGAGCGGATGCGCGCCGGACGGTGGCCCCAAGCGGAGAAACAGATCGACATCATCTACCGCGACCCCGAGCGCCAGAGCTATCAGCGGTGCCGCCAACGCCAGAACCACCAAGAGCGCAAGGACCACAGCGCTTACCAGAGCCAGCCGATGACTCTGAAATCGGCGCCAAGCGAGGCGACGGGGGGTAGAAGCGCGAGGGTGGGTCAACACGCTCATCTCTCGACCCCGCCTCGATATCGAATTCTCGGGTCGAGCCAGCCATACGCCAAATCGGCGGCGAAGTTGGCGGCTAAAGTCAGAGCTGTCGCCAGCAAAAGGCCAACCAGTGCGAGATTGTAGTCGTTGCCCATGATCGCGTCGTAGATCGTCTTACCCATGCCCTGGTAGCTGAACATGGTCTCGGTAATCAGCGCGCCCGAGAACAGAGCGCCGAAATCGAGGGCCAAAACGGTCACCACTGGGATCAACGCGTTGCGCAGACCATGGCGCCAGACGACCGGGCGCTCGGCCAAACCTTTCGCCCGGGCGGTTCGGACGTAATCTTCGCGCAGTACTTCGATCAACGCCCCGCGCACATGGCGGGTATAGGCGGCGACACTGGCCACCGAGAGCGTGATTACCGGCAATATCAGATGGCGGGCACGATCGAGCATTCCGCCGTCCCCGATGGTCTCAACTCCGCCCGCCGGAAGCCAACCGAGGACTACCGCGAATAGCAGAAGTAAGAGCAGCGCGAACCAGAAAGGCGGAACCGAAACACCAGCGAAGCAGACCAGATTGATCGATCGATCAAGCAACGAGCCCGGCCTGCGAGCGGCTGCCACCCCCGCCGGCACGGCTATCAGAAGCGCCAGGCCGAGCGCCAAACTCATCAGCAGGGCCGTATTGGCGAGACGTGGCCCAAGAACCTCAAGGACCGGGCGCGAGAATAGCCGCGAATACCCAAGATCCCCATCGGCCGCTGCCGTAAGCCAGGCGAGATAACGCGCCCATATTGGCCGATCCAGGCCATAGAGTGCTTTCAGCCTGGCAGCATCAGCCGCCGTCACATTCGGGTCAGCAGAGATCATCAGGTCAATCGGATCACCCGGCATCAAGCCGATGAGGCCATAGATCACGAATGACATGACCAGCACGACAACGAGAGACTGGCCAAGACGAGCGGCAATCAGCCTAGTCATGGTGTCGGCCTGCAGCGACGCGCCCCATATTCATAGGTCGATATTCATAGGCTAATCCTCAGAGCTTGTGATTCCATCCGCTTCACAGAAATTGCTGTTTCCCGGATCGAGATCCCGGATCTTCGCTTCGCTCCGTTCGGGAAGCGGTGATGGATTAGGACCGAAATAGCGTCACAAAGCCTCACACCTTTTCGGCAAGCGCCTGGATCGCGCGGCGGATGAGCTGGCGGCTTCGTAAGTAGACCAACTCCTTCCAGTCCCGCTCGTCCGGATAAAGCGCCTGGCGCACTTCCGCTTTGATTGCGGCGGCAAGCTCCGGGTCGACGCCATCCCGGTTATTGGCGAGCCAGGTGTCGCCGCGCAACGCGTCGATCACCCGCTTGACCGAATAGGTCCCGTACTCTGCGGTCACCACCACCGCCTCGGCATCAGGCAACTCCTGGGGAATAGCAGCATCTATACAACCGCTAAGGCTTGATGAGGTCGAAGCGCCACCTGGAGCGCTCGACGCCAATCCGTTGCCGTACCATTCGACCAAACGTCCGAACTCTGGGCTATCCACGGGAAACCCGCTGATCAATTCCGCCGTGCCGTAGGGGCCGAGACCGGTGTGGTAGTCGATGAAGCCCACAGTTTCAGCTGGTGCCACGATGGTGCGCAGAATGTCTCGGAAAGTCAGGTTCGACCAGGTCGGCGCATTGCCGCCGAAAAATAATCCGTCGGGATGCGTATACTGACCGCCTGATATTGCCGCCTGTAACGCGGGGGCACCCTGCGCATCTGCGTAAGCTACGAGTCGTTGGTCGGCGGCCTCTCGTTCCGGCCCCACCCACTTCGCCGGGATCAAATCATCGTGAATACCGGTATAGCCTGGATTTTCAGGATACGGCTGATCGTGATCGAGGAAGTTTCGGTTTAGGTCGACATTGTCCTCGGTCACCCGACGAACATAGGCATACCCATGCGGGTTGATCGCGTGCACCAGAACCACCCGGACATTTGTCGGTAATTCAGCATAGCCGACCGACCGTAGCCAGCCGATCATGCACCCCGATCCGCATGCCCCTTCCGTCCCATGGGTCGCGGTATTTAACAAAAGCACACGCTTTGCCGCCGGGTTTCCGATCACGGCTATATCGGTCGCAAGCGCTTCTCCATCAGGACCCGAAAGCGGGTGCGAGATCGAATCAAGCGTGATGGGAGCATGGTCGAGAAGTGACGAACAGGCCTCCAGAAATTTGCCTCGCCCGTCGGCATATCCCTTGGGAAAATAGTGAACAACATCCATTGGTGTTTCCTTCTTCGTCGCCTACGGCCGGATAGTCCCGCGACCGAGAGGGTCAACGCCATTGACGGGACAAGTCAATCCCGCTTTCATGCGGCCAAGTCCATTCCGAGAACGGTTTGGGGTTAAACTGAACAATTACGCTTTCGAATGAAAGCAGAGGCTTCAGATAAGTGGCTCCTCGACGTTTCAAGTGGAATCTCAACAGTTAATACTGAGTTGAATTATCGTCTCCGCGGTGAGCAATTTTGCGGGGGCGAGTTCGATGGAGACGACGGAATTACTAGCGCTTGGGCTTGGTGTGACGCCGCCTTG
>JABIRP010000130.1 GCA_018699735.1 Rhodospirillaceae bacterium | reverse complement strand
GGCGTCCGTCACGGCGGGAACTGTTGGCTCGTGTTTTCCATTGCGCGGCATCGGCTGTCTCCTTCTGAGATGCATTTTATGCCGAGGAAGCCGGAATGCAATGCGGCGCCAATTAAAGGGGACAATCTGCTTTATGGCAAAAAGCAGATTGTCCCCTTTAATTTACCCGTCCAGCAGCTTGCGGGAGATCACCACACGCATGATCTCGTTCGTGCCTTCGAGGATCTGATGCACCCGCAGGTCGCGCAGCAGGCGCTCCAACGGGAAGTCACGCAAATAGCCGTAACCGCCGTGGATCTGGAGCGCCTCGTTCACCACCTTGAAACCGATATCGGTGGCCAATCGTTTGGCCATGGCGCAGTGCTTGGTGGCGTCCGGCGATTTGGCGTCCAGGCTGATCGCGGCCCGGTGGACCATCAGACGCGCCGCGTCCAGTTCAGTGGCCATATCGGCGAGCTTGAATTGGATCGATTGGAAATCCGCCAAATTGCGGCCGAACTGTTGGCGCTCCTTCACGTAGCTCATTGCCGCTTCTAGCGCCGCGCGAGCACCGCCGAGAGAACAGGCGGCGATATTGATGCGCCCCCCATCAAGCCCGGCCATGGCAATGCGAAAGCCTTCGCCCTCGGCGCCCAAAATATTTTCCGACGGCACCCGACAATCAGCGAAGTTCACCATTGACGTCGGCTGACTATGCCATCCGAGCTTGCGCTCCGGCGCCCCGAAGGAAAGCCCCTTCGTTCCATTCTCGACCAGCAGGCATGAGATGCCACCTGGCCCGTCGCCACCGGTGCGGCACATGACGGCATAAACGTCGCTCGCCCCGCCGCCAGAGATAAATGCCTTGGACCCGTTTAGGCGATACTCCGCGTTGCCTTCCGGCTCAGCTCGGGTTTTAAGCGATGCGGCATCCGACCCGGCCGAAGGCTCGGTCAGGCAATAGCTCGCAACCCGGCGCATGGTCGTCAGATCCGGCAGGAAACGCGCACGAACCGCGTCACTACCGAAACGGTCGACCATCCAGGACACCATATTGTGGATCGTGAGAAACGCCGCCGTCGAGGGACAGCCCACCGCCAATTCCTCAAATAGGATGGCCGCATCCAGGCGCGTCAGGTCTGAGCCACCATGTTCCTCGCCGACATAGATCGCCGCCATGCCCAACTCAGCCGCTTGACGCAGTTCCTCCAACGGGAAGTGGTTTTCCTCGTCCCAACGCCCAGCATTCGGTGTCAGATGCTCAGCCGCAAACTGCCGCGCCATGTCCTGGAACGCACGTTGATCTTCGCTAAGTTGGAAGTCCATGTCAGGCCCTCGGTCATCTCGATCATAAAATCATAGGAGCGAGGCTGAGCCTGTCAACGCGAACGCCGCGTCAATTCTTTGATCCTAGTAACCCGATCGGAACATTTGGCCACCGACCAAAGTTTTTATCTTGTGAACCAGGCCCTTTCCGGCAGCGGCGCTATCACCGTCCGATTGTAGTGCCAACGCAGCGGGACCAATTCTCACCACTGATATTCCTGCCAGATCCAAATCGCCCAATTTTTGACGAAGTTCCTGGCAGAGGAAGGCGACCTGCTTTGGGTCCCTTTCCGTGTCGTAAACCAAGTCGATATGTGATCTGACTTCGTCATATATCGTGCGTGAGAGGCAGATACCGCCCGGCTCGGCTAGAAAGACCAGTTTAGCGATGTTGTCGTTCTGCTCATGGGACGCTGCGCTGTCGTCATTCGCCAGGCCAATATGGTCAACACCAATGCTCAGAGGCCGCCGCTCCGTCGGTAAATCTGTTCTGCTTCGCTCGGTGAGTTCGCGCTGTATGGCAACCGCGCAATTGACCGCGTCCAGAGAATTCAAAAATTCCCAAAGCAACATGATTTCTGTCGATCGAGGGGCCGGGCGCCCAAAATATCGGCCCACGCATTTGGCAAAAACTTCCTCAAGAGCCAAACTATTCGCGACCGGCACGGCACTCCAAACGGCACCAAGAATGGTCGTGAATTCTTTTCGCATTTCAGTATCCATAATATCTTTATGATATTGAAAGGCGCCAGTGAAGTCGACGTTTAAAGGAGGTAACGGGCCAAACCACCAAACCGCGTTTGAAAGCTCGCATTTGCCGCCGGCAGCTCACCGTCGAGAGTTTCAAATCTTGCCATTACATGTCGCTCTGCCGGTCCGGCCAAGAGCCGATAAAGATCGCGCGCCAGGTTTGCCGAGGCCAAGCCCGGCCAATTGGGTGGCAATAGGTCTCGTGGCAGACCCGGATCGCGCAACAGGGCGCGACGGTATTCATGGATCAAAAGCACACGCAGCAGAAAGCTTAGCTCTGGGTCGATCGCGCCAGAATCATCGACGGTGAGCCTAATGTCGCCAAAAATTTCGAGAAAATCCTCATAGGTTTTCCCAACGTGATCGATCGGCCACGCCTCCGCGATCAGACCACGCAGCTGGGTCAACGCGCCCGGACCTTCAGCCTCCGCTCGCATCAAAACCACACTGTCGGCGAGCCCCAACTTGCGAATGACCCGTTCAGCCGCCACGCGTTCGCCGCCGGCACAGGCCAAAACGGTAGGACCGAGAAGTGCGAAACCGAGCCATCCAAGCTCTCGGCGCAATACCTCACGTTTCTTCCGGGGCACACTCGAACTGGCGATCGCAAGCACCCAGGTTCCATCCCAGGTACGCTCGGGCGGAGCGTAAATCCGATTCTGCGCGCTCTCGAATTGATGTCGCCCGGGCTCGGTCAGCGCGTAGTAGCTCCGCCGTCCGGATTGGGTCGCGACCAATACGCCATCTTTGGCCAAGCGAAAGACGGCGGTGCGGACCATGCGTTCGGACAGCCCCAACGGTTCGGCCGCCCGGATTAAACTCCCGAGCCAAACGCTGCCGCCATGCGGCAGGATTGCGTCGCCATAGATCGAAACGATCAACGACTTGGCGCGCGGCCGGATACGCGCCAGCAGCGGCTTGACCAAACCCTCGATGCTTGCGGGTGGTTGGCCCATGGGGTCAGAGTTGGCGCAAATCAACGACGCGCTTGGCCTTGCCGATCGATCGCTCGACCTCTCCCTCGTCACGAATATCGACTTTGGTCGAGACACCGATCAGCGATTTGATGTGATGCTCTAGGTCGTGGGCCATGGCTTTGCGGGCCGCCGGTCCAGCGTCGGTGATCGCGGTCTCGACCTTGATCGTCAGGCTGTCGAGGGAACCCTCTCGCCGGACTTCGAGCTGGTAATGCGGCGCCAGGCGCTCGTCCTTCAGGATGAGTTCTTCAACTTGCGAGGGGAAGAGGTTGACGCCTCGGATGATCAACATGTCGTCGGACCGGCCGGTTACCTTCTCCATCCGTCGCATGGTTCTGGCGGTGCCGGGCAGCAGGCGGGTTAGATCGCGGGTGCGATAGCGAATGATCGGCAGCGCCTGCTTCGTCAACGAGGTGAAGCAAAGCTCTCCGAGCTCGCCATCTGCGATTGGGGCTCCATTGTGGGTATCGACCACTTCCGGCAGAAAATGGTCTTCCCAAATGTGCAGGCCGTCCTTGGTTTCAACACACTCGCAGGCAACCCCCGGCCCCATCACTTCTGACAAGCCATAGATATCGACCGCATCAAGCCCGGTTCGCTGTTCGATTTTCTGACGCATCTCATTCGTCCAGGGTTCGGCGCCGAACAGGCCGATCCGGAGCGAACAATCCCTGCGAGCTAGCCCTTGCACGTCCATCTCGTCGGCCAGCGCCAACATGTAGGACGGCGTGACCATGATCACGTCCGGACGGAAATCTCGGATCAAGGCGACCTGACGCTCAGTCTGGCCGCCAGACATCGGGATCACCATGCACCCGAGCCGTTCGGCGCCGTAATGCGCGCCGAGACCGCCGGTGAAGAGCCCGTATCCATAGGCAACATGAACCTTGTCGCCCGGCCGACACCCGGCGGCATACATCGATCGGGCGCAAAGATCGGCCCAGGTATCGATATCCTGCTTGGTGTAGCCGACCACTGTCGGTTGGCCGGTGGTGCCGCTAGAGGCGTGGATACGCAGGATCTCTTTTTGAGGCACAGCAAACATATCGAAGGGATAACACTGGCGCAGATCCTCTTTCGTAGTGAACGGGAAGCGCGCCAGATCCGAGAGATCCGTTAAGTCATCGGGATGAACACCATGGTCGTCAAACTTGCGATGGTAATGCGGGACGTTGGCGTAGGCGTGGGCGAGTGTCCATTTCAGACGGTCGAGCTGCAAGGCCTCTATTTCGTCACGGCTCGCGGTCTCGATGGCGTCCAGTCCCGCTATTGGCCCGGCTATGGGTTCGGTTATCCCCATGGGTTCAGTCCTCTCTCTCAATCGTCGGTCAACCCCTCGACCAGATGGCCACTCAAGGTGCGCGAGATACCTCGGAACACCGCTATGGTCAGTCCAGTCTGGTCAGTCACAGTGACGTCATAGACGCCTGATCGTCCCCGGTGATATCGCTCATCACACACCGCGGTCAGCCGGTCGCCGAGCTTTGCCGAGTTCGTGAAGGTGATGTCACACGTCTGAGCGACCGCCACCCGGTTGTAAGAATTGCAGGCATAGGCAAACGCGGAATCAGCCAACGTGAATATTTTGCCGCCATGACAAATATTATGGCCATTGACCATATCGTCGCGCACGCTCATCGACATAGTGGCGTATCCTGGACCGATATCATCCAGATGCAACTCCATGGCAGCACCCGATTTATCGGTGGCGATAAAATACTCCGCCACTTTTTGCGCCACGAGTTTGCCGTCGGGCTTCGAGCTCATGTTGTCTCCCCTCGCTGAAGGATAGCTGGATAACGCGGCTGGAAGCTTTCTGACAAGAAATTTCGACAATTCCGCCAAACCTGTATCGCTTTGCAGATAAATCCCATTGGACAGACCCAACCCGAATTTGGTAACGCAGGCTCGCCCATTCTCCAGGAGAAGCCCCATGGCCCAATGCTACGAGATCGACGGCGTGCGCCCCGTGATCCACCCGACCGCCTTCGTGCATCCGACAGCGGTTCTGATCGGCGATGTGATCGTTGGACCCGGATGCTATCTGGCGCCGTTGAGCTGCATGCGGGGGGATTTCGGCCGTCTCATCCTGGAAGAAGGCGCAAATTTGCAAGACACATGCGTTGTACACGGTTTTCCTGGAACCGAGACAACTGTCGAAAAAAACGGGCATATCGGCCACGGCGCCGTATTGCATGGCTGCCGGGTCGAGGAGAACGCGCTGGTCGGCATGAATGCCGTGGTGATGGATGGTGCTGTTATTGGCAAGCAAGCCTTCGTTGCCGCGTCAGCCTTCGTGCGCGCCGGTTTCATCGTACCGCCGCGCACCGTGGTTGGCGGCACGCCTGCCAAGATCCTGCGCGAACTGACCGACGAAGAGATCGCCTGGAAGCTTGAGGGCACGCTCGATTATCAAAAGCTCGCAATCCGCAGTCTCACGACTATGCGTCCAACCACACCGCTCGCCGAGGTGGAAGCCAACCGCCCGAGCCTGGATGGTGGTACCTCAACGCCGCTCTACGTCGCGCGCGTGAAGGAATGACTGAGGGCTAAACCGTCACCACCAATTTCCCAAAATGCCCCGCAGCGCGCATGGCGTGATAGGCATCTCTGGCGTCTTCCATCTCATACACCCGATCAATCACCGGCTTGATCTCATGCTGCTCCATCGCCCGGTTCATGTCCTCAAACATCCGCCGACTGCCGACATAAATGCCCTGCAAACGGATGGATTTCCGCATTACCGACGTCGGGTTGAAGCTGCCGCCTGTCAGGACGCCGATCAATCCGATCGAGCCACCGACCCGGGTCGCGTCGACCGACCGCGCGATCGTGCCGGCACCACCGACTTCGACCGTGTGATCGACACCGCGGCCACCGGTCAGTTCCAGTACTGCGTCCTGCCACTCGGGCGTCTCTCGATAGTTGACGGTCTGCCACGCCCCAAGCTCCTGCGCCCGCGCGAGCTTCTCTTCCGACGATGAAGTGATGATGGCGCGGGCGCCGAGCATTTTGACGAA
The DNA here is from genome assembly GCA_018699735.1 of Rhodospirillaceae bacterium. GTDB lineage: Bacteria > Pseudomonadota > Alphaproteobacteria > Thalassobaculales > Thalassobaculaceae > JABIRP01. The sequence goes on along the minus strand of JABIRP010000130.1, from coordinate 3,570 downwards.
CTGCAGCGCCACGATCGAGACACCGCCGGTGCCAAGCAAGAGCACCGTGTCGCCGGGCTTTACGCCGCCGACCTCGACCAAACTGTGCCAGGCCGTCACTGGCGAGCACGGCAATGTCGACGCTTCCTCGAAGGACATATGCGCCGGCATCGTGACCAATCCACCCTCAGGCAGCACGCAGTATTCGGCCAGCATGCCATCCAGCGTGCCGCCGAGCGCGTTCGCCATGTCGCGCTCGGTGATGGGACCGTCAATCCAGCCTTGGAAAAAAGTACCGCACACCTTGTCGCCAGCCTTGAAGCGTGTGACGCCTGCCCCGGTCTCGACTACTTCTCCGGCACCATCGGAGTTCGGCACTCGCGGATAGGGAATGTTGCGCGGTCCCGGCTCCTCGACAATGCTCAGGTCTCGGTAGTTGATCGAGGAAGCGCGCACCCGGACCAAGACCTCACCCGGTCCCGGTTTGGGTTCATCGCGCTCGGCCAAGGCTAGGGCGTCAATACCTCCGTCTGAAACGATTTCGTAAGCTTTCATGGTTCCGTCTTTCCTTTAGAAAACAAGTTGCTTCCCGATTTGGCGCAGCCAAAACCGGGATCTCGATCCAGGCAAAGCACCGCTTCGAGATCCCGGCTCGTCGCTACGCGCCGTCCGGGAAGCAGAATTTAGGTTGTAGTAAACAACACAACTCTCAATACCGCCGGCCGCAATCGACGACCACGGTTTGGCCGGTAACCGCTTTGTTGACCGTCAGATAAAGCATTGCCTCGGCAATGTCCTCCGGCTCGACCATGCGCTGCAGCATGGTCTCGGCGACCGATCGCTCTTTTCGCTCGTCCGGCCAGGTATCGGTCCAGGGTGTGCGAGTCAATCCGGGAGCCACCGCATTCACCCGCACCTCAGGCGACAAGGCCTTGGAGAGATTGCGCGTCAGGTTGATCAACCCGGCTTTGCCGGATGCATAGGCGATTGAACTGGCGTTACTGCCGAGACCGGCAATCGAGGCCGTGCTGACGACACATCCACCGCCCTCTTTCAGCGCCGACGCTGCCGCCCGGGTGCACCGGAACGGGCTTAACAAATTGGTCGAGATGATTTTGTCCCAGAACTCATCCGTCATCGCGTCCAAATCTTCGAACGGGATCGGTTCGTTGTTGACCGGCGTGCCGGCGTTGTTGATCAGGATGTCCAGCCCACCGAGCGCCGAAATTGCATCCTTCACCATGCGCACGCAATCCTCGCCCTCGGCCACGTTGCCCGGGGCGACGATCGCCTGGAATCCGGCCGCGTTCAGCTCATCCACCGTCGCCGCTCCACGCCCGTCATCGGCCAAGTGGTTGATTGCTACCGTCGCGCCACATCGCGCCAGCAACGTCGCCGTCGCCTTGCCGATGCCCGAGGCGCCCCCGGTAACCAGCGCGCGCTTTCCCGTCAGATCCGCTGTTAGCATACTCTTGTTCCTCCTCAGGCGCGCGGCGCCAGACCGAAGATTTCGCGGGCTTCGTCGGGTGTGGCAACATCGCCGCCGATCGAGTGAATGACCTGAACCGCGCGCTCGACCAGCTGGCCGTTGCCGCTCGCGAGCTCACCTCGGCTGATATAAAGATTATCCTCAAGCCCGACTCGGCAGTGGCCGCCGACCATCGAGGCGAGTGCAACGATCGGCATTTGCTGGCGTGAGATCCCGAAAGCGGACCAATTCGCGCCCTCCGGTAGCAGGCTTCGCATGTGCAGGAGCGATTCCGGCGTTGAACCAGCCCCCCATGAAATCCCGAGGCAGAGCTGATAGACCGGTGTTCCCTCGATCAGGCCTTCGGAGACAAGCTGGTTGGCGAGCCGGACGTGGCCGGTATCGAAGACCTCCAGCTCCGGCTTCACACCGGCATCCTTGATCCGCTGAGCCATGATGCGCAGATGGTCCGGCGTGTTCATGAAGACGCGCGGGCCGAAATTGAGCGTCGCTACGTCGAGCGAGCAGATCTCGGGGCGCAACTCCTCGACATGGGCGGTGCGTTCTTCCGGGCGCCTTAGAGTGCTGCCGGGTGCGGCCACGATCGGATCCTCGTCGCCGGGGATGAAGTTGGCGCCGGGGCCGGTGGTCAGGTTGATGATCAGCTTGGTGTCCGTATCCCGCAGCCGCGCCACCACTTCACGATAGAGTGCCGGATCCATGCTCGCCTTGCCGGTCTCAGGATCCCGAACGTGGATATGGACGATGGACGCACCGGCCGCCTCGGCATCCAGGGCCGATTTGGCGATCTGTTCCGGTGTCACTGGAACGGCTGGGTTCATGTCTGCTGAATCGGCGCCACCAGTCAGGGCGCAAGTGATCACGGTCTTGGTTGCCATTTGAATTTCTCCGTGGGGACGCGTGCAGGACTGTTGAGCCGAGTGTCGCCAAACCAGGACGGATTGCAAGACGGATATCGGCGCGCATGGACAACTGCGGGCACGCTTTCTATACCTGCCTACAATCAGACCAATTGAAATGACACGGCGAACCCATGAACAACACGAACCCCAAGGTCGCGATCATCACGGGCGCGGCGCGCGGTATCGGCTTGGCGACAGCAGAGCGGTTTCTGGCCGAAGGCTGGCATGTCGCAATGATCGACATCGACGGTGAAACCTTGTTCGGGGCCACCGACAGGCTGAACAAGCCAGAGCAGACGTTAGCCATCGAATGCGACGTGGCCGAGCCCGAGCAAGTTCAGGCAGCCATCGACCAAACAGTCACCCGGTTCACACGTATCGACGCGTTGGTGAACAACGCCGGCGTCGCGGTGTTCAAGCCGTTACTGGAAACCAGCTATGATGAATGGTCGCGTGTAATGGCGGTCAACCTGGATGGCCCGTTCCTCTGTAGCCAAGCCGCCGCCCCGGTTATGATCAAAGGCGGGGGCGGCAGCATCGTCAATATCGCCTCGATTTCGGGAGTGCGCGCCAGCATGCTCCGGGTCGCCTACGGCACCAGCAAGGCCGGGCTCTCGCATTTAACCAAACAGCAGGCAGCCGAGTTCGGCACTCTTGGCATCCGGGTGAACGCGATCGCGCCAGGCCCAGTCGATACGGCCATGGCCAAACAGGTACACACCGCCGATATTCGCGCCGATTACCATGATGCGATCCCACTCAATCGCTACGGCACCGAACAGGAAATCGCCGAAGCGATCTGGTTTCTCTGCAGCGACAAGGCGAGCTACATCAACGGCCAGACCCTTGCCGTCGACGGTGGTTTCGAGGCGACCGGGATCGGTTTGCCGAGCCTGCGGGCCGATGGTCGCCAGGATTAGGGCCTCGGTTACAAGCGACGATTAATAAACGCCATCCCTCTTGCCGAGTCCGGCGAAGCTTCGTACCCTCTTGCCCAATCAAGAAAAAAGAAAAGCGCGGTCGATAACTGGCAGCGTGGCAAATGAGGGAGAGAGAAAATGGCTCCTCGACGTTTCAAGTGGAATTGATGAGTTTTCCGAGTGGTGCGGCGATCAGATAGATCATGGTTATGAAGGTGTCGACATTGCGGTAGCCCCTGGCCCTAGCTCTGGCGGCCTTGAAGATACCGTTGAGGGCCTC
>JABIRP010000015.1 GCA_018699735.1 Rhodospirillaceae bacterium | reverse complement strand
GTGAAGGAACTTGGCGGAGCCAAGGTCACGGTTTTCACGGCGGTCGGACCCTTGACCAATCCGGACCATGTGACCGTCACGCCCGAGCTTTTGGCGTTTTTGAAAACCGCCGATCTGCTGGTCTGCACCGGCGGGGGTTTCGAGAACGAGTGGTTACCTGGCGCGCTCAATCGCGTGCAGAACCCAAAACTCGGCAAGGGTAAACCGGGACTGTTTTTCGCCGCCGACTTCGTAAAGATGTTGGAAGACGATCACCACAAGGCAGACGAAAAGGAAGAAGGTGATCTGCACGCGCATGGCAACCCTCATATCCAGGGTGATCCATACCGTGTGAGGGCTCTGTCTGGCCAACTCGGCCGGCGGATGATCTCGATCGACAAGGCCGATGCATCGACTTACACCGCCAATACCAAGGCGTTCGTAAAGAACCTCGCATCACTGATCAAAGAGTTGGAGAAAACAGCAGCGCCATTGCAGGGTGAAAATATGGTCGCCCAACACGAGCACTCGGTCTACCTACTCAATTGGCTGAAGCTGCATAGCTCCGCGATCGTAGAACCCAAAGTCGGCATCCCTCCCGGGCCGGGTGATCTGGCACGGATTATCGACATCATCCCGAAGGACAACGTGAAATTCGTCATTCACGCGGCCTACGAGGATCCCCGCCCAAGCAAATACGTCACCGATCGGGCGAAAATTCCGTTGATCAATCTGCCGTTCACCGTCGGTGGAACCAAGGGCGGTGGGCCGACTTTTGAAGCCTTCTATCGCGACTCAGTTCAGCGCCTGCTGGACGGATTGAAGGGTCGTGACCGGCCTTGATCTTCAGGTCATGGGTCCGGCCTTTGTGGCCGGACTCCTGGTCCTTGCGACCCACGTGCCGCTGGGAACGATCGTCTTAAATCGGGGGATCATTTTCATCGACATCGCCTTGGCGCAGGTTGCCGCCACCGGCGTTGTCTTTGGTACAATGATGTGGGGCAATCTGTCCGATTGGATTATCCAGGCCAGCGCCATCGGCGCGGCTTTGGCGTGTTCTGCGCTTTTGGTCTGGACCGACAAACGCTTCCCTGACATTCAGGAAGCCATCATCGGTGTCGTCTACGTAAGCGCGGCCGCCGTGCAATTGATGATGCTGGCAGCCAACCCGAGCGGTTCGGAATACCTCAGAAAGCTTCTGATTGGACAAATTCTCTGGGTCTCACCGCTGCAACTGCTTGGGATCGCCTTGGTCTATGCCGCAGTGTTGGTGGTTTGGTACTACCGGGATCTCAGGCGAGACCGAATTCTGTTCTATGTCGCCTTCGCCGTCGTCATAACGTTGTCGGTCCAGGTCGTCGGGGTTCTTCTGGTTTTTGCCTCGCTGATCGTGCCGGCACTTGCGGCCCGGGCGGCGCCAGAACATCTACGCACGTTGATCGCCTTCAATATTGGGGCCGCTGGATACCTGATTGGCATCGCTGTTTCGGCAGCCCTGAACACTCCGACCGGGGCAACTATCGTGTGCGCCGTGGTGCCGACAGCGGTCCTGGCCGGTATGGTATTGGGTGCGTCACGCCGGCGGCGTTCGGCTCAGGCCGGACAGCCCGGCGCGTGACGCCGAGTGCCGCCGGCGGAGACCGATAGATGTTCGCTTTTCTCGTTCGCACCAGCCTTCAGAGCCGGTTGATCGTCCTGATCGTCGCCGGAATTCTTGTTGGGTACGGCCTGGTTGCCCAGCACGAACTGGCTCTGGACGTCTTCCCGGACTTAGACAAGGGCCTAGTAACGATCGTCACCGAAGCGCACGGTTTGGCGCCCGAGGAAGTCGAAACCCTGGTTACGACTCCGATCGAAGCTGCCATGGGTGGTGTTGCCGGCATGGTACGCGTGCGGACCAGTTCCAGTACTGGATTGTCCATCATCTATGTCGAGTTCGACTGGGGCATCGACGTGTACCGCGCACGCCAACTCGTCGCCGAACGTTTGGCTTTGGCACAGGACCAAGTGCCGGACGACGTAACGCCATTGATGATGCCGATCTCCTCTTACATGGGTGAGATCCTGCTGGTCGCCATGTCCGGCGAGAAG
>JABIRP010000129.1 GCA_018699735.1 Rhodospirillaceae bacterium | reverse complement strand
TTAACAGACGATCAGTTCTGACAGAATGAATACCCTGATCGCGGCTCATGACCTGACCGTGTCAATCGATGGCAGGACGCTGATCGATCAGGTGTCGTTTTCGGTTCCGGCGGGCGAGATCGTTACCATCATCGGGCCGAACGGCGGCGGCAAGACCACGCTCTTGAAGGCATTGCTCGGGTTGATCAAAACCGATCGGGGACGGGTTGAGCGAGCGCCGAAACTTACTCTTGGCTATATGCCTCAAAAATTGGCGATCGACCGAGCACTGCCGCTGACCGCGCGCCGTTTCATCCGACTTTCAGGACGCATCGAAAGCGGCACCGCCCAGCGTGTTGGCGAGGAGTGCGATATCACCCATCTGCTCGACCGCGACATGTCGGTGCTCTCGGGCGGTGAGATCCAGCGGGTCCTACTGGCTCGTTCGCTTGCCCATGACCCGGATCTACTGGTGCTCGATGAGCCGGCCCAGGGCATGGATGTAACCGGCCAGGCAGCACTGTTCGAGCTGCTGGCGCGGATCCGGGATCGACGCGGTTGCAGCGTTCTGATGGTAAGCCACGACCTGCACCTGGTGATGCGCGGCACCGACCGGGTGATTTGCCTGAACGGCCATATCTGCTGTACCGGCGGGCCAGAGGAAGTTCGTGTCGACCCCGCTTTTGCCGAGCTGTTCGGCGCCCGGGCAGCGGACCAGTTGGCGCTTTATCACCACCACCACGATCACACCCACGACGATGACGGCTCGGTGGTGCCATTGGAAGGGCACGGACATCACGGGCATGAGCACCACGGACATGATCATGGGCATGGGGGTGCGCCGTGACCATTCAACACGTCATTCCCGCGAAGGCGGGAATCCCACCCGGCGGTAGATTAAAAGACTGGATCCCCGCCTTCGCGGGGATGACGGCCAGGGTGGGGATGACGGCCAGGGTGGGGATGACGGCCAGGGTGAGGATGACGGCCAGGGTGAGGATGACGGCCAGGGTGAGGATGACGGATATTACGGCGGTGTTGCCATGCAATCCATTCGCCGGAACTCCCAGCCATGGATGACTTTCTGCTGCGCGCCCTTCTGGCCGGACTTGGCGTAGCCGCGGTGGCAGGGCCGCTAGGGTGCTTTGTGGTTTGGCGGCGGATGGCTTACTTCGGAGACACATTGGCGCATGCCTCACTCCTCGGCGTGGCACTGGGGCTGATGACCGAAGTTGGAACCACCGTTGGCATCGCGCTGGTCTGTGTTGCGGTGGCCTTGGCGCTGGCAAACTTGCGCCAGGTTTCGACCATCGCTTCGGACACCATGCTCGGCATCCTCTCACATGGCACGCTGGCGGTCGGTCTGGTGGTGATTGGAACTCTGGAGACGGTTCGGGTCGACCTGCTGTCCTACCTGTTCGGCGATATTCTTGCTGTGACCTGGGCCGACTTGGCGCTGGTTTATGGCGGCGGTGCTCTGCTGCTCTTGGTTCTAATGAAGATCTGGCGGGCGATGCTGGCGATCACGGTTCATGAGGAACTGGCTGCGGTTGAAGGCGTTCGGACCGGTTGGGCGCGTCTCGTCTACACACTCATGGTGGCACTGGTGATCGCCGTCGGCATGAAGGTGGTCGGGATCATCCTGATCACCTCGATGCTGATCATCCCGGCCGCCGCCGCGCGACGGTTCGCGCGAACGCCCGAAAGCATGGCTTTACTGGCGAGCCTGTTCGGTGTCTTTGCGGTGCTGCTGGGATTGGGCGGATCCATGCGCTATGACATGCCCTCAGGCCCAGCGATCGTCGCGGCGGCTTTCGGGTTGTTTGTCATAACCGGCATCGTGGCCCATATAAGAATGGCCCTGAAATCGAGGACAGAAGCATGAGCGAAGAAACCAACGCCAATCCGACGCAGGCAGAGCGCGTTCCGGTCTCGATCCTCACGGGCTTCCTCGGCAGCGGCAAGACGACCCTGCTCTCAAAACTGATCCACCATCCAGACATGGACAAGGTGGCGGTCATCATCAATGAGTTCGGTGAAATCGGACTGGATGATGCATTGGTCGAACACGTCGACGAGGACACGATCCTGTTGGCCAGCGGTTGCCTCTGCTGCACCGTGCGCGGCGACCTGGTCGACACATTGAAGCGCCTGTTCAAGCAGCGCGCCAAGGGCGAAGTCGATGAGTTCGACCGCATCGTAGTTGAGACCACCGGCCTCGCCGACCCGGCCCCGATCCTGCACACCATGATGGCCGACCCCTTCCTGGTCACGCGCTTCAGGCTCGACGGCGTCGTTACCGTGGTCGATTCGCACCACGCGATGGACCAATTCGATAAGCAGTTCGAAAGCGTCAAGCAGGCTGCTGTCGCCGACCGAGTAGTACTCTCAAAGACGGATGTGACCGACGCGGAAACCGTTTCCGCCGTCGAAGCCCGCATTCATGACCTCAATCCGGCCGCCCCGATTATTCGCGCTGTCTTGGGCGAGGCCGAGCCGACTTCGCTGTTCAATGCCGGCCTCTACAATCCACTGACCAAATCCACCGACGTCGCGCGCTGGCTGAAAGAAGAGGCCTATCGCGACGGCGAGGGCCATGTCTACCACCGCGACGGCGAAGATGATGGACATGGACATCATCACGCTCACGACCAAAGTGACCACAATCATAGTGACCACGATCATAGTGACCACGATCATAGTGACCACGATCATAGTGACCACGGGCACCATCATCACGACGTCAACCGACATGACGATCACATCCGCACTTTCTGCCTCTATTTCGACGAACCGCTGGCTTGGTCCAAGGCAGCGACCGCGCTCGACATGATGGCGCAAACCCACGGCGCCAACATTCTGCGCATCAAGGGTTTGCTGAATGTCGCCGAGATCGACGATCAACCGGTTGTGGTGCACGCGGTCCAGCATATGTTCCACCCGCCGGCCAAGCTCGACGAATGGCCAAGCGACGACCGTCGTTCAAGGCTGGTGTTTATTGTCCGAGATTTGGAGAAAGATCAGTTGGAGCGGGTGTTCAACTCATATCTGGCAGTGGAGTTTTGAGGCTGACGCGATTTCAGCTCTAATTCGCGCGCAAAATGCCGAAACTGAATTTCGTTAAGAAGAGCCGGAGACTCTGCTATCTTGAGTCGACGTAACTTGTCGCGAGACCTTGGGAGAGAGTTCGTTCATGGCCAGCAAATCCTCCTCAGATAGAAATTCGGATTCAAAATCCGACCCGCTCAATCCAGAAGAAAATGAGGCGAGCGAGCTTGATGATCTGACACACGCGGAGTTTCGCGAGATCTATCAAGACAGTTCAGTCAACCTGCGCTTCGCCAAGCAACAGCAGTGGCGCGCGGTCCTGTATTTCTCGGTCGGTGCCGCTGCGGTCGCCGGGTATGGCGAGTGGACACGATGGACCGATGCGAAATTAGCCAACTATTTCCTGGTTCTGGTTTGGATCTTCAGTATTGCCACGGTCTGCCTTCTGGTCAGCTTGCAGTGGTGGCAAGCGGCCGAGAACAAGAAAATCGTCTACGTCACGTCGAAATGGTCGAGCTTCGCGAATGCCGCCAGAGGTCGAAAATCAAGTTTTGTCAGCGATCTTCAACGGTACGGCATCCTAGTGACCATGATCCTCTATCTGGAACTGGTCACCATCGCGGTTACCCGGATCATCTGGCCACACGCCTAACGCCCAAAGCCTGTCAAATCCGGCTCAACACCATCCAAAGCAACGCCGGCAACGTCGCGAAACCAATCAGGCTGGAGAGCACCACAGCCCCGGCAACCGCCTCGGGCGAGCGGTTGTAACGAAGCGCAAAGAGGTAGTTGAAGACCGCTACCGGCATGGCGCTCTGCAAGATTAATACACCGGCCTCCAACGGCTGCAGATCCAATATCATGGCGACACCCGCACCCACACCAAAGCCGATGAACAATCGGGCCAGCGCCACGGCCAGGCTTTCCGTCAACATGGTCACCCGGAGCTTGGCCAAGGACACACCAAGCGCGATCAACATCAGCGGAATGGCGAACTGACCGATCAGATGGACGGTATTCGCCATCCATTTTGGCATCTCAAGGCCCAACCCCATGAATATCAAGGCCGCCGCCAGCGCATAGACGATCGGTGAACGAAAAAGGAATTTTGGCGAGGCAGAGCCCGCAGAAATCGCGATGCCAACAGTAAACTGGAACATCACAAGAATGCCGAAAAACGAGATCGCCAGTGCCAAGCCGGGTTCGCCAAAAGCGAAGAGGCAAATGGGCAAACCAATATTACCGCTGTTGGTGAACATCATCGCTGGCAAAAAAGACCGGAGTGGTAAACGACAAACCAGCAAGAATGCGGTCCCCAGAAGCCCGAAGCCGGCGAGCACCAACATCGTCGCAACCCCCATCCGGCCGAAGGTCTCGAGAGTCAGATCCATGCGGACCAGCGTGTCGAACACCATGAACGGTGTTGCGACATTGGTGACCAGAGAGGTCACTGTTTCGGCATGAAACGGCTGATCAGTTCGGGCCCAAAAATAACCGATCCCGGCACACGCGAAGACCGGCGCGATAATCGCGAACAGATCGTAGAGCATCGCCGTTGACCCTCAGTCGAGCCAGTGCGGGTGTGATCGGACAAAGGACTGGCTGAGCCGACCCCAAGGATTGGCGTAGGAATAAGTCGTATAGTTGGCGCCCTCCGCCTCAAACTGAGCCCGACGGAGGTCATCGAAGTCCCGCGACATCGCACGAAATCGAACCTCTATCTCTGGGTCAAATGGGTAGTCGCTCGAAATCGTTCGATCAATCTCCTCGACCGCATTGAGAATATCTTCAGGCGAGTTTTGACCGACCACGACACCCGCTTCGGTAAACTGCTCGGTGACACTGAATGCCGGTAAGCCGAGATCAAGGACTTCTTGATATGTCAGCATCGTATCCCCTCCAACATGATAGAGGGGTTTCGGAAGGAAAATATCCGGCGGCATATGGCAAATTTCTTTCGCCGGCCCGGTATTCGCCATCAGACACGGTGTTCCCAGCGAGCGCGCCAAAATATCAGGCCCAGATTGACCCGTGATCGCGAAATGACTTCGCGCGCCCAGATAAACATCCATGAACCCATCATAGTTTTCCTGGTGCGGCACATCGATGACCCGGTCGCTCTCGTGCCCCAAGGGTGGATTGGCGGTATCTCCAATTCTGAACACGCGATAACCACGCGCCACGAGCCAATCTATGGCAGGGCCGTAATTTTCGATTGAGGCGCAGCGGTATTCGTACTGTGACCGGCCCGGCAGGAAGCTCATATCACGGACATGTAGCATGACGACCGGGTCATCCTCGCCGATACCGAATGTCTCTAGCCATCGATCTCCACGTGATCTAAGGCCTGGAGAAAGTGCAAATTTTTGTGACGTTATCGGGGCACCAGAAACGTGCTCTACATACAGGTCTTGAATAGTATCGGCTGCCACGAGCCAGAGATCGAATGGGCCGAATTCGGCCAATCCCCCGTCGAGAACACCGAGAAGCGGTAAGACTGGATCGTCAGTCTCAACGTGTATGAATTTGGGCCCCAGGATCTCAAATACCGCCTGGTTCACACCCGGTTGATCAATTCGAGCGGTGAGCAATAGAATCCGGTCATAGCTGTCACCGTACAAGCCATTGACCATGAAAGGTTCCTGGCACAGATGGCCAATTCTTGCGATCTTATCTAGGATATAGACCAGAACCCGTTCACCTTCAGGCAGATGCGGCAAGACTGTGTGTAGCAGGGCCTCCACCGTCTCCTGGCGACGTAACAGTTCACCGATCGAATCGATCAATCGCTCACGTTCCTCTGGTGGCAACAGGGAGGGATCGGTAAAATTCGGGTCCATGAAAACTCATCCAAGCGTCAAAGCGGATTTTAGCTCGGAAACCCTAACACAGACACCCGCCCACCGCGCCGGTGGTCGCTATTCCAAGACCTAAGAACATTACCGTTTTAGCTATCAACACTAATGCTCGATGCTAGATTAATGAGCGTTGGCCGGGGACACAGTACGCGATGGAATGCGATCGTCATGCCTGACTACAAGAAGGGGTTCATGGACAACCCCTACGCCAAACGATGGATCGACCTGGGGGGGCGAAGCGAAGCGCCATTTCGTATCCTTGCGCCGCTCATCGAACGCTCAAAAGCGGCAACCGACGGGGTCGTCCAGGCCGCAACCGAGATGGCTCGCAGGTTCCAGTATTCCGAGATTCACTTCGTCATCAACCCGAAACAACACGATGCCGACAGTATCAAATCGGCGAGCCTGGCTGATATTACCATCCACCACGTGGAAGACGGTTCGGCAGGGTATGAAGCCTTGGGACATATGTTGACGTCCGACTACGATTTTATTTTTCCCGCCGACTCGAATGACGACCCGGCGGATTCGGATCGTTGGAGTTCCTGGTCAGGTCTGTCGCCGGACGGTACCGGTCCATTCGATTGGCCACCTAAGAATTGGAGACGTCGAGGTACCCGCCCAGAAGAACCCTTCCGATTATTCACCCCGGCCCGAGTGATCAGTTTCGGTGACTATATCGGCCAAATTCACGCATCCGCAAAGCTGGCGGCCAAGTTTCAGCACTCGATCACAACATTCTTTTCCCCCGGAGACAGAAAAAAC
>JABIRP010000128.1 GCA_018699735.1 Rhodospirillaceae bacterium | reverse complement strand
ACCACCACGACCGATACGACAACTGACACAAGCACGACGGACACGACGACGACGACAACGACCACCACAACGACAACGACCGGCACTGCTTTCAGTCACACCTTGAGTGGTCTAGGCATGCGCAGCGCGTCGACGCCAACCGTGACCGGTGCGAATGTTACGACGACGTCCGGCCTGCTCGGCAAACGGCGTTTTACGTCAGCTACGGCCTCCGGCGATGATGACACGGTCGGCGGGCAATTGACTGTGAGCCCGACCGCCGGGTCGTATGCCCTCTATTTCCCTGGGTCCTCCGTTGGCGCCCCTGCGACTTTGGCAAGTTGCCCTAGCACGCTTAGCTGCGACATCATTTATCCTGATGCAATTTCCGGTACGGCAACCGGAACGGTCGATCATTCTAAGACAACCGACTTCATTCAGTACGTGATCACCACACCCAATGGCGAGCGCGAGTACGTTGTGGCTGGCAACGAGTTTACCGGCACATTTCCGACGACGGGCGCCACGCTTTACAAACTGTCCTCGGATCCGTTTCTCGAGTCCGATATCCCTTTCGCACGTGTACAGGACACCGGTTTGACCGATGGCTCGAACACGCGTGACGCTCGGGTGTATTGGGCGAGCACGGCGACCAACAAGCCATTTTTATCGACGACCTTTGCATTCGACAGTTCGAGCGGACTTTCAAGCGCCAGCGTCCTGATCGGCCGGGTCTCGACATCCGGGTCCGGATTTCTGACCGGCTCGGCACTGGTTGATACCGATACCAGTGGTACGGCCGCGCCGGTGCTCTACAACGGCGATATCGCCAGCGTTGACGTTGGCACTGGCGGCGATTTCTTCGGCTCCACTTCGCCGGATTATTTCGTGTTAAGTTCAGTGTCGGATGCGGACGGCGGCAGCAACACTGGCATGAAGCCCGGCGCCAGCGGATCGGTGGCTTATTACCCGGTCAACCCAGTCGCCAGCGCGGGCAGCGCGACCCTCGGCACCCGCGCCCTGACCTCCGGCACCGGCTTCATCGGAGCTGCCGGGACCGTTTCCTCGACAGCAACGACCTTCCGCACCAATACTCCGGCTGCCGGCGGCGACTCACTCTTCACCATCAGCACCAGCGTTGACGAGGTCTTCGTCAACACCACCGTCGACGACGGAACCACCGAGTATCAATTCGATACCAGCTCCTCCAACTCCGTCTATATCGACGATACCCGCTTCGCCTCGGCATTCGGGACCGGCGGCACCCAGGCATTGGGTTCCAGCAGTGGCTTCTCCAACGTGACAACAGTCGGTTATTTCGCAACCGGCAAAGACAACACTTCCGGTTTTGATCTCTGCTCGGCCTGCACGTATCTCACTTGGGGATTTTGGGGCGCCGATATGGCCTCCCCGACCAGCGCGGCGATCCACATGGGAACCTGGGTGACGGGCACCGCGACGTCAGTTTCCGAGATGGTTAGCGCATTCGGAAAGAGTGCGACCTACACCGGCAATGTTATCGGATCCGTAATCAATGCCAGTGCGCATACCGTCGAGACAGGAAGCGTCAGCGTCGGCGTGACGTTCGGCTCTTCGACCTATGATGTGACAGATTTAACCATGAACTTCGGCGGACAAACCTTTACCGGTTCGTCGAGCTTCGTTGTCCAAACTGACAACTACAGCGTCTCGGCAACCAGCTCTGGTGGCCGTTCTCTGGATGCAACCGGGTATTTCTTCGGATCCCCGTCTGTATCCGGCAACCCGCCGCCGGAGACCGCTGGAGACTTCGCCATAACCGGCACTGACTATAAGGCCGGCGGCGTATTCGGCGCTTCGTGTACGACGGGCTGTTAGACCGAGGCTGGTTTAGGTCATCTCGAAACCTTCATATCCGCGCGCGACGACCTCATCGCATTTACGCTTGAAGCGGTCGACACCACCGACATAAGGCATGAAAATACGCGGCTTGCCCGGGATGTTGGCGCCCATATACCAGGAATTGGCCAGCGGGTAGAGCGTCGCATCGGCGGTTTGGTTGACATGATCAACCCAGTCGACTTCCGCCGATGATGTTGGCTCGACACGGGACAAACCGTGTTCCCGCATATGCGCAACACAATCGGCAATGAAATCGGCGTGTTGCTCGATCGATAGGATCATCTGGCTTTTCACGCCGGGACTTTGCGGACCGGTGATCATGAACATATTTGGAAAACCTGCGACCATGATGCCGAGATACGTTCGCGGGCCCGCGTCCCATTTCTCGACCAGGGTCTCCCCCTGCCCCGCCTGAATGTCCATCTCGCGCATGGCACCGGTCATGGCGTCGAAGCCGGTGGCAAATACGATATCGTCGAATTCATACGCGCGACCGTCGGCCAGTAATCCGGTTTCCGTGATCTCCTCGATCGTCGCATTGCGGATATCGACAAGCGTGACGTTGTCGCGGTTGTAGGTTTCGTAATAGTTCGTATCGAGGCAGAGCCGTTTGGTGCCCATCGGGTGGCTGTTTGGAGACAAAACCTCGGCCGCCACCGGGTCCTTAACGATGGAGCGGATCTTCGCGCGCACGAATTCGGCGGCCGTGTCATTGGCTTCAGCGTTTAAAAGCAAGTCGTTGTAGGCATAGAGGAAACTGATGCTGCCGCCTTCTTGCCATTTATCCTCATACAAACGTTCGCGCTCTTCCGGTGTCGCCTCCAGGGCTGACTTTACGGGCGGCGGATACCCAGCGATGCCGAAGGGGGTATCATAGGCCGCGCGACGACGCTCGGGGTACTCGGCTTTGTGAGACCGCTCGACTTCGGGGTCGAGTGGCATGTTGCGGGCGGGTAGGCAGAAGTTCGCCGTGCGCTGGAAGACATGCAGATGCTCAGCCTGGCCAGCGATGATCGGGATCATCTGGATACCGGATGAGCCGGTGCCGATCACGGCGACACGCCTGCCGGTGAAATCCACCCCCTCATGCGGCCACATGCCGGTGTGATACCAATTGCCTTTGAAACCCTCGATACCTTTGAAATCCGGAACCCGAGGCGTCGAAAGATTGCCAACCGCCATGACACAGAATGGCGCCGTTGCAACCTCGCCTTTGTCAGTTGTCACGCTCCACAATGTTTCAGCCGGATCAAAATGGGCCGAGACGATGTGGGTCTCGAACTGAATATCGCGGCGCAAATCAAACCGGTCGGCGACATGTTCGGCGTAGCGCAGGATCTCGGGCTGGGTGCCATAGCGTTCCGGCCAGTTCCAATCCTGCTGCAAATCGTCGGAAAACGAGTAGGAGTACTCCATGCTTTCTACATCGCAGCGCGCACCTGGATAGCGGTTCCAATACCAGGTACCGCCGACCCCGTCGCCTTTCTCATAAACTCGAACCTTGAGCCCAAGGCCGCGCAACCGATGCAGCATATACATGCCGCCGAACCCCGCTCCGATAACGATCGCATCAAATTGTTCAACGGTTTCGGTCGCGCTGGCGGTGGTCTTGGTAACAGCGGCAGACATTCGTAACTCCTGGTTTGACGGTTAGGCGGGGATAAGTTGGCGAGGGGAGGAATAATAAACCGGTGTTACGAAACTACAAAACCACCCACTCGGCCGGTGGCGCGCCTTTGCCGGGATGGACAGTTCCGCAGTGCCCGCATGTCCGGGCGGCTTTGTTATTTTCGAAGGCATCGAAGATCTTTGGTAACTCGGTGACGATGCCGCTCGGATCCAGCAGTGAAATCTCGGCCCTGTGAACCCGTGATTTGCACGTGAAACAGAACCACTCGAAGGCATCTTTCATTCCTGCCATGCGGGGGGCTTCGACGACCAGACCAACCGAGCCTGCTTGCGGGCGTTGTGGCGCATGGCGCGTGTGTGGTGGCAGCATGAAGACTTCGCCCTCGCGGATCGGCACATCGTAGATTTCACCATCCTCTGCGATCTTCAGCATCATGTCGCCGCGCAATTGATAGAACCACTCCTCAACCGGATCGTCGTGAAAATCGACCCGCGTGTTGGGGCCACCCACGACCATTACGATCATGCCACCGCCCGTATGTAACAGCTTGTTGCTGACCGGCGGCTTCAGGAACTCCTGGTTCTCGTCGATCCATTTGGTGAAGTTGAAGGGGGCGAACTTCGGATGCGGCGTCATGGTGCCCTCCCTCATTCAGCCGCAATATTGGCAGGCTGCAAACCACAAGTCTCAAATGCCCGGCGGGCTGCGGCTTTTTCATCTTCCGTCAATTGCAGCATTGGCGCCCGTACCGGCCCCCCGACCTGACCGAGCAATTCCTGCCAATATTTCTGGTGCGCCTGAGGCTTTCCACCTGGGCGCGTCGACTTAAGGGCGTGGCGCACCGGCTCCAGACTGTCGCGCACGGCGCGCGCTTTGTTGACCTCACCTGCCATCGCCAACTCGGTATACTCATGCATCCGCCGGTCGGATTTTGTTTGGATCAGATAGGGTGGCGACGAGCAGAGGTAAAGCCGCCAGCCAAGCTCGACGATATTGTCGAACCACTCGTCCTCAGAAGCCGTGCTGACAAGGATCTTGTCGCCGGCAAGCTCGGTGAGTTCGGCGTACATCGCACGCGGCACGCTGTATTTGATCGCGACGATATTCGGCAGGTCAGCGACCCGATTGCAAAGCTCCGGGCTCATCAGATAGCCGCTGTCTGGATGGCTCCACATGGCAATGCCAATATCGACCCGGTCGCTAATGTATTTGTAATACTGGTAGATCGTCTCGTCACGGTCAGTGACGAAATGTAGGATCGGGGCATGAACCACTATGTAGTCGGCACCGATCGTCTGGGCATGCTTGGCAAGCTCGATAACGGTGTCGAGATTTTGGTCGGAGCAGGACATGATGGTGGCACCGACGTTCCTGGTCGCCGCAACACCAATATCGAAGGTTTTTTTTGCGCTCTTCCAGCGACATCGAAAAGAACTCGCCCTGCTTGCCTGAGATGAAAATTCCCTCGATCCCAAGCTCGCCGACCCAATGTTCCATATTGCGTTGAAACCCTGCCTCATCAAGGGACAAGTCGGCTTTGAACGGTGTCAGTGCCGCGGCCCAGATGCCTTTCATATTGCGGCGCGAATATGACTTGGCCTCTTGCTTTGTATATTTCATGTCCAGCGGCTCCATCGTCTCGACAGCATGTAAGACGAGCCTAGGCTGGCGTCACCGGCCGAGGCAAGATTGATTCAACATCAACCGTATCAACGATGGCAGTGACGCAATCGGTAAAATAGACTCTTGCAGCCGATGACCATGTCTCTCAAGAGCAGATGCCCCGTGCCGATCCGAACAGCGCCCGGCGGCTCAAGATGCTGCTGGTCGGCATCAGATAAAATACGAGTCTTGCAATGAGCTTGTTGTAACGCCGGTCAGCGTCACGGTGCTGCCGTCTTCAAATGTGAGAAATGCACCGCTCGATGTATCGACGAAAGTCGCGACGTCCGAATAGTTATTTATGGCTCCTCGACGTTTCAAGTGGAATTGATGAGTTTTCCGAGTGGTGCGGCGATCAGATAGATCATGGTTATGAAGGTGTCGACATTGCGGTAGCCCCTGGCCCTAGCTCTGGCGGCCTT
>JABIRP010000127.1 GCA_018699735.1 Rhodospirillaceae bacterium | reverse complement strand
TTGTCTTTATCGCCACCTCGGCCGCCACGACGGCGCCTGGGGCGATCTGGTTTGGCATCTTCCGTGGCCTCCGAGGCAGCGGCGACGGAAAGTCCCTGCAAATCTACGACCGGGATCGTGTTTCCAATCAATTTTGCGATCGAAGCGAGGTAGCGAGAGTCTTCGTTGGTGGCGATTGTAAATGCGCGTCCCTCAAGCCCCGCACGTCCAGTTCGGCCGATGCGATGGACGTAGTCCTCGGCGTGCGACGGGACGTCGAAATTGAAGACGTGTGACAGGCCTTTGATGTCCAAGCCACGCGCAGCCACGTCTGAGGCGACCAATAGGGCCACTTCATTATCCTTAAAGCGCTTTAGGGTGTCCGTGCGCTCCGACTGATGCATGTCGCCGTGTAATTGCAAGACATCAAAGCCGTGACGCTTGAGTGAGCGGTGTAGAACGCCGACGTCGCGCTTACGATTACAGAAGATCAATGCGTTGGTTACATTCTCAGTACGCAATAGTTCGCGCAGCAAGTTACGTTTTTCAGCCTGAGTGGTGTAGAGCAGGGACTGAATAACCGTGTCGGCAGTCGAAGCCGGTGGTGCGACCGAAACCTCGCGCGGGTTCATCAGAAACTTGTCGGCGATTTTGCGGATCTCCGGGGCCATGGTGGCCGAGAAGAACAATGTCTGGCGGATTACCGGAAGCAGCGAGACGATCCGTTCCATGTCGGGGATGAAACCCATGTCGAGCATGCGGTCGGCTTCGTCGATCACCAGGATCTTCACGTCGGTCAGCAATACCTTACCGCGCTCAAAGTGATCGAGCAGGCGGCCAGGGGTCGCGATCAAGACATCAACACCGCGGTCAAGCTTCTTTTCCTGCTCATCGAAGGATACACCGCCGATCAGGAGGGCCATGCTGAGCTTGTGGTTCTTACCGTAAGTAACAAAGTTGTCGGCTGCTTGAGCCGCCAGTTCGCGTGTCGGGCAGACGATCAACGAGCGCGGCATACGCGCTTTGGCGCGGCCAGCAGCTAGGATGTCGATCATCGGCAACGTAAAACCGGCGGTCTTACCTGTGCCGGTCTGGGCGCATCCCAATACATCGCGCCCCATGAGCACGTGTGGGATGGCTTGTTCTTGAATTGGTGTGGGTGTGGTGTAGCCGGCGTCTGTTACGGCGGATACAACCTCGTCGCTAAGACCTAGGTCTGTAAAATTCAAAATAGTGTCCGTTTCTTTTCTTGCAAATCAGTTGCAGCGGCGGTGCGAGTGCCGGGATAATATGAGGGGAGGCGCACAGTCTTTAATCATTCTTTTTCTCCCGTTGGGTTTTTACGACCAAGACGCCCGAAATACAAAGACTTTCTCATGCAGGGGCTAATCAATATATGTCGCGTACTCCTTTGATTCTCGTTCCAGGTCTGCTTTGCGACGCAGCATTGTGGTTCTATCAAATCGATGACTTGGCCGATATTGCAGACGCATGGGTGCCGGATACCGCAAAACTCGACCGAATGGACGACATCGCAGATGCAATCCTGGCCGAGGCCCCAGACCGGTTTGCCTTGGCCGGGTTGTCAATGGGCGGGTATGTGGCGCTCGAGATCATGCGGAAGGCGCCTGAGCGGGTACTGCGCCTCGCTTTACTCGATACCTCCGCACGAATGGATACAGCCGAAGTTGCGCGCCGCCGGCGTGGCCTTATCCAGCTTTCAGCCATGGGCAAGTTCAAGGGGGTGACACCGCGTCTACTCCCGATGTTGGTTCATGCCGATAAATTGGAGGACCAGTCTGTTGTGCAAACAATTTACGACATGGCAGCGCGGCTTGGGCGAGACGGCTTCGTTAATCAACAGCAGGCAATCCTGTCTCGAACTGACAGCCTGGACATTCTCGCCGGGATAAACTGCCCGACTTTGGTTGGTTGCGGGCGCCAAGATGCCCTGACTCCACTTGAATTAAGTCAGGAGATGGCGGAAGCGATCCCCGGCGCTGAGCTTAAGGTTTTTGAGGATTGTGGGCATTTGCCAGCGCTCGAGTCTCCAGAGGAAACCGGCACGGTTTTGCGGGACTGGCTGGAGATGTAACTTGGTTCTTGGTTTCTCTGACGATTAAACATTCCGGCATCGAAACTTTAAACAAATAGAGCCGCCGCAATCCACAACCCGGGAAACAACTCATAGATTCCCCGATCATGCCTAGTTAAACTCCAATTATGACGGAGAAAACACAACGGCGATTGGCCGCAATCGTATCCGCTGATGTCGTCGGCTATTCGCGCCTCGTTGGGATTGATGAGACCGGCACGATCTCCGCATTTCGTAACCATCGTGACGAGTTGATTGATGCGAAAGTCGCCGAACATGGTGGACGCATCGTCAAGACGATGGGCGATGGATTGCTGCTGGAGTTTCCGTCGGTGGTCGACGCCACACAATGCGCCATCGATGTGCAACACGGTATGGCTGAGCGAAATGAAGGCGTCGATCAAGACAAGCAGATCACCTTGCGCATCGGGGTGAACCTGGGTGACATCGTCATCGATGGCGAAGATATCCTGGGCGACGGCGTCAACATTGCCGCCAGATTGCAGGAAATTGCCGAGCCGGGTGGTGTAACGATATCGCGACGCGTGCATGAAGATGTACAAGATCGACTGACTGCGGCATTCGATGATACTGGCGAGCAATCTCTAAAAAATATTGCGAGGCCGGTCCATGTCTGGCGCTGGTCTCCGGGGGGGGCCGTGGAAGTTGCCGCAGTTGCATCTGCGGGCGACATTCCCCTGGCTTTGCCCGACAAACCCTCTATCGCGGTTTTGCCGTTTAACAACATGTCGGGCGATCAGGAACAGGAGTATTTCGCCGATGGCATGACCGAAGACATCATCACCGATGTTTCCAAGGTTTCGGGCCTCTTCGTCATCGCCAGAAACTCATCATTTGCCTACAAGGGTAAGAGCCCGGACATCCGACAGGTCAGCCGAGAACTCGGGGTGGCTTATGTTCTGGAAGGAAGCGTTCGACGGGCGGGCAATCGGGTTCGGATCAACGCTCAGCTAATCAAGGGTAGCGATGGCAGTCATATTTGGGCTGACCGATATGACCGCGACCTGGAAGATATTTTTTCCGTCCAGGACGAAGTCACGCGTGAAATCGTCGACGCCCTAAAAATTAAACTAACCGCGTCCGAAGAGGGTCGGCGGGAACATCTGAACAAAGTCGATCCGGAAGCCTACGATTATTATTTCCGGGGCCGGAACTGCATGCTTCAGATCACTGAAGACTCCATGGCCGAAGGCCGGCGGATGATGGAAAAGGCGATCGAAATCGATCCCGACATGTCCCTGGCATTCCCGTTTCTCGCCTTGATCCATAACGCAAACTATCTCAATCGCTGGAATGATTGGCATGAAGGCTCATTAGCCGAAGCCATGGGGTATGCCGAGAAGGCAACCGAGTTGGACAGCAACAATCCAGAGGCTTTTGCCGCCCTGGCTCATTGTCAAATGTGGCATAGAGACCTGGATGAAGCTGAAATCAACGCCAAACGCTGTGTCGAGATTGATCCGAATTCCGCCAGGGGCTGGTCGTCGCTTGGCCAAATCCTGGACTTCCGGGGTGATCACGATAGTGCGGTTGATCGGTTCCAAATTGCCTATAGGCATGATCCGCTTTTCGATATGGCGTTGAGCCTTTTGGGACGTGCGCAATTCGCCTTGGGGCGAGATGCTGAAGCCGAAGAGAATCTCCGTCGGCGGCTGATACGCAATCCGAGATCAGACACGTCCCGCGCTTATCTGGCGGCACTCTACGGTGCGACGGGACGTATTGATGAGGCAAAACAGACTTGGCAGGACATGCTGGACATCAACCCTGATTTTGACCCTCAGTTACTGCGAGAGACGCTGCCATACACGGTCCCCACCTGGTTCGATCGATTTTTCGGCGGATTGGAAAGCGCCGACCTTCTCGACTGACTTTAGGATTTCTTCATAACAAATTGATTTTTCATCTTTTTTGTTCTTGTAAACGTCTAAAAGCACTGTCCAGATCGGCTTCCAGGTCGTCTGGGTTTTCCAGCCCGACATTGACACGGATGACCGTGCCATCGTCTTTCCAGTGCGTGACTGATCGTTCGTTTTGCGGGTAGACGGGCAGAATCAAACTCTCAAAGCCGCCCCAACTGTAGCCGAGCTTGAACAGCTGCAGGCTCTCCAGAAAGCGCTCCAGCTGCGCGCGGCTAAGCTTCTCCACGACAATCGAGAACAGCCCGGAGCTACCATCGAAATCCCGCTTCCAGATTTCATGCCCTGGGCAGGACGGCAAAGCCGGATGCAAAACTCTCTTAACCTCTGGGCGCTTGTCTAACCACTTCGCTATGCGCAATCCGGCCTCTTCAAAGTGCCGCATTCGGATCGCCAAGGTCCGCAGTCCCCGCAGAGCCATAAAGGCATCATCCGGCGCGCAGCTATTGCCCAATTGGTTCGCGGTTTCGCGAAGGCGCTGGATATGCTCGGGTCTTGTGGCCACGGTTCCCATCAACACATCGGAATGCCCGACAAGATATTTGGTCACCGCGCACATGGAAAAATCGACACCATGTTCAAGTGGGCGAAACAGGAGCGGAGTCGCCCAGCTATTGTCGGTCGCAACTAAGGCTCCGGCTGCGTGTGCTGCCTCGGTGATCGCGGGAATATCTTGCACCTCGAACGTGTTGGAGCCTGGAGACTCGGTCAAGACCAGTTTTGTGTTGGCGCGAAATTCGTCTTCTATTGCCGCCCCGGCCATCGGGTCGTAGTAGTTCGCTTCAATACCAAGCCGCCGCATGAGGCCGTCCACGACCTTTCTCGTCGGCCAAAACACCGAATCAGGGACAAGGACGTGATCTCCAGCTTCCAGGACGGACAAAAAGACGATCGCGAGCGAGGCCATGCCCGTACCCGAGGCAATCACCTGGCTGTCGCCGCCTTCCAGTTCCGCGACCGCTTCTTCGAGCCACTCAGGTGTGGTTGAGCCTAGGAAATCGCTAAGTTTTCCCGTCGAGTGCGCCTTTTCCAATTCAGCCAAAGTTGAAAACACGCGTGTCGAGGTTCTTTCAACCGGCGGACTGACGGACCCAGCATGCATTTCTGGGTTCCGACCCAGCAAAGTGACGAGCGTCTCGCGCGCGTAATTAGAGTGCTTGGCCTGGTTCATGATCGTCGAGACCTCTCATGTCGATTGAGTGAAGCAGGCAGGCGTATTGCTGCCTATTCAAACACTCCAGACAACCAGAATAGTCTCCATTTCGCCCGATGGCACCGATCCAAATTTCGGTCAGCGTTGGTTCGCCCAGCTCAGACGTTAAAGCGGAAATGGAACACATCACCGTCATGCGCGACGTATTCGCCACCCTCGACCCGCATTTTGCCGGCATCCTTGGCGCCTTGCTCACCGTCGCAGGCGACAAAATCGTCATAGGAAATGGTTTCAGCTCGAATAAACCCGCGCTCGAAATCTGTATGGATGACACCGGCTGCTTCAGGGGCCTTCGCGCCCCGACGCACGGTCCAGGCCCGCGCTTCCTTGGGTCCGGCCGTGAAAAAGGTGATGAGATCCAGCAACTGGTATCCGGCTGGGATCAGCTTCGCCAGACCGGCTTCATCGAGCCCGAGTGTCTCAAGAAATTCCGCCTTCTCTTCATCGGTTGCCAGCTGAGCAATTTCAGCCTCAATCGCAGCCGATATAGTAACAACTCCCGCACCGATCGCGGCGGCCATGGCTTCAACCGAGGCTGTGTGTTCGTTACCTGCGGCGGCGCTTTCTTCATCGACGTTGCACACAAACAATATCGGCTTGCTGGTTAAGAGCTGCATGCGTTGTACATAGGGCATGTCCTCGCGTGACCAGTCGCTGATCGTGCGGGCCGGTTTTCCGTCCCGTAAAACCGCGAGCGCTTTTTCCATCACCGCGACTTCGATCTTGGCCTCTTTGTCATTACCTTTGGCCCGTTTGGCTAGCGGTTCGATCCGACGTTCCAGGCTTTCCAGATCCGATAACATCAGTTCGGTTTCGATGATCTCTGCATCGCGGACCGGGTCGACGCTGCCTTCGACATGGGTGATGTCGTCGGATGCGAAACAACGCAGCACGTGAATGATGGCGTCAACCTGCCGGATGTTGCCAAGGAATTGGTTGCCCAGACCTTCGCCCTTGGAGGCGCCGCGCACCAGACCTGCAATATCAACGAACTCAAGTTGGGTCGGAATAATTTTGGCGGATTTTGCCAGTCTGGCCAAATCGTCCAAGCGCGAGTCGGGGACCCCAACGCGCCCCGTATTTGGCTCTATCGTGCAGAATGGATAATTCGCTGCCTCGGCTGCTGCCGTGGAGGTGAGGGCATTGAACAGGGTTGATTTGCCGACATTCGGCAATCCAACAATTCCACAATTGAAGCCCATGGCTCAGCCGTCGCTTTCGTTCTCTGGAGGGGGCCCCGCATCCGCAGATGGTTTCGGAGCGGGAGGTTTTGGCGGTGGCGGAAACACAGCATTCGCGACCCGGCTCATGAAGCCTTTGTCATCGCCCTTGATCATCAGATCGATCTCATCGGCTACGGCGGGCACCAGTTTAGCGACCCAACCCTCGCGCTCCGCCTTGGCAAACTCCTGCAGGACGTGGTTCTTGACCTCGGCCTTGTCCCCCGGGTGCCCGACACCCAGACGTACCCGCCAGTAGTCCTTGCCGATATGCGCGTCGATGCTTCGGATGCCATTGTGGCCACCAGCCCCACCGCCACGTTTAACGCGCGTCTTGCCGCCCTTCAGATCAATTTCGTCATAGATGACGATAATCTGCTCAGGCGTGAGCTTATAGAACCGGAGAGCCTCACCGACCGCGCGACCGGATTCATTCATATAGGTGAGTGGTTTCAGCACCATCACCTTTTCGCCGGCGATGGTGCCTTCTGAAACCAAACCCTGAAATCGCGATCGGTACGGGCCGAGGCCATAGCTGGCGACGATCTCGTCGGCCACCATGAAACCGATGTTGTGGCGCGTGCGCTCGTATTTCGGACCCGGGTTTCCCAGGCCGACCAACAACAGCATCGAACCGTACCTCTTGGATCGGCGAAATAAGGTGGTGAGCGAGGATTACTCCTCGCTCTCGCCGCCCTCTTCGCCCGCTGCTTCCTCGCCATCCTCTGGCGCAAAGCCTTCTTCGCCCTCGGCTGCTTCGGCCGCGGCTTCGGCTGCCTCGTCCTGAACCACGGTCGGAGCCGCGATTGTGACAACGGTGAAGTCACGGTCGGTGATGGTCGGTGTGACACCGTCCGGCAGGGTGATGGCGCTGATATGGATCGAGTCGCCGACCTCTGCCGTGGCAAGATCGATCTGCAGAGAGCTCGGGATCTTGTCTGGAGTACAACTGACCTCGATCTCGTAACGCACGACATTCAGTACGCCGCCCTGACGCAGGCCCGGGCACTCTTCCTCGTTCAGGAATTCGACCGGAACCGCGACGGTGATTGCCGTCGTGGCGCTAACCCGCAGGAAGTCGATATGTTCCGGGCGATCAGTCACCGGGTGGAACTGGACGTCGCGGGGCAGGGTCCGGGTCGTCTCACCACCGATCTCGACATCGAACAATGTGGCAAAGAAACCAGGGGTGTGGATCAGGCGCATCAAGACACGCTCGTTCACGGTGATCGGTTGCGGATCTTTCTTGTTGCCGTAGACAACGGCGGGGATCAGGCCCTCTCGGCGTGCGGCGCGGGCGGACCCCTTACCAACCCGGTCGCGCGGCTCGGCGCTGATTACTGTCGTATCGGACATGTCTGTCTCCTAGAAACTCGGTGTCGAACGTGGCCTTAATGGCCGCATCCATGGATGGCTTGTCGCGAGACCTCCAGGGGTGTCGGTCACAACAAACCGCCCAAACCGCTCACACGGTTGGGCGAAGGCGCCGTATTTAATCGCAAATGTATTTAAACGCCAGTGTTTTCGCGGCGTGGCGATCCCTTATGCTTGGTCAGTTAAACAAGCTGGAGACCGATTTTTCCTCGGCGATGCGGCTCAGCGCTTCGCCAAACAAGGGGGCGACGGATATTTGTCGGATGTTATGGGCCACCCGCACCGCTTCGGTGGCTTGGATCGAGTCCGTCGTCACCAAGGAACTGAGCGGCGATGAGGTCACCCGCGCAACCGCACCACCTGAAAGCACACCGTGGGTAACGTAAGCATCAACCGACACCGCACCAGCCTGCATCAAGGCCTCAGCGGCATTGCAAAGCGTGCCGCCGCTATCCACGATATCGTCGACCATAATGCATCGATGACCGTCAATTTCCCCAATGATGTTCATCACTTCCGATACACCGGCTCGTTCGCGCCGTTTGTCGATGATGGCAAGCCCTGCATCAAGCCGACGGGCGAGGGCGCGGGCGCGAACCACGCCGCCGACGTCCGGTGAGACAATGGTGATCGGTTCTTTCTCGTCGCCATAACGCTCGACGATATCCTTGTGGAACACTGGCGCTGCAAAAAGATTGTCAGTGGGTATATCGAAGAACCCCTGAATTTGGCCTGCATGCAGATCCATTGTCAGGACCCGGTCAGCGCCGGCAGTGGTGATCAGGTTCGCCACCAGCTTGGCCGAAATTGGTGTGCGTGGTCCCGATTTCCGATCCTGGCGAGCGTAGCCATAATAGGGAATTACCGCAGTTATCCGCCGTGCCGAACTACGCTTTAGCGCATCCAATGTCACTAGCAGTTCCATCATATGGTCGTTCGCGGGATAGGAGGTCGACTGGACGACAAAGACATCCTCGCCGCGTATGTTTTCCTGGATCTCGACGAACACTTCCATATCAGAGAAGCGTCTGATGTCGGCATTGGTCAGGGGGAGATTGAGGTATGCCGAGATTGCCTCGGCAAGTGGCCTGTTGGAATTACAGGCCAGGATCTTCATACGAAGGTCAGGCATCCGGGGCTCTTGCTGTCGCGTTGAACGGGCTGCTGTCTAGGGCCGCGTACGGAAACTTGCCCCCGTTCGCGAGGGCCAAAATGTATCAGTCCGCCTTTAAACGGCGCAAGGTCTAATCATGGTGAATTTCCGCTCTTGACCCTAGATTGAGCGAATTCCTTGGCCAGACCGGCAATCCCTTCGGCCGCGCCCTCGCCGACGGCACCGGCAATCTCTCTCCAAGGCTTGTTCAGGCGACCCGACTCGACTGAATTTTCCTGATCCACGGTCCCGATGATTTTGTTCTCGTCGTCTAAAACCGTCCAGGTGATGCGGACAGTCTCACGCTGGTCTGTCAATGTCGAAACCGTGATCTGCACGCCAACCGTAAGGTCTGCCGCTTCGAGGCTGGTCACAACTTTGACCCGGCGCCGTTTCAGATAATAGGAAACCGCTTGAACCAGTGAAATCTTCGCGTCTCCCGGAGCGTCATCAAGCGGCAGAATCCGGATATTTGGCAGAGCAATTCGGGCTCGGTCGCGGGTTCTCGGCATGACCCACCTGGCGATCCTGCCAGCGGACTTCTTTGCGATCTCCAGAAACATTTCTTTGCTTGGGCTGTGCCAAAATTCTGGCGGCGGCACAGTCTTTTGCTTGCGTTCGCCCAACACGCGCCCGGCCCCGTCGCTCAGGGTCCAAGACAGCAACAATTCGATCCGACCATCCGAAAGCGGTCGCCCTTCGCCCCAGGACGCCAGAAACAAACTCGCACGATTGCTGGACCACGTGCTGGCTGCGACCGAACGTTCACGAAGCGCAGTCGCCATCGCCTCTGCCATGGCCCACCCGACCCAGATCGTTGGGCCTTCTAAGGGAAGCACGAAAACCCCGGTATTCAGATCCGAGATCAGGGATGGGTTGGCGGCCTTGTCCTCTATGTCCGGGCGAAAGGGTTGCGGCACCGAGCCGCATCCGGTCAATGAAACCGAGACCATTCCCAAGACAGCCAGGATGAACGTCAAAGAATAACGCAACTGGCCACCAATCCGAGGAGAATAAAAGCTGTAAAAATGATCAAATGCGGCATGGCGCGCCTTTATCGGGTCACCAGATCCAACGAGGCCCGGGACAAGCGCTCATTACCAGTTTCGCCCACCAGAACCGTCTCGCCGAGGGTCATGGCGAGGCCCGTATCGCTATCCATCAAAATCATGTGCAGAAAGTACACCATCCCCGGTGCGGCTTCGACCGGATTGGCGTGGTAGAACATCGGATAATCCATCCAGATCGGGGCGAACACGGCGCCAAGGGAATATCCGCAGGCATTCATACGCGCATGCTCATAGCCGGCTGCGTCCATGACCCGGGCATGGGCATCGAACACTTCGCCGATCGGCCGTCCGGGCGTCAGCGCTGTCTTGCAGGCTTGAAGCGCATCTACGCATGCCGCATGCATCGCTTTGTGCTCGTCACGCAAAGGGCCAACCGGGATCGTACGCATCAAGCAAGCATGGTAGTGCCGGTAGGCTCCGGCAAATTCCAAGGTCATTTGATCCTGAGCGTCTAGTGTGCGCCGGCCGGTGAAATACCGGCAGAGCAGAGCATCTGGCCCCGACCCGATGATGAACTCATTGCCCGCATAATCACCGCCACCTGAGAACACAGCGCCTTGCATGGCAGCCAGAATGTCGCCCTCTTTGGCGCCAGGGGCTGTGGTTCGGTGCGCTTCGTCGAGGGCTGCGTCGGCCAATTCGGCGGACCGACGGACGTACGTGATCTCAGCCGGGCTCTTGATCAACCGCAACATGGCGACAAGATCAGAGGCGTCCTGCAGTTGGCAGAACCCATCCAGCGCCGCATCAAGTTGCCGGCCCTGGCGAGCGTTCAAGCCATAGCTGTCGTACTCAACGCCAAACCGTTTTCCGGCACCTCCGAACTCCGCCAGAACATCTTTCAATTGTTCCGAGGGATTAACCCCGTCGCGGTCGACCCATATCCGAATATCCTCCACGACGCTGGTGTTCTGTGCCTGGCGCAAGTCGGGGGCTCGGGTCAGCAGCATCAGGCGCCCATCAGCCCCGAGATAGAGGCACTGGAAGAAGCAGAACCCGAAGGTGTCGTATCCTGTCAGATAGAACATGCTTTCCTGCTTGAACATCAGCAGCCCGTCGAGGCCTGCCGATTGCATGTTCGAGATCGCTTGGGCGCGACGCCCGGCGAATTCTTCCGGCGAAAAATGGAGGGCCATAAATTAGATTCCTATTCTTCGGACGGGCCGAGGGTGATGACGGAAAGTGAGCGGCCATAGTCCGGCTCGCCACGAAGAACCGAGCGCCGATAGCTGAAGAAATTTGCTTCGTCTTTGCACGTATCGCCGTCGAGCCGAAACACGTCATCCAAACCTAAGCCCGAAAGGCGCCTGGCAACGTAACCCGACAGGTCGAACATGAAGTGGCCATCGCGCTCAGCGGCTGAAAAATACATGGCATAGGTCCGGTCTTGCGCCAGAAAGGGTTCGGGAAACTCCGGGCCGACTTCGTAGGACTCTTTGCCGATACACGGGCCGATCGCAGCTCGGATATTATCCGCCCTGGCACCAAGCTCGATCATTGCGTCCACGGTTGCTTCCAGCACGCCGCCAAGCGCACCCCGCCAACCCGCGTGCGCGGCACCGATAATCCGGTCTCGGGGGTCAGAGAACAGAACCGGCGCGCAATCCGCCGTCGTCACACCAAGCGCCACGCCCTTGGCGGCTGTCACCAAAGCGTCGGCGCGCGGCCAGTCATCGGCAGGCGAGGCCGGATCGACCACATAGACATCGGCTGAGTGATGTTGATAACACGTGAACAATGCATCGCCCGGCATATCGAGCGCTGCCATTGTTCTGATCCGGTTGGCGGCGACTGCGTCCGGCGCATCATTGGATCCAAGTCCGCAATTGAGCGACGTATACAGACCCCGGCTGACACCCCCGCGTCTGGAATAGAAAGCGTGGCGGACCCCGCCTTCGTTCATTTCGTCGATCAGGAACACCCGTGCACCGCCCCCAATAATTCATACTTCGGCGAAGTTTACACCGCTTCAAAGTCCCGGCGGCGCCCCTGAATTCGGCGCCGTGATTGCCATGACCTTGAACAAGGTGCCCATTTCCGAGGGATCGATCAAGCGAGCCAACGCAGATTCGATCTCAAGACGCTGTTTTTCTTTCATGGCTGCAGCCAAACGAGCCGCCCGCAGCTCTATGCCGAGGCCTCTCAGGAACGCACGTTGTGTGGTTGGACCATGGGTGAGCGCACCTGCCGCCGCCGCAATTTCGGCGCAAGCGGCGAAATCGACATGGGCTGTCAGGTCTGCCGAACCTGGGGCATCGAATACAGACACAGAGCTGTGGTTGCGAACCGCCTGCAGGGTGTCGCCAAGACTACTGACAGCGTATCCGTAGTCGATGATGAGCGCCGCACCACCAGCCAGACTTATCCTTTTGGACAGCGCGGTGACCGCATGTCGAGCGGTTGTCGAGATTTCCCAGATGTCACCCACCTTTGCCTTTTCGGCCAAAGGCAATGGGAGATGTCGCGCTAAATCTGTTAAGGCGTCACCTTGACTCCACTCGAAACGCTCATGCTCTCCTGACCAGTCAACCAGCCTCTCGTGCCACCCATCCTCGGCTCGAATGATTTGCCGAATGGGCAGAGCATCGAGGAATTCATTTGCGATTGTTATGCTCGGGACGCCGGGAATGCCCTCAATGTCGTCATGCCAGGTAATATCATGACCGACCAGCGTTTCGCGTTGAATTTGGCGCAGACGCGGGCTTGCCTCGATCACATGAACCTCTATTGCCGAAGAGAAATCTGGAACCGCGCGTGATGCTCTTAGAACGTCGGACATCAAAGACCCCCGGCCGGGACCCAACTCCACCAACGCTATCGTCTCAGGCGAGCCGAGCCCTTGCCAAACCACGGCGGCCCAAAGCCCGATCAACTCACCGAACATTTGAGATATTTCCGGCGCCGTTATGAAATCGCCATCGACGCCAAAGGGCTCTTGCGTGGAATAGTAACCGTGATCGGGATCCAGAAGCGCCGCCTGCATGTAGTCGGCAACCGAAAGCGGACCGTCAGACGCGATGCGTTGCCTAAGGGTAGAGGTCAGGTTCTCGGTCATCTCACGTCGTCGAAGCGACCACGCGACGCCAACCAAACGAGGCCGAGGCCGATCAAGAGCATCGGCAGTGAGAGGACCTGCCCCATGGTCACGCCGCCGGCAAGAAATCCCAGATGCGCGTCGGGTTCGCGAAACAGCTCGGCCAGGATGCGGGCGATGGCATAGCCCACCAGGAACAATCCAGT
The DNA here is from genome assembly GCA_018699735.1 of Rhodospirillaceae bacterium. Taxonomy (GTDB): domain Bacteria; phylum Pseudomonadota; class Alphaproteobacteria; order Thalassobaculales; family Thalassobaculaceae; genus JABIRP01. Next base: position 18,780 of record JABIRP010000127.1, on the reverse strand, counting down.
TAGTGCGCCCCGTTTGACGCGAACCGATGGCCGTCTTGCGATCAGAGCGATCACCACAAACAGCAACAGGCCCTCGAGCGCCGCTTCGTAGAGTTGGCTCGGATGGCGGGCAATCGGGCCACCATGCGGAAAGACCATGGCCCAGGGGACGTCCGATGCCCGCCCAAACAACTCGCCATTGATGAAATTGGCGATGCGGCCGAAAAACAAACCGATCGGCGCCGCCGCAGCGACAACATCAATGACCGAGAGAAATCCCACCCCGCGATTTCGGGCGAACAACCACGTTGCGGCGACAACGCCCAAAAGCCCGCCGTGGAAGGACATACCGCCCCGCCAAACCATGACAATCTCGGTCGGATTGGCGAGGTAAAACTCAGGCTTATAGAACAGCACGTATCCCAACCGGCCGCCGAGAACGACACCAAAGGTCGCCCACACCAGTAGATCGTCCATGATCAGCGGCTCAAACGGACGTGGTTCCCGCCCAGAAAGCCAGACGCAGTACTTCCAACCGAGCAGCAAGCCCGCAATATAGGCGAGGGCATACCAACGGATGGCGAGGGGGCCAATCGAGATGGCGATCGGATCAATTGCCGGGAATGCAAGAGAGGTCAGCATCAGCGATACGGATCTTCAGTTTCGAGAAAGTCCTGGACGTAGCGACGGACACCTTCTTCCAGGCTGGTAAACTGGCCGTCGTAACCCGCGTCGCGAAGCTTTTCCATGTGCGCTTGGGTGAAATATTGATAACGGTCGCGGATCTCTACCGGTGTGTCGACGAACTCCAAGACCGGCTCCCGTTCGAGAGCCACATAAACAGCGCTCGCGAGATCAGCAAAACTCCGCGCCTTGCCGGTTCCCAGGTTGAACAATCCATTGGTGCCCGGGTTATCCAACAGCCAAAGCATGACATCGACGCAATCGCCCACCCAGACGAAATCTCGGAGCTGACCACCATCCGTGTAATCAGGGTGGTGCGAGCGAAACAAGATTGCCGGTAAACCCTCCGCAGCACGCGGGTAGATCTGTGAGACCACGCTTTTTTGCCCGCCCTTATGATATTCATTTGGGCCGTAAACATTGAAGAACTTGAGCCCAGCCCACTGGCGCGGAGACGGCGCGCCGTCGGCGATCAGGCGCAAGACCCGACGATCGAACAGATGCTTACTCCACCCGTAAGGGTTCAGCGGAGCCAACTTTGAGAGGCCAGCGATCGACGCGTCATCGGTGAAACCATCGGAGCCATCGCCGTAGGTCGCCGCCGAGGACGCATAAATCAGGCGCGCGTCATGGGTTGCACACCACTGCCAAAGGTCGAGCGAAAGCCGAAAATTGTTGCGCAGGATGAAGTCGACATCGGTTTCTGTAGTCGACGAACTGGCGCCGAGATGAAAGATCGCCTCGATCTCTCCCGCATGTGCGTCCAGGAAAGCGCCGAGTTCGTCCGGCGGCACGACGTCCGCCAACTCGCGCTTGGCGATATTGCGCCACTTGTCGTCAGAGCCAAGATGATCGCAAACCACAATGTCGACGCGCGCTTCGGCGTCACGCTCACAAAGGGCCGCAACCAGGTTCGAACCGATGAAGCCGGCGCCGCCGGTTACCACGATCATGGCAACACGTCCCGGGTGGAGCCCCTGGCGTCCGCGTCGAGAGGTCGCTGTCCGACCATGCGATTATCCTTCCAATACACCATTTGAATGCCATATGACTTAACGAACGAAGGGAGCGCAACCATGCAGACCAACAATCGTATTCTCGACGATATCGCCAAAGTGGCCAATGGCGCCATGTCGGCCTTCTCAGGCTTGCGCGAAGAGATCGAGCAATTGGTGCGGCATCAGTTCGAGCGCTTTATCAACGAGCGTGACCTGGTAACGCGCGAGGAGTTCGAAGCCGCCCGCGCCATGGCACTGAAGGCACGCGAGGAAAACGAGCGTCTTGCCGAGCGCATCGCAGAGCTGGAAGTCGTGATCAAAAAAGCCAATCGGGTCGGTCCCTCACGGAAAACCGCAACTGGCCGTGCTAAATCGGCAAAGCCCAAAGCACCGAAGGCCGATTCCTGATCAGGAACCTTGGATTCGGCGATTGCGAACGCCAGATGCGCTCGGGCGGCGATTGACGCAACCAAGTCTATATCAGCATCTTGCGCATATTTTAGCGGATCCACGAAATATGGGTTGATTGGCCCTAATCCATCTGAAACCTTACTACATGTGGTGCAGTGCTATAGCGCCATACACAATGTGCTTCCGGTGTGACGGTAGTCCTCCGGGAGGGGGAATGGGTCGGTGATCGTTCCGGCCAGCTACAAGGTCATGGAACGGGCATCGGCGCTCCGTAGGGGAGAACCGACATGGCTCTGCTGACGATCGACAACGAGAGCACTACCCATCATCCGTTGGACTTGCTGGAGGAGGTCGTTGGTGCCAACGAGTGGGCCTTCGAGCGCGCCAGCCGGGATGAGTTGGCCGTTGAGATCGAAGGGCGCTGGTGCGGTTACCGGTTATATTTCTTCTGGCAGGAAGACATGGGCGCGCTGCACTTCTCCAGCATCTTCGAAACCAAGGTGCCAAAAGCGCGGCGCCAGGAAGTGCATAACCTGCTCGCCTTGATCAACGAGAAACTCTGGCTCGGGCATTTCGATCTCTCTTCCGATGACGGCACGCCAATGTTTCGCCACACGATCCCCCTGCGGGGCGCGCCGGGCGTTAGCGTCGAGCAGTTTGAAGATCTTTTCGATGTCGCGACAACCGAGTGCGAGCGGTTTTATCCCGCATTTCAATTTGTTATCTGGGGCGGCAAGTCGGCAGACGATGCCATGGCGGCCGCAATTCTTGATGTAGAAGGCGAGGCGTAATCATCATGGCTTCACCCTTGCTCCTGGTCGGATGCGGAAAAATGGGCGGCGCTATGCTCGACGGCTGGTTGGCCGGCGGTATGGCCGATGCCGGTGTCGAGGTTATCGAGCCGATGGCCGACGCGGTGTCACGCTACACCGGAGATGCCCGGGTAAATCTGCGGACCTCGGTCGATGAGGTCCCAGCCGACTTCACGCCGGCAATTGTCATCCTGGCGGTCAAACCGCAAACCATGGACGACGCGTTGGAGCCGCTTGGCCGATTTGTTGCCCCCGGGACTGCGTTTCTTTCGATCGCCGCCGGCAAGACGGTGAGATACTTCGAATCGCATCTTGGCGGTGAAGCCGCGATCGTACGATCCATGCCGAACACACCGGCGGCCGTTGGGCGCGGGGTGACGGCGTATTATTCCAACGCCAACGTCGATGCGGACCAAAGTGACGCCTGCGCCGCATTGCTGGCGGCGGTCGGTGAGGCACTACCGGTCCAGGATGAAGAATGGCTCGATTGGGTAACGGCTGTGTCCGGTAGCGGCCCTGCTTACATTTTCTTGTTGATCGAGGCGATGGCGTCTGCTGGAACCAAACTCGGTTTGCCGGCGGATGTCGCGATGAAACTCGCCCGCGCGACCGTTATCGGCTCGGGGGAGTTGGCGCGGCAATCGAGCGAGGAAGCAAGCCAATTGCGCAAGAACGTGACCAGTCCGGGCGGCACGACGGCGGCAGCACTTGAGGTGCTGATGGCCGATGATGGGATACAGCCGGTATTCGATCGGGCCCTTGCTGCTGCGGCGCGCCGGTCGACGGAGCTCGCTGGCTGAGGTAGCCTCTCGTTTTTGAACGAGTAGCCCAAATGAACAAAGCTGAGACCGAACCGTTCATTCTAGCGGCGCTAGAGGCTGCGGCATCTGGCAATTGGGAGACGGTGAGCATTGCTGAAATAGCGGCAACCGCCGATGTGTCTCCGCGCCGGGCCGAACTCGCATTTGCAGACAAACGCGCCGTTCTGCGCGAAATAGCAGCCAATCTCGACCGGGTCGTTGAGGCAAACTTAGAGCCGGACATTCAGGACCCCGAGTTGCCAATTCGTGACCGGCTATTCGACGTGTTGATGGCGCGGTTTGAGGCTATGGCGGAACATCACGCCGGATATTCGGCGCTCTTGCGCGCGGCTCCCAGGCACCCGGCCGAGGCGTTGGACGGGATTGCCTCTGTTCGAACCTCGATGCGGGCCGCACTTGAAGCCGCAGGTGTGCCGGCGGCCGGCTTATGCGGGCAGCTTCGAATTGAGGGCCTGCGGGCAATCTTCCTGTCGTGTTTGACCACTTGGCTATCAGACGAAACCCAGGATCTGTCTTTCACCATGCGGGCACTGGATGCGCGCTTGAAAAAAGCCGACGAAGCCGCTCAACTCCTCAGGCTTTGATGTGCATTGGGCACGCGAAGAGCGGGAGAGGTATGGATGTCATTAAGCTTCGACGATTTTCTCAAAGTCGATATTCGGGTCGGCACTGTGGTGGATGCCCAACCGTTTCCCGAAGCGCTGCGTCCGGCGATCAAACTCTGGCTCGATTTCGGCGACGAAATCGGCCAACGCAAGACCTCAGCTCAGATCACCCAGCACTACGATTTGGATAGTCTGGTGGGCCGTCAGGTCGTCGCGGTGGTGAACTTTCCACCCAAGCAAATCGGCAAATTCATGAGCGAATGCCTCGTGTTAGGCGTGCCGGACGGCGACAATGAGGTCGTGATGTTAGCGCCAGACCTTAAAGTCCCAAACGGCGGGCGGATGTATTAGATCCGACGATCCATTCCCGCCCAATACCGCTCCCGCACGGTACGCCGCAGGATCTTGCCCGTCGGCTCACGCGGGAGGGCGTCATCAAACTCGATCCGTCGTGGGCGCTTATAGGCGGCCAGACGGCCGGCGGCATGAGCCATCAAAGCATCCGTGATTTCTGGGTTGGGGATCACGCCATCAGCCAATTGGATGACCGATACAACCTCCTCGCCCCACTCCTCGTTCGGCGCACCGACCGTGCAGGCGTCGACAACATCCGGGTGCGACAACAAGGCGTCGTCAATCTCCTGCGGATAGATGTTGACCCCGCCACTGATGATCAACTCTGCGGTCCGCCCGGAGAGAAAGTAATATCCGTCCTGGTCCCGATAACCGATGTCTCCGAGGGTGAAGAACTCTCCGTGATAGGCGTTTTTGGTCTTTTCGGGATCGCCGAAGTATTCGAACGGGGCATCGGTGGGCGATTCCATGTAGATCTTGCCGTGCTCGTTCGGGCCAAGCTCGTTGCCGTCATCGTCCAAGATCAAGGCGTGTTGATCGCCAAATGGCTGGCCGATTGTCCCGGGTTTGGAGGACCAAACCTTGGAGTCGACGAAGAAGCAGCCGCCCTCGGTGCCGGCGTAGTACTCATAAACCACCGGGCCGAGCCATTCGATCATCGCCTGCTTAACATGAACCGGGCAGGGCGCAGCACCATGCAGAAGCCAGCGCATGCTCGATAGATCGTATTTCTGACGGATCTCATAATCGAGGGCGAGAATCCGGTGGAACATGGTCGCGACCATGTGTGTATGGGTGATGCTGTGCCGCTCGACCAGCGCCAATGTTTCTTCCGCATCCCACTTGTCCATGATGACAAGACCGGCACCGGCATTCATGGGAATGAGAATGTTTAAAGCTAGCGGGGCAGCGTGATAGGCCGGCCCAGTAAGCAAAGCCATGTCTTCCCCCGGTCGAAAGGAACCGGAGGCGATAGCAGCGTCGCGCAGAGGCGAACGTGCGGGTTGTTTGTCGCGTCTGACACCCTTGGGGCGACCGGTCGTGCCGGAGGTGTAGAGCATGTAGGACCCAACCACCGGATCCTCGATCGGATCGCCCGACAGCCCGGACATTGCCTCGTCATACGGTTCCGCACCCTCTATTGGTGCGCCAATCCAGAATGTCCGCTCAAGCAGAGGTGCCACTTTTGCAGCTTCCAACGCAGCCTCGGCACATTCCGCATGAACCAGCAGAACACGCGCCTGGCAGTCTCCCAGGATGTATCCTGCTTCCTCGCCGGTCAGTCGCCAGTTGATCGCTGTGATCCGTAGGCCCGAGCGCCAACAGGCGAAGAATATCTCAACAAATTCCGGGCGGTTGGGGCACATCAGCGCCACTGCATCGCCGGCTGCGAGCCCGGCCCCGCGCAAGAGCCGAACCGTGCGGTTTACCCTAAGGTCGAAATCGCCCCACGAGCGCTCACCACCATCCCAGATCATCGCCGTCATATCCGGACGTGCCTGAGCATGGCGCATGGTCGAGGCTCCATGTGCCGCCGCCAGAAGCGGATCCGAAAGGATTTCCTGCAGCCCCCCGGCCATCTACAACTCCCCATTAGCGCGCTTGTCAGCAATCCTGGCCGTGAGCATCGCCTCGATTTCATCTGTGGACAACCCTGCCATTTGCGAAGCCGGTCGGGCAGTGCCTATAGATGTTGCGCAATCCAAATATCGGAGGCCGCATTCCACACTTGCCCAGAGGGGCAGCGATGCGGTTAAAGTCGCAAGTGAACCACTCCTTTCTCATTCATCCAAAGCATTGGCGGGACATTCCGTGACAGACACTCAGCAGGCTCCATACGTAGATACTGGCTACTCCGACCTGAACGCCATTGAGGATGCGGTCTCGCAACGCCGTTCCGTGCGCGGTTTTCTGCCCGATCCGATTCCACGAGAAACGGTCGAGCGGATCCTGGCTCTAGCCGCTCGCTCACCCAGTGGCACCAACATGCAGCCCTGGAACGTGCACGTGGTTACAGGTGAGGCGCGCCAACGGTTGGTAGAGGCTGTGTTGGATGCGTTCAACGATCCCAACCAATCCCATGAAGACGAGTGGGAGTACTATCCGGCCCCCTTGCACGAGCCCTACATTTCTCGCCGTCGCACGGTCGGTTGGGCACTCTATAACTTGCTGGGTATCAAGAAAGGCGAGCGGGATAAAACCCATGCGCAACACGCTCGAAATTTCAATTTCTTCGATGCACCGGTCGGTTTGATTTGCACTCTCGACAACAAACTTCAGATCGGGTCTTGGCTGGACTACGGAATGTTCCTGGAAAACATAATGATATTGGCGCGCGCGCATGGCTATGAAACCTGCCCTCAAGCAGCTTTCGCGCATTATCACAAAGTGTTAAGAGGTGTTCTTCCTATTTCAGATGAAGAAACGGTTATTTGTGGAATGTCGCTTGGCGTGCCCGATTGGTCGCGGATCGAGAATACATTGGTGACCGAGCGAGAGCCACTCACCAACTACGTCAGCTTTCACGAGGATTGAGGCCCATGGATTTCCAACTGACAGAAGAACAGCGCGCGCTGCAAGAGACCGCTCGGGCTTTCGCCACCCAAGAGATGACCGAGGTCGGCCGCGAATTAGAGGAGAAGGATGAGCCGCTGAGCCACGCGCATATCAAACGCTACGCTGAGATGGGGTTCCTTGGCATCAATGTCGCCGAAGAGATGGGCGGGCTCGGGCTCGGCAATCTGGAAGCCTTGATCGTGTTGGAAGAGTTCGCCAAGGTCTCGCCGGCCGTGGCCTTCCCGATTTTCGAGAGCTCAGTCGGCCCGGTCCGCGCGGTCGAGCATTTTGCTCCAGAAAGCCTGGCGAAGAAGGTGGTTCCCCAGGTTTGCGCCGGAGAGATCGTTTGCGCCGTCGCCATGTCGGAGCCGGATGCCGGCTCCGCACTGACCGATTTGAAGACCACCGCCAAGGTCGAGGGCGATACAGTCGTGCTGAACGGCCAGAAGCGCTGGTGCTCCGGCGGTGGCCATGCCGATGGTTATGTCATTTACTCCAAGATGTCTGCGGATCCCGGAGCCAAGGGCATTGGTGCAGTTTACGTCGAGAAGGGAACTGCGGGCCTGTCGTTTGGCCCACGCGAGCGCCTGATGGGGTTTCGCGGCATTCCGTCGGCAGACATCTTCCTCGACAATGTCGAGGTGCCGACATCAAACATCGTCGTTCCAGCCGGCGGGTTCCGCCAGTTGATGGAAGCTTTTGACTTGGAGCGGTGTGGTAATGCGACCATGAGCCTCGGTATAGCGGCGGCCGCCTTCGAACACGCGCTCGCCTACACCCAAGAACGCCAAGCCTTTGGCAAGGAACTGGTGGAATTCCAGGCCGTTCAACTGAAGCTGGCCGAAATGGCCATGCGGGTTGAAGGATCGCGCCTGTTGATCCACCGCGCTGCGACCAATGCCGAAGAGGGATTACCGTCGGTCCTGGAATCGAGCATCGCCAAATGCTTCGCCAACGAAATCGTGCGCGAGGTAACGGGTTCGGCCATGCAAGTCATGGGGGCGTACGGCTATGCCAAGGAATACGGTATGGAACAGCGCATGCGGGACGCTTGGGGCTGGGGTATCGCGGGCGGTGCCATCGACATTCAAAAGGTCAACATCGCGTCGGCCCTAGTTGGACGGCGGTTCAACCAACGAGCCAAGTAGGGGGGTGTCCATTTACGCCCAGGGTGCTTACGAAATTCGCTGCGAGTGGGGCGGTTATGGGGTTGAGTTAGCGGGCGCTGGCGGGGCGGCCTGCGTGATCGTCGACGTTTTCTCGTTCTCGACCTGCGTCGATGTCGCCACCGCACGCGGTGCCAAGGTTTATCCCTATCGGTCCCGTGATAGCGGCGCGGCCGGCTTTGCGAAGTCCCTTGAAGGATTTGCCGCAGGGCCAAGGCAAGAAGGTGGATATTCCCTATCCCCGGCGTCCCTTGTCGACCTCCCGCCCGGCAGAAATCTTGTACTGCCATCACCCAATGGGTCAACGTTGACGTTATCCGCAGAGGCAGAATTGGTGATCGCCGGGTGCTTGCGTAATGCGCCCGCGGTCGCTGAGCGTTTGGCCGGGTATGGTGGCGCGGTAACCATCGTTCCGGCCGGCGAGCGTTGGCCTGATGGCAGCCTCAGGCCAGCAATTGAGGATCTTATTGGCGCCGGGGCGATCATTCACGGGTTGCGGGGTCCAAAATCGCCAGAGGCCCGGATAGCCGAATCCGCATTTTTGGCGGTACGAGGAAACCTCCTACACGTGTTGAAAGACTCTGTCAGTGGGCGAGAGCTTTGCGATATGGGGTTCCCGCAAGATGTCGATGTGGCCACCGAATTCGATGTCAGCACCACAGTTCCGGTATTCAGCGAAGGGTGTTTCGTGGCGGGTTGAGGTGCCAACTACTCATCGTCTTAGATTTGAGTGATCCCCCATCCACCGAGCGCCGCGAGCCCGACAACCGCCCAACTCGGCCATTTCAAGAACTGCAACGCGACCAGCGCCAACGCCGCCAACACCACATCAGGCCAATCTCGGATGCCGGTGCTGATCACCGGGTTCCAGAGTGCCGCCAGCAGCAAGCCGACGACAGCGGCATTGATGCCGGCAAAAGCATGGGAGATGCGAGTATGTGCCCGCAAGGCGGCCCAGAACGGCACGGCGCCGATAACCAACAGGAAGGATGGAGCGAAAATCGCGACTGTCCCTAGGATGGCACCGGTGATACCGCCGGGTGGCGCCGTCATGGTGGCACCGAGATAAGCGGCGAAGCTCGAGAGCGGTCCTGGGACCGCTTGTGCGGCGCCATATCCGGCGATGAAGGCGTCAGCGGCCACCCAGCCCGGTTCGACCATGGCGCCTTGCAATAACGGCAACATCACATGGCCGCCGCCGAACACCAATGCGCCTGAGCGAAAGAAACCGTCAACCACCCGGAACAGGTCGGTTGGCCAGGCGGCGGCGAGGAGCGGCAATCCGGCAAGCAGCACCACGAAAATCACGAGGCAGGCGAAGCCAGTTCGGCGCGAGACAGAGACTGGCGCCGGTGCACCCTCGCCAGCCCCACTGCCAAGTCCGAATGTAAGCCCCGCCAAGGCACCCAACCCAATCGCTGCCATCTGACCGGCTGGGCCGGGGATCGAGAGAGCAACGCCACCGCCGACGGCCGCGAGCACCAGCCGCGGTGCGTCCGGGCAAAGCGTCCTCGCCATCAACCAGACCGCCTGGCCAACGACGGCGACCACCGCCGCCATCAGCCCACCGAGCCAGCCGGAACCGAATGTTCCTGTCATCGCCGGTGCGCCGAACGCGAAGGCTGTCATCAACACGACTGACGGCAGAGTGAACCCAAGCCAGGCGGCAAATGCCCCTGGAATTCCGGCCCGCATGAGGCCCAGGCCTATGCCAACCTGGCTCGATGCGGGGCCTGGAAGGAATTGGCAAAGTGCCACCAAATCGGCATAGGCCGCTTCTCCGAGCCATTGGCGTTTGGTGACAAAAGCTTCACGGAAATAGACAATATGAGCGACCGGGCCACCGAAGGATGTCAGACCTAAGCGCAAGAAAGCTACGAATACCCTAATCGGCCCGTCGGGAGCCGCCGACGGTTGAGCTTGGCTCAAGGGGTTATTCCTGACCGCCAACCACCGGCAGACGTTGCGAGCGCCAACGCAACATGCCGCCAGCCATATTGGCGATATCTTCGAACCCGGCTTTGCGCAACATCAGGGTTGCCTGAGCGGATCGCGCGCCCGAACGACATATGGCCACGATTGGACGGTCTTTGGATAAGGCCTCCGCGTTTGCTTCCAACTCACCGAGCGGGATAAGGCTGGAGCCATCGACATGTCCCAAGGGGCCGGTGAACTCGTCGGCCTCGCGGACATCAATCATTTGGACCGCGTTGGCGTTTTCCTCGACCCATTGCGGCTGGACTTCCCAAATTCCGGCAAAAGTATAGGCCAGCGGCGCCCATGAGGGAGCTTCGTCTGGTGCGATACCATCCTCACGCCGTCCACACTTGAGGTTGGCGGGAACCGCGATTGCGATTTGTTTAGGATGCGGCAGGTTGAGATTATCCATATACCCCACGAAATCCGCTTCTTGGATCTCTCCACCCAATCTCGGATTATGACGGCGCTCCTCGTCAACACTGGTCGATGTCAGACCGCGATAGTCATGCCCTGGATAGACCATGCAGTCACCGGGCAGCGTGAAGATTTTTTCATGGATGGAACGGTACAACTCACCAGCGTCCCCCTGCTGAAAATCGGTTCGCCCACAGCCTCGAATCAAAAGCGTGTCGCCGGTAAACGCCATTGAACGATCATCCAGCACGAAACTCATACAACTGTCCGTGTGCCCCGGGGTGGCCCGCGCGATCAAATGCCGGCTGCCAAAATCGACGGCATCACCGTCCTCAAGTGCTGTATCTACCCCTTCCGCATTGCCGGCCTTGGACAACAGGATTCTGGAGCCCACAGCTTGCTTCAGGAGCCAAGCGCCGGTGACATGATCGGCATGCACATGGGTTTCGATTGTAGCCAGCAACTCCAACTCCAATTCCTCGATCAAAGCGAGATCCCGGCGGGCCTGTTCAAAGACAGTATCTATGAGAACAGCTTTCCGCGTCTTGGGGTCACCAAGTAGGTAGGTGTAAGTCGAAGATTGTGGATCGAAGAGTTGGCGAAAGATCAGCATGGCGGTGACTCCCCGCATTTATACGTGGTTTGGTAAACTCAATAATCGTTTGTGACACCGCAAACGAATAGTCAAATGCATCATTCCTTCTGTGTATTCACGGTTACTTGTTGAAATGGGGCTTCACGAGTGCGTTTTTCCAGGACAACAACACTATCGTAAAAATGTAACCCATTGACCGTATGCGTGAGAAAATTTGGGCGAAATGAGTTGGGATCTCTTGAGTGAAATGCATTCAAATGGTCAACTGTGCTTTTCATCATTTCGATAAATGTGCCGGGATTTTTATACCCCCCCTCGTGTTTGGCCCAATAGTTTGTATGAATGTCCTCAACCAAATACACTCCATTTTCGGTCACGTGCGGAAATAGCTTCTCGAATGACGCCTTTAGATCGCTGGTCTTATGACTTCCATCGTCGATGACGATGTCGAAGCTGCCATAGCGATCGATAATTTGTTGTAAGTGATCTTTGTTTCCTTGTTCGCCGATGAATATGTCGAACCCTTCGCTCCTCATCTCGGCGCAACGTGGGTCTGTGTCCATTCCAACTATAATTGCATCGTCGCCCAGGTATCGACGCCACATTTGCAAGGATCCGCCAGCATATACCCCGATTTCCAATACAGTCGGATTCGATCCAACAAATCGTCTGATATGGCGTTCATAAATCTCGAAATAATTCTCCCATTTCATGGATTCACGAGTGATGCTTTCTTCAAAAATCTTTCTTAATTCACTCATGAGGTAACCTGCGTGGCCGCGACGCTAGTTTAGATAAGAAAATCATCAATGATCATCCGAATGTAAGTCTGCTGATTGCGAATCTGGAGAATTCCACGCATCTATTCCAGTCACAAACCCGCATGCACGATACATATCCGCATAAGCCGTGGCACTCGAATTAGACAAGTCGACGGCTTTCAGTTTGTTCGTGACAGCATGTTCAAAATCTCCGGCTTGTTCCCAATCAAATATCCCCAGGACCCACGCTGAGAGAGAAACGAGATGTCGGCTAAGTTCGGCTCTTCGCGCGTCATATCGACTCAAATGCCAAACCTCAGCGATAAGGTCCAGCGCCGCCTCTGTGTCTTTCGCGTAGCGCGCCAAGCGCTGCAGGAGCGGGCGGTAGCGTTCTGGACGATCATCACAAGCAGCAATAACTGCGTGATGAAACATGATTTGGTGCTCCATATCATTAGCAGCATCTGGCGGATTGGGCCACCAAGTCCACGGAGTTTGAGCGTTCGCCAGCCCCTCAAACTCGGCACATAAGAATGCATCTACAACCCGACCATCCAGCCAAACCCCTCGCCAATATTCGAGTGGTACAAGACAATTGAGTAGAGTGAGACGAGACTTGGTCAGGTATGAGATTAAAAAGTGGTGCATAGGCGGCAATCTGGAGTGATCGCCAGTCAAAACAATGATGTGTGCGTTGGTGCCGCTGAACAAGCCGTTATAAAGCCCCGAACCATAAAATCCGCAAATCACTTTAGCATTTTTGAACGTTCGAATTTGCTCTTCTATATCGGTTTGTTCTGGATAGAGAATACTGAAGCCATGGGACACCATGAGGTTTTCGATTTCGGTCTCGTTAAACGGCCGAATCTTGAAAAAATTCAGATTTTTTCGAGAAATGTACACTTTATCCGGCGTATTCGCCGCTGATTTAGAGGCCATTTCAGCGATTTGATTGAATGCAGGTGCTAGATTTGAATGCGTGAAATGATTCAGAGCTTGCGCTTGCTCAGGTATGAACAAGGCGTCAACAGAAGTCCAATCCTCTATGAATTCAACCGATTGTTCCGGAATTCCGAGTAGAGAAAGGATTTTGGCATGATCAGGCCGCAGCTTTCTTTCGCCAGTGCGGTCTGAGAAATGGAATATGAACTTGATGTTGGGATTATCCGCAAATTTCTCGAAGCACCAGAGCCTGGAAAGACTTTCAGTCAAAAAGTGCCCATGATGGGTCATATACCAACCCAAATATACCCCTAAGCTAATGATTTTATTGATATTTAAAAATTCTGAGTCGATCTCAGCTTCGTCCGAGCTGGCGACTAGATCAATTTCGCGATTCATGAGGGACGCTCTCAATAGCCTTCCATTTCGACTGTATACGCCACCCCGCAATTCTGGCTCGGGCGACGAGGTGCTATTATCGCCCTCGCTTACACTACGAAGGCGAGCTGGACTCAATATCGCCTCTTCTACACGAATCAATTGAAGCTCGTGCGTGTTGAATCGCAGTCGATCAATTGCATCAATAATGCTTGTCTTATCTGGAAAATTAAAAAATTTTAGATCCAACTCTTTGTGCATCACCGATATCCAATACGGGGCGGCTAACACCTGCCGAGCGATGGCGTCGGCCGTGCCGGTAAAAATCTAGTCAAACACCCACAACCACCGGGCTGATTAGATTGCGTACGGTCTTCATCACCGCCATAGCAACGATTTTTCCGGTCTTGCGGTTGGTCTCGCTGACGGCGACATTCTCGACGAAGCTGTACTGGCCAAAGGCTCCCTTGGCGACAATTTCGATGACGTGAGTATCAATCGTCGGATCGGCGACGATAATAAGCTTGGTGCGGTCCAATCCTGCACCGGCCAGCGAAACCGCGGCGGATATGTTGACGTTTTGTGGGTATGACGCCGCGCCCGCGCGGGGTGACCCTTCAAAGATCACCGTCGGCTCCGTCATATTGGCAAGATCGTATTGACCCTCCGCCACAGTTCCGAACCAGGCGCTTGGATCCTTGCGCACCGTCATCACGACTTCATCCAGACCGCCGACCGCTGCACCAGACAAAATATCCAAAGATCCAATCCCGGCTGACGCGATCAACATGCGCGTGCCATTGGCTTGGGCGGCTTCGAGACAACCATCATAGACTGCCTGATCGGTGAAGGCGCCAACCGAGGTTACGATCAAATCGGAACCGGCATTCAACACCCGAGCACCATGAGCAATGATTGCGGAATGCCCAGCGCCCTCTAGCACGGCGTCGTACTGGTGAGAGAAAAAGGCTTCCGGGTCGTTGGTGAAGTTTGGGCCATTGCCGTCAGGCTCCCGAGGTTGCCGCACCAACACTGCCGGTATCTCGATCTCGCCGGAGTGTTCGCGTGCCACCAAATCGATTACGTCAGCACCAATAGCGCCGGCACCAATAAGTCCAAGCTTGAAAGTCATGAAATCCTCTGTCGTCTGTCGGGCTCGTCGCGATCGTCATCCTCGCGAAGGCGGGGATCCAGCTCTTAGTTTCAACATCACCTGGATTCCCGCCTTTGCAGGAATGACGATGGGTCATTCGTCGTCTTCCGGTGGCAGCATGCGGGATTTGAGATTTTTCAGAAATCGCCCCGGTTCCTCCAACGGATCGACCTCGGCCAAGGTCTCGCGCATGCTTTCACTGACATGGGTCGAGGCATTGGACAGCGTCGGCTGCGCGTGACTGTAGGCTTTCTCGGCCAACTCCGCTGCTTTGCGCTGTACCCGCGGGTCGCCCGCCAGACGCCTTGCTGCTTCCATGAATAACCTTCTTGCGATCACCATCGCACCGTCTCCGCTTTCAATCCCGTCACCGAAGAGTTTACACCGAACAGCGCCCGCGTCGCGATGTTGTCATATTGTAGGGTTTGTCGCACTGTTCTGCCAATGTTTCACCGAAAGGA
Source organism: Rhodospirillaceae bacterium (assembly GCA_018699735.1). GTDB lineage: Bacteria > Pseudomonadota > Alphaproteobacteria > Thalassobaculales > Thalassobaculaceae > JABIRP01. The sequence continues at coordinate 3,710 of JABIRP010000127.1, read as the reverse complement.
ATTGACCAATGGGCGAGCGATTGGCGGGCAAGGTGGCCATGGTGATGGGCGCCGGCTCAATCGGAGAGGGTTGGGGCAACGGCAAGGCGACGGCAGTGGCTTTCGCGCGCGAAGGGGCGACGGTCATAGCGGTGGACGTAAACGAAGCCGCCGCGCTGGAAACCGTTGCTATCATCAAACAGGAAGGCAACCAGGCCGAGGCGCAAACACTGGACGTTACTAAATCCGCGGAAACCGCCCGCTTGGTCACCGATATAGCGGCGCGGCACGGCCGTATCGATGTCCTGCACAACAACGTCGGGATCGGCGCCATGGGCGGTCCGATCGAGCTCTCTGAGGAAGACTGGCATCGAGTGTTGGACGTCAACCTGACCAGCGTGTTCCTGACTTGTAAGCATGTGTTACCGGTAATGTTGGCGCAGGGTAAGGGCGCTATCGTCAACGTTTCGTCAGTCGCCGCAATCCGGAACACCGGATATCCGTACAGTGCCTATTACGCCTCGAAGGGTGGATTGAATCAGTTCACGGTGGGCTTGGCGCTCGAATACGCGAGCCAGGGCGTGCGGGCCAATGTCATCATGCCGGGGTTGATGAACACGCCACACATTTATCAGCACATCAGTGGTCAATACGACACAGCAGAGCAAATGGTGGCCGAACGTGACGCCATGTCTCCAACCGGCAAGATGGGAACAGCGTGGGATGTCGCTTGGGCCGCTGTGTTCCTGGCGTCAGACGAGGCGAATTACATCACGGGCCACTGTTTGCCGGTCGATGGCGGCCTGACGATGCGGACCTGAGGTCGGCCGGATTTAGCGAGATCGTTTTAGGCCACGGCCTTTTGCATCATTGCCAGTGCAAGCCGAAGAGTGGCGAGGCGGACGGCGCCTCGGTCGCCTGCAAAAATTTTGGATCGATGGGCGGTCTCTGCGCCAGTATTGGCACAGGCGAAATGCACCAAGCCGACAGGCTTCTCCACAGTTCCGCCGCCAGGCCCGGCGACCCCTGTAACCGCAACGCTCAGCGACGCGCGGGATCTGGCGAGTGCCCCCTCGGCCATGGCCCGGGCGACCGCTTCGCTGACAGCTCCATGCTCCACAATCAATTCCGCCCGCACACCGACAAGATCGGATTTGGCCTCGTTCGAATAGGTGACGAAACCCCGATCGACCACGTCGGAAGACCCAGCGATCTCCGTCAAGGCAGCCGCAATCAACCCGCCGGTGCAACTCTCCGCTGTCGCCAGCATTACACTGCTATCCCGGCAACGCACGAGCAACTCGGTCGCGGATGTGATGATGTCAGGGGGGAATATCGTCATCGGTGCCTCGTCCTAAATCAACCAACGCCCGGCAGCCCAAACGATCGCGGCAGCCGGCAGTCCAGCCAAAAGATCGTCCACCATAATACCGAGACCGCCCTTCAGTTCTCGATCAGCAACGCCGATCGGGCCAGGCTTCCAGATATCGAATAGCCGAAAACTGACGAAGGCGACCGCGAACAGGATCGGGTCCAATCCGGCCGGCACCAGTGCGATCCATTGCCCAGCGACCTCGTCAATCACAGCCGATCCCGGATCGGGGTCGCCTGAGGACTGCGCATAGCGCTCACAAGCCCAGATACCGAGCGGGATTATGATCACGATGGCGATGAGTAGGCCAGGCATTCCCCAAGCCCAAACCATCCCGTAGGCGAAGGGCAGGGCGGCAAGAGAACCCATCGTACCAGGCGCCTTTGGTGACAAACCGCAGCCGAACCAAGTGGCGAGCCAGCCTGTCAGGCCCATCATTCGTCCCCCATCTCGTTCGGTAATCGGACAAGCACACTCGCTTGCGCCGCAATACCCTCACCACGGCCAGTGAACCCCAGCCGCTCGGTCGTTGTGGCTTTCACAGAAACCCGGTCGCGCTCGATCGACAAGATCTCAGCGATCCGCGCCCGCATGGCATCCCGGTGCGGGCCAATCTTAGGAGCTTGGCAAATCACGGTCACATCCAGGTTGGAAATTTCTCCGCCGCGATTGCGTAGCAGGCTTGCTGCATGCTGCAGAAATATCGCCGAGGGCGCCCCCCGCCAACGGAGCTCGCTCGGCGGGAAATGCGATCCAATATCGCCGTCCCCGATCGCGCCGAGCAGCGCGTCGGTAAGCGCATGCAACCCGACATCTGCGTCCGAGTGCCCCTCCAGCCCATGCTCGTGCATGATCTCAATGCCACAGAGCATGAGGCTGTCGCCATCTGCGAACCGATGGACATCAAAGCCGCTACCGACCCTGGTCTCATAACCTGTCGCCAGATACTGATGCGCGCGGGCGAAATCCTCCGGCGTCGTCACTTTAAAAGCACGCTCGTCGCCGACCACGGTGATCACATCAACGCCGGCTTCCTCAGCCAAAGCAGCGTCATCGGTTGCAGCAGTGCCATCCCAATCCCTATGCAGGCCCAGTATCTGACCAAAGTCAAAACCCTGCGGCGTCTGCGCTCGCCAGAGTCCAGCCCGAGCAACCGTTTCTTCAACCCGCGTACCGTCGTCGCTCCGTTTCAAGGTATCGACCACCGGCAGCACCGGCAATGCGGCCTTTGCCCCCTGAAACAATGCGTCGAGGACCCGGTCAACAACCGCGCCTGGAACGAAGGGGCGAGCGGCATCGTGGATCAGTACGTAGTCGGCACCACCCCGCGCCGCGACAGCCTCCAAGCCGAGGCGGACAGAGTCTTGACGCGCATCGCCACCGTGCACCGGGTCGGCGATCGACAAGCTTGCGGTTGCTTCGGCGAACAACGCCTCATGATCCGGATGGATGACAGCGATAGTCTCCGACACGCTCGGGTGGTAATGAAAGCTCTCGATCGAACGCCGCAGCATGGTTTTAGTGCCAAGCTGGCGATATTGTTTGGGCAGGTCACCGCCGGCGCGCTCACCCCGACCGGCGGCAACCACGATGGCAAATATTATTGGTTGGTTTTCTGTCATGCGGAGCTTGATCATGCGAATTGGCGTTGCGGGCCCGGAATTCGGCGGGATGATATAGTCAGGCCATGTCCTTGTCTCTGATCTTGAACCTTTCGGCTTTGTTCTCGTTATTACCAGCGGCAATTCTGGCGCAACGTGGCGGCACCGCGCGCGACGCTCAATTCTGGATCCTGCTAGGCTTGGCGATCGTCGGCGCCGCCGGATGGTCATGGTGGGAGTTGGCCGATTCATGGCGCACCGGGCTTTCCCAGGCGCTTTGGGTTTCGATCGCGACCTGCCTTGGGCTTTACGGGCTGGTTTGCCTGACAAACCGCGCAGCGGTCGGATTGTCGGCACTTTTGATGCCCTATCTCGTCGTCCTTGGACTTTTGGCCACCCTGTCCCGGAACTACTCGGGCGAGGATGTCGCGGGAACCGGCCCAACGAGCTGGCTTGCGGTCCATATCACTGTCGCGGTCGTTACCTATGGATTGATCACGCTCGCGGCGGTCTCAGGTCTCGCGGTTTTTCTGCAGGAGCGCGCTTTGAAAGCCCGAGAGCCCAGTCAATTTGGCCAACGGCTTCCCGCGGTCATGCAGGCTGAGAGGCTTGAATTTCGGTTGCTTGCCTATGCCGAGTTGGTGCTGGGGGCGGGAATCGTCACCGGCATGGCCTTGCAGGTTTATGAAACAAACCAAGCGTTGGTGGGAGATCATAAAACCATTTTATCTCTCACGAGTTTTGGCGTTATCGGATTT
>JABIRP010000126.1 GCA_018699735.1 Rhodospirillaceae bacterium | reverse complement strand
GATACGGCGGCAGCAGGATCGACTGCATTAGGATTGGTGGCATTAGGATTGGTGGCTTCGGGACCACCCGCGCGCGCGCCGGCCGTCCGCGAGGGATCGAGACGCATGGTTTCGGCCAATATGTCGCGTGCAATTGGCGCCGCAACCCGCGAAGCACTCCCGCCATGTTCGATGACAACAGCCGTCGCATATCGCGGCGCATCATAAGGTGCAAATGCCACGAACAATGCATGATCCCGCTCGCGCCACGGCAGATCCTCGTTCTTCACCACGCCGCTCAAGCGTTCCGAGCGCGTGATCCGACGTACCTGCGCGGTGCCGGTTTTACCCGCAAGCTTGTAGTCTACTCCCTTAGGAGCGGCTTTCTTGGCAGTGCCGCGAGCGCCATTGACCACAGCATTCATACCCTCCAGCACAACTTTCAAACTCGCTGGGTTGATCTTCAAAGAAGCCGGTTCCTGGATCTCGCCTTGCTCTCGCACCAGGGTTGGTTTCACCAAGACCCCGCCGTTTGCCAGGCGCGCCGTCATCAGGGCCAACTGCAGCGGCGTTGCCAAAAGGAAGCCCTGGCCAATACCGGAAATGACCGTCTCTCCCAGCTGCCAACGCTCGCCCCGTGTTGCCAGTTTCCATTCTTTCGATGGAACCAATCCGCGGCGCTCGCCATTCAATTCAACTTGTGTACGCTCGCCAAGGCCCATTCGCCGGGCCATCGCCTGGATGCGGTGAATTCCCACACGCTTGGCCATCTCATAGAAGTAGATGTCGCAGCTCTGCTCCAACGCCTGCACCATGTTGAGCGTGCCGTGACCCCATTTCTTCCAGCAATGGAACCTGCCTTTGCCGAGCTCCATATGGCCAATACAATTCACTTCGGTTCCCGGCCCCGCCAACCCCGCCTCAAGAGCCGCCAGCGCCACCACCATCTTAAACGTGGATCCTGGTGGATATTGCCCAGCGATCGCTTTGTTGGTGAGAGGTGACCGGGGGTTCGACAGCAGGTCTTCCCAGTCACGCGCGGACAGACCCTTGTTGAAGCCATTCGGATCGTAAGCTGGAACCGATGACAGTGTCAGGACCTCTCCGGAATGCACATCCATAATGACAGCGGCGCCGCTCTCGCCTGGAACCGCCTTTCCCTTCTTGTCGAGATAGACCGTGTCATCAACCGTGATCGAGCGTTCTTCTTCCGCCAACCCAGCAAGCGCTGCAACCGCATCCGGGTGATCCAGCGGGACCTCGCGTGCATTCGCGCGCGCCAGCCGCTTCGAGGTAAACTCCTGCAATCGCATGTCGATCGTCAGGGTCATATCGCGACCAGGTTGTCCTTCTTGGCCCGGTAGTTTTCGGATGATCCGGCCGAGTGCGTTGACTTCGACCTGTCGCTGGCCGGCCTGACCGCGCATGTCTTCATCGAACAGCTTTTCCATGCCGGCCTTGCCGATGCGGAAGTCAGGCAATTCCAAAACCGGGTCACCAGTCAATTCACTATCGGATACCGCCGCCACGTACCCAGTCACGTGCGCGATCTTGTCGGCATGGGGGTAGCGCCGGGTACGTCCAACCTCAATGCGCACCCCCGGCAGATAGGGTGTGTTGACCGCAACCCGACTGATATCCTCACGTGTCAGGTTTTCGACCACCGTGATCGGTACGAAATTGCGTTTTCGTCGCATTTCTCGAAGCACGCGGGTCACGTCATACTTGGAGATCTCGATCACGGTTCCAAGGGCGCGCAACGTCTCGCTGGGATCCGAGGTTTGTTCTTTGACGATCTCGATCCGAAAATTGTCCTGGTTGTCGGCCAAGGCCAAGCCATTGCGATCGAATATTCGCCCGCGAATTGGCGCCAACAGCTCCAGGTTAAATTGATTGTCCTCCGACAGGGTCCGATACCGGTCGGCGTCGACTATTTGCAGGTAATAAAGTCGACTGACCAAGGCGCCGAGCAGAGCCAGCTTGCCGCCACCCAAGATTAAAGCTCGCCGGGTAAATGTTCTTTCCTGGTCCTGGTCGATGACGCGTTTCATGGCTGGACATTCATGGCTGGACCCTCAGCGTACCCAGTTGCGATGAATACGCACGAAGACCCAGGCCACCAATGGGAATACAGCCACTGTAACCGCATATTGGTACAGCGCCGCCGGCGGCAGGATGATGGTCAGATTGGTCAGCATCATGAGCATCCAAACCAACAGGAAGGCACCGGCGGCGATGACCACAAAGCCCAGCCACGCGAGCACGAAGGGTTTGGCGATGAACGCCTGGCGCTGACTGACAGTCACACCAAGTACTGCCAGAAGAGTGAGGGCGCTAAGCCCTAACGGTTGCCCGAGAACAACATCCTGCAGCAGCCCGATCGCAAAGACCGTAATTGGAGAGAGCAGGTCGGGCCGATAAACCGCCCAATAGAACACCGCCATCATCGTATAGGCCGGCGTTACCTGCTGAAGTCCGGGAAATCCGAGCGGGATAGCCGTAAAGATTGCAAGCGCGGTTATCGTCAGGGCTGGCGTTACATCGCGTGCCAGACGGTCAAGACGTTGGACTGCGGGCGATTTCATCGCGATTGCCTCCCAGCCCGGTCCTCCGGCGCGATCGGAAGCACGGTGTGCCGGTTCGCCGCTTTGGTGCCACCAACCACGCCTTCCAGGTTGTAGTCCAGCAACCGAACGTACTCGAGGCGCGCATAATCGACCGTCGGCTTCATGGTAACACCCCGGTCACTTACCGAGGTCACGACCCCAAGCGCCAAACCGGCCGGGAACATTCCGCCGTGTCCCGATGTTACAATCCGGTCGCCGGGCGACACGTCTGCATTCTGAGGCAAATACTGCAGTTTCAGACGGTCAGTGTTTTGGCCGATCGCCACTGCCGGGTCGCGGGTCTGCTCGACCAGAACAGGGACTTGCGAGTTTAAGTCGGTGATCAGGAGTACGCGAGAATGGCGTTGCCCGACCTCAACTATTGAGCCGACAAAACCCGTATCGGAGACAACGGCCAGCCCCCGGCGCACGCCATGGCGCTCACCAACGTTCAGCAGCGCACTATGCACGAATGGTCCACCTGAATCGGCGATGATCCGACCGGACACGAACCGGGCATTTGGCGGCGGCACAAATGCCGCGATCCGCCGCAGTGCCAAGTTCTCCGCGTCCAGGCGCTGCGCAACCTCGCGCCAATTCCGCAGCCGGGCGTTCTCCGCCTCAAGCGCTACGAGTTTGTCATGCAACTGCATAAAATCCTGGGTCCGCTGGATAGCTTGCGAAACAGTCGCTGCCGGTTCGGACAAAGCTTCCAAGATGGGAGTGACGGCATCACCAACCGTGACCCGGGCGCGTTCGATCAAAAGAATATCGGCCTTGCCGACCAGCATCAGCGCAAAAGCGGCGGTAATTAAGAGGCCAAATGCGAACCGATGCCAGATCGAACGCACCGGCTGGGCAACGCGAGAGAAGGAAGCCGGCCTACGTGCCATGGTTCACCCCGCCTCCGATATACGGTCCCCGTTGAATTGCGGTCAATCAGTAAGCGCCAATCAGCACGTTACGCAGGACCTTCATCTCTTCCAGGCACCGCCCGGTCCCAAGCGCAACGCAAGACAGCGCATCATCAGCGATCGAGACCGGCAAACCGGTTGAATGGCGTAACACGAAATCGAGGTTGCCAAGCAACGCACCACCACCGGTCAACACAATGCCCTTGTCGACGATATCTGCCGCAAGCTCCGGCGGAGTTTGCTCCAGTGCCACTTTGACCGCCTCAACGATCTGGCTTACAGGTTCGGCCAGGCTCTCAGCAATCTGACTTTGATCAATCACCAGCTCTTTCGGCACGCCGTTCATCAGATCGCGGCCTTTGATCTCAAGGGTCTGGCCGACCCCGTCTTCAGGCGGGTAGGCCGAGCCAATCGATTTCTTGATACGCTCAGCACTTCCTTCACCAACCAAAAGATTATGGTTGCGGCGAATGTAACCTATGATCGCCTCATCCATCTTATCGCCGCCAACACGCACCGAGCGCGAGTAGACGATACCGCCGAGCGAGAGCACGGCGACCTCGGTCGTGCCGCCACCAATATCGACGACCATTGAACCGCTCGCTTCTTCAACCGGTAAACCAGCACCCATTGCAGCTGCCATG
>JABIRP010000125.1 GCA_018699735.1 Rhodospirillaceae bacterium | reverse complement strand
GCCGGATGGTTCCTTCAGGCCGTAAATCTTGACCCAGACCCTCTCGCGCCGCGTCGGAAAGCTCGGCCTCGACCTTTTCGCCAGCGGCGGCCAGGCGCTCGCCGGCGATGGTTGGGATATAGCCTTGCGCGAAACGCTCGAAGAGCCGAACCCCGAGCCTGCGCTCCAATGTCGAAATTCGCCGATGCACGGTCGCATGATTAACCGAGATCGCACGTGCCGCGCCGCTCAGGGACCCGGGCCGAGCAACCGCGAGAACAAACCGAAAATCATCCCAGTTGAGCATACTCACCTCTTAGCTGTGCGAAAATACACAGCAGTTTCGATATTATGCGGAATGGTATGTCGAAATTCAAACAGTACATGGTGAGCTATCAAATTCACCCCGGGCATCGGCGTCCGCCCGAAGTTCTGAAATGGGAGACCCACATGTTCAGATTCGCTTCTAATACCAGAGTCCTCGATCCGACAACTGCGCCCTATGCGGCTTTCATTCTTCGGCTGTCCCTCGGAGTTGTGCTGTTGGCACATAGCCTGTACCTGAAACTGTTCGTGTTCACGCTACCCGGGACCGCGCAGTATTTTGAGTCGATCGGCTTGCCGGCCGCGCTTGCCTATCTAGTCTTTTTTGCCGAGGCAATCGGCGGTCTGGCGCTGATCACCGGATATCGCACGCGTCTGGTATCATTGAGCTTGATCCCGATCCTGCTTGGCGCGACTTGGGCGCATTCGGGAAACGGCTGGGTGTTCAGTTCTCAAGGGGGAGGTTGGGAATTTCCGCTTTTCCTGGTCGCAATGGCCGTCGTCCAGGTCCTGCTCGGTGATGGTGCGCTCTCGCTGAGTGCCGACCGTCCAGAAGATCATGAGGTTGGCGCTGCTCAGCTCTAAACCTGCAGCCCAACCGTAGGAATACATTCACTCAAACGCTCTCTCGGAGGTCAATACATTGAAAAACGCCCCTTCCATTCTCGTTTTTGCCGGCAGCGCGCGGGCGGAATCCTTGAACAAGAAACTCGCCGCCGCCGCTGCTCGGTCCGCCGAAGCGGCGGGTGCGGAGGTTACTGTGCTCGATATGGGTGAGCATCGCTTGCCTCTCTACGACGGTGATCTGGAAGACGGATCCGGGGTGCCGGAGGAGGTCCGAACCTTGAAGCAAATGTTCGCTCGCGCCGATGGTTTCCTGGTCGCCTCGCCGGAATACAACGGCTCGCTCAGCCCATTGCTGAAAAACCTGATCGACTGGCTCTCGCGCAAGGATGCGAACGCTCCGGACCTCAATGCTTTCCAGGGCAAAGTGGCGGGATTGCTTGCTGCCTCCCCGGGCGCGCTTGGCGGTGTGCGCGGGTTGGCGCATTTGCAACAAATTCTGGTTGGCTTGGGCGCGCATGTCGTCCCTCGTCAACACGCCATGAAGCAGGCGAGTTCCAAGATGAACGGAAATTCGGTAATTGATGACGAAACCGACGCTGCGGCCGTGGCGGGGGTCGCCGAGTTGACGGTCAGTGTTGCAGCGGCACTTAGTATCCGAGCAACCCCATAACAGCGACAATGATCAATCTCGCGGCCAGTAACGTGAGTGCAGTCTTAAAGATGCGTTTGAACCAAATCTCAGGAATACGCTCAAGCATGTAGCGGCCGGTCAATGTGCCGAGAAAGCCAGTGGCGATCATCGCTGCTACCAATGGCAACCAATCCATGAAGGCAAATCCCAGAACGCCGAAGGCGATAATCTTGAGCGTGTGCTGCAAGGTCATCGTCGCGGCGTGGGTTGCCACGGTCGCGTTCTTGCTGAAGCGGTCCGGGGATATGAACGCTGCGATCAAAGGCCCGGTTGCACCAACGAACATAGTTGCGAAACTTGCCGCAGCACCGGCGATCGCATAGCCCAAATCACCGATGCTCGCGGACTTGGGCTTCGGGCCCCAGACAGCCCAAACGACGAATACGCCCAAGATCAACCGCAGCCAGGACTGCGGCAGGGCAACCACGATTTGCGATGCGATCACGACGCCAACAACACCGCCAATGGTCAGGAGGGCGAACGGCCGGTAGGAGATGTGCTGGCGCATCACGGCCGCGCGCCCGGCGTTCGAGCCGATCTGAACCAATCCGTGCAGCGGTATGATGGCGAGCGGAGGGACCAGGCTGGCGATGCTGACCAGCATGAACAAGCCGCCACCGATGCCGAAAGCCGCCGTGAAGGCCGAGGTGAAATAGCTCACCGCCACCAGGGTCCCGGCAGCCCAAAGCAGTACGCCTTCTGGCAATAATTCCAACATTCGGCCTTAACCCCCGCTCTCGATAACCCCACTTTAGGTCGCCAGATTGTGTAGGCCGGCAGGGCATTGGTTACAATCGTCTTGTCAATGTGCGGGCCGAATACGACACTGCGCCCGGGGCGCTCCCAAAATCATGGGAACCGCGATAGTCTGACGGCAAGTTGTGTATTTCGGAGGTAGGCTTGAAGAAGCTTTTGGTCTCGATCATCGTACTCCTGGTGGTTATCGTCGCTGCGGCCTTGATTGCGCCAGGCTTTATCGATTGGAACCAATACAAGCCAGAAATCGCCGAGGCCGTGAGTGAAAACACCGGCCGCCAGCTTTCGATCGACGGGGACATTTCGCTAAGAATTTTGCCGGCTCCGAGCCTTTCCGTTGCCAATGTACGTTTGGGTAACCCTAAAGGTGCGCCTGGAGGTGCATCTGACGGCACGTTTGCCAAGCTTGAGTCTCTGCAAGTGCATGTAGCACTCGGGCCGTTGCTCGGGGGTAAGATCCAAGTCGCCTCTGTAACGCTCGTGAAGCCGGAGATTTCACTGGAAGTTCTGCCGGACGGGTCTGGAAATTGGGATTTTCAAGCGACTGCTTCGGGCACAGATAAACCAACTACGGGCGGTGGCGACGATGGATCCGGCGGCATAGCCTTGCAGCTTGATGGGGCACGGGTTGTCGACGGGATTGTCGTGTTCCGAGATCCCGGGCGCGGTGTTGAGCATCGTCTGGACGATATAGACCTGCAAATTGCGGCCTCCAGTCTTGCGGGCCCATTCGTCGTTGATGGAGCGCTTTCATATGGCGGCGAGCGGCTCGGCCTTAAATCAGCACTCGGAGCCATCAATCAGGGCCGACCGTCGAGCTTGTCCAGTGTGATCACGCTGGGTGACGGCTTGGCGAGAGCCAGCTTCGAAGGAACGTTGGCGTTGCAGGACGGCCCGCAGTTGCGGGGTCAATTGGCCCTGGCTGGAGATGAGTTCCCCAAGGCGGTCGCGGCGCTGGGGCGGGCACTGGATCAGAAATTTGATCTCCCCGAAGGACTTGGTCAGGCCTTCGAGATCGTCACCTCTGTAGAGGTGTCCGCCGAGTCTGCGGGACTAGCCGATCTGTCGATCAAGCTCGGAGACTTGCGGGCCAAAGGGAGTATCGCCGCCACATTAGGCGCAGCACCCTCGGTTAAAGCCAGTTTGGACCTTGGCCGGATAAATTTGGATGCCTTGGGTATCCTTACGAACGAATCAACCGCACCTACCAAGTCTGTCAATAATGCGCCCGGTAACGCCAATTTGGGATTGGCGCCTTTGCCGGGTTTCAAATTGCCTAAAGAGTTGAACGGTAGTTTAGCGCTGACGGCCGACGTTGTTACTGTGAAAGGTGGACAAATCCGGCAGGTGCGTGTCGAGACCGACCTGGATCAAGGCCGTTTGCGATTGGCGGGGCTCACCGCTCAATTGCCGGGCGGCTCAGACGTGACTTTGAGCGGCGTTTTGGCGACCCCGGACGGAAAACCGAGTTTCGCCGGCAGAGCCGATCTGGTGTCAGATAATCTCCGCGCAGCTCTCGTGTGGCTTGACGTGGATGTCGCCGGGATCGCACCGGACCGGATGCGCAAAGGCGCGCTCGGTGCCGATGTCAAACTGGCCGGCGAGCAATTCCAGTTGTCCAACTGGACCATGGACCTCGACACCACGAAATTGCGCGGCGGGTTGACCTTGTTGATGCGAGAGCGCCCGGCATTTGGCATCAGCCTGATCGTCGATAAAATCAATGTCGATGCCTATTTGCCGCCGAACCAAAGTGCTTCCGGGCAGAGCGCCGCATCGACTAACGCCGCTTCAGCTGGCAGCGCGTCACCCAAAGATCCACCTCCAAGTGCAGCGCTTGCCACAGCGCTTGGCTCGTTGTCAGGTTTCGATGCAAATTTGCGCCTCGATATCGGCGAAGCACTTTATCGTCAAACCGCAATCCGAGGCACGAGTGTCGATGCGCTGGTTCAAGACGGTGCCCTAACGATCCGCAAGTTTGACATTGCCGATATCGGCGGCGGCGCATTCTCAGTTGCGGGAACACTGTCGGGAGCGGGCTCTGCACCGACCGGCGATCTTGAGATCAGCCTCAAGGCAAAATCAGCGACACGCCTGGCCCGTCTCGCCGGGATCGAAACAAATGACACATTGCAGCGGATCGGCCGGTTTGAATTGCGTGGCAAGCTGACAGGCGGCTTGGAATCACTCAAGATCAAAGGCAACTTGAAAGCGCTTGGCTCGAGCCTTGACCTCATCGGGGCGGTCAAACCTTTGACTGTGCCGCCAATATTCGATGCGACAATTGCTGCCAAGCATCCGGCAGCGGAAAAGCTTTTTGCAATCTTTGCGCCGGGTGTCCTGGCACCGGGAGCGAAGCTCGGCCAGAGCACTCTCAATGCAAGTTTGAACTCGGATAACGGCTCAGCGATTTCACTTGATGTAGCGCTCGATCTCGCATCCGTCCATCTGACCGCCAAAGGCAGTTACGGTGCCGGAAGCGATGACCCGGCGCTCGATCTGACACTCGATGCCGCCCATCCTGACCTTGTCGGGTTAGCCCGTGTGATGGCTCCCAAATTCAATCCGGCAAAGCGCGATCTTGGACCCTTGAAGGTGACCGCGCGCGTTGGCGGGACGGCGAGGGCGGTACAAATCTCAAATCTTGAGCTAATCACCGGGCCGATCAAATTGAAGGGAAAGGGCGGTCTTGATTTGGGTGACGGGCGGCCAAAATTGAACCTGGTTCTCGGAACTGGACGGATCGAAGTCGATCCCTGGTTGCCGGCTGGTGCACCGAGCCCAAAAGTTGCGGCGCCGGCTGTTCCGGTCAAGAGCGCTCGACGGGAGTGGTCGCGGGATCGCATCGATACCTCAGGCTTGATGGCAGCGGATGCTGACATCACGTTGGATGCTGAGCAGGTCGTCTATGGTGCCTATGTGATCGATAACGCGAAACTGGGCGCTATCCTCAAGGACGGTGTTCTGACACTCAACAAGTTTGCCGGCGGAATGTTTGGCGGATCGATTGTCGCGAGTGGCAAGCTCGCCCATGGCTCGGTTCCCAGTGTCGGTCTTAACTTGGAGATTAAGCAGGCTGATATCCGCAAGGCGGCTTTAGCCGCCTCGGGTGTCGCCAAGGTCGATGGGGTTCTTGACTACCAGACCGACATGTCGAGCCGAGGGGCCAGCGAACACGCGTTGGTCTCCGCGTTGTCTGGCACCGGATCAATCTTGGTGCGGGATGGGGTGATTGAAGGCCTCGACTTGCCGATCGTCAGCAAGCAACTGGACAAGTTGAACCGGCCGGTCGATTTCCTGACTTTGGTCGAAAAGGCGATGAAGGGCGGAACGACACCGTTTAAATCACTGACGGCGAGCTATCAAATCAAGAAGGGGGTTTTACGCTCCGAGGATATAACGCTCGAATCTCCTGCTGCCGCCGGGCGAGGAACCGCAGTTGTCAATTTACCGCCACAAGAGATGGACACTCGGATCAAGTTCTGGCTGGTCGAGTACGAGAATTCGCCACCCATAGGGGTGCGATTTATTGGCCCGCTAGACAATCCGCGTATGGTGCTCGATATCGAGAAACTGCAGGCCTACGTGCTGCAGCGGGTGGTCGAACGGGGAATTCTTCGCCAGTTCGAGAAGAAATCCAAACCCCAAACCGGCGATAACGGCACTACGCAAACAGCCCCGGCTGCCGCTCCGACAGCACCTGTCGAACAGAAGAAGTTGACGCCCGAAGATGCGCTCAAGGGGATTCTGAAGGGTCTTCTGAAACAGTGAGCGATTGCATCACATAAACCCGGATCGCGCTTGATAGGTTGCCGGAACGATGGCTGTCGATTTCGGTCACCAGGGCGTTGATCGATAGGCTGCGTTCGCCTGCGATGCGGGTCAAGTGAGCCCAGAATATTTCCTCGAGCGAGATACTTGTCGAATGCCCGGCGATGGTGACCGATCGTTTGGCCAATATGGCGGGATCGGTGTTCATGACGCACGCTCAAATAGGGCCACCAACTCAACATGCGGCGTCCAGAGGAATTGATCGATCGGTTTGACCCATCTGAGACGATAGCCGCCATCGACCAGGATGCGGGCGTCGCGGGCAAATGTCGCCGGATTACAGGATGCGGCCAGAACCGTGGGCACTGACGAAGCCGCCAGCTGCTCGAACTGTTCGCGGGCGCCGGCTCGGGGTGGGTCGATCAACGCCAAATCAAAGCGAACCAATTCCATTTGGTCGAGAGGCCGGCGGAACAAATCCCGTCGCTCCGTGGTAACACGGCTACCAAGCTCGGCCTCATCCGCGCCACGTCTCAGGGCTGCCAGAAGCGCGCTGTCGTTCTCGACAGCATGCACAGGCGCGTGATCGGTTGCGGCAAAGGTCAGGGTTCCGCAACCCGCGAACAGATCGACGGCTGCTCTTGCGGATTTTGACACTTCGCTTACCGCCAACGCCATTGCCTGCTCCGCTTCGGCTGTGGCTTGCAGGAAGGCACCGGGCGGCGGGGCAACCGGAGTGCCGGAAAACTTGATCTCGGGTCGCCGCCGTTCGGCAAGCGGTGATGCGTCGTCGGTTTCACTTAGTCGGGTGGAAAGACGCGAGAGATCATGAGTGGTGGCAAATGCGGCATAGGCTTCCCGAGCCGGCAGGTTTGGGTCTTCGGCGAGGCCGAATAGCAGGTCGACGCCATTGTCGAGCCGGTTGGCGATCACCTCAACTGTCTCGCCGGGGGCTATGTGGTTGGTCAAAAGCTGGCGT
>JABIRP010000124.1 GCA_018699735.1 Rhodospirillaceae bacterium | reverse complement strand
CCTGCTTTAACGATGGTTCCGTGCGTGAGTACCAGCGCATGACGCCGCAATGGACGGTCGGCAAGAATTTCGACGAGACTGGCCCGTTCGGCCCAGAGTTCGTGTCCGCCGACGAGCTGCCGCCAGGAGCCGACGGACTTAAAATTCAATCGCGTCTCAACGGCAAGGTCATGCAGGACGACAATACCTCGAATATGATCTTCCCGGTGGCCAAGACGATCGAATTGCTGTCCGCCTGTATGACATTGGAAGCGGGTGACGTCCTGGTTATGGGCACACCTGAGGGTGTCGGCCATGCCCGCAAGCCTCCGGCTTGGATGCGTGATGGCGATACGATCGAGATCGAAATCGAAGGCATTGGAATTCTTTCCAACCCGATCAAGGACGAGGCCTGAGCCATGGCTGAAGCTTCGGTCTTCGACGAGGTTGATCTCGCGGCTCAGGCAGACGTGGCGGCGGCGCAAAAAGAGCTGCCACCGCTTGACGATGCGGGGCTGGACCTGATGTTCCGCCGGGCGCGGTCGCACAACAAGTGGAGCGATCGTGCGGTGTCCGACGAAACATTGGCTGCCCTATATGAGCTGACCCGATTTGGGCCGACCGCCGGCAACGGTTGTCCGGCCCGGTTCGTCTTCGTTCGGACCCAGGACGGCAAAGACCGCCTGCGTCCGGCGTTGAGCCCGAATAATGTCGCCAAGGGCGATGCGGCACCGGTCGTTGTGATTGTCGGTCACGATATGCGTTTCTTCGACCAAATGGGCCGGTTGTTCCCGCATGTCGATACGAGTGGATGGTTTGAAGAGGGGCAGGAGAAGACCGAGACTTCCGCATTTCGCAACGGATCGCTGCAGGGGGCCTATATGATGCTGGCGGCTCGGGCGCTCGGTCTGGATTGCGGACCGATGTCAGGTTTCGACAACGCCAAGGTCGATGCCGAGTTCTTCGCCGGCACAAAATTTCGCTCCAACTTTATCTGCGCGCTGGGACATGCTGATCCGACCGGCGTGTTCAAGCGATTGCCAAGGCTGGAATTTGACGAAGTTTGCACACTGGTTTGAACCCCAATAGGACGGAACCGAGATCATGACCGACAGTTTTCGCGCCTTGATGCTGCGCGAGGCGGACCGCAAGGTTACTGCCGCTATTGAGGAGATTTCCACCGACGACCTGCCGGCGGGCGATGTCACCGTTCGCGTTGCCTACTCGACGCTCAACTACAAGGATGGAATGGTGATTGGCGGGATCGGCCGGTTGGTCCGCGACTACCCGCATGTACCAGGCGTTGATTTTTCGGGCACGGTCGAAACCTCTGAACATCCGGATTTCAAGCCGGGCGATCAGGTGTTGCTCACCGGGTACCGCGTTGGTGAGATGCATTGGGGTGGGCACGCCGAGAAAGCGCGGGTCAAGGGCGACTGGTTGGTGAAGCTGCCGGACGGCTTGAGTTTGCGCGACGCCATGGCTGTCGGCACTGCCGGTTTCACCGCGATGATGGCGGTCGGCGCATTGCAAGCGCATGGGCTCGCCAAGGATGGCGGTGATGTACTGGTAACCGGTGCCGCAGGCGGTGTCGGCAGTGTCGCGACCGCGATCCTCGCCAACCTTGGTTATTCCGTTGCGGCCTCGACCGGCCGGGTTGAGACCCATGACTATCTACGGGATCTTGGCGCCGCCACGATCATCGACCGCGAGGAACTGGCTCAGGCACCGAGCCGGCCTTTGGCCCGCGAGCGCTTTGCTGGCTGCATCGACAATGTCGCGGGGACGACACTCTCGAATGTACTGACGCAGATGATGTATGGCTCGTCGGTAGCCGCTGTCGGTTTGGCCGGTGGCAATGACTTGATCGCAACCGTGCTGCCGTTCCTGCTCCGCGGGATCAACCTCTTGGGCATCGATTCAGTTATGTGCCCGGCCGAGCCGAGACACGCGACCTGGCAACGGGTTGCGAGCGATCTGCCGCTGGACAAGCTCAACGCCATGGTCGAAACCCATCGCCTGGAAGATCTTCCGAACCTGGCCCGATCGATCCTGAAAGGCGGTGTGCGCGGCCGTACGGTGATCGAAATCGGCGGTTGAGGGCGAAAACAATAAAGGGGACATTCTGGTTTTTCTAAAAAGCAGAATATCCCCTTTTTTCCCTTACTCTGCGGCTTCGACCAGATAGGCGCTGCCGGTTGAGGCACCGAGGCGGATCGGCAGAATTTTCTGGTATTCCGGCGAGTTGTAGAATTCCTTGGCGCGGTCGAAGGACGGGAACTCCAGCACCACGACCCGACTGCGTGGCGGATCGCCTTCGATGGTCTCCCATCGACCGCCTCGCACGACAAATCGGCCGCCAAAACTCTCGACCACGCCCGGTGTCTGGGCAGTATAGGTTTTATACGTGTCCATATCGTGCACATCGAGTTGGACGATTATTAGGGCCTTGGGCATTGTTCGCCTCCCTGGGTTCGCTATCCTCTGGTCAAACCTGCCGCGTGAGCGGTAGGCGCGCAAGGGTGAAGCGGAGAGCTCGTTCGATGACTATCACAAGATCGATCCTGTTGTTGGTACTGGGCCTAACGGTTCTGGTTTCGGCCGGCATGGCAGAAGCGCGTGAACGACTGACCATCGCCATGACGCAGTTTCCCTCGACGCTGAACCCGATGATCGACTCGATGTTGGTTAAATCCTACGTGCTCGCCATGGTCCGACGCGATCTCACGATCTACGGCCATGACTGGAAGCCGATGTGCGAGCTTTGCACCGAGCTCGCGACCTTCGAGAGCGGCCGAGCGGAAAAGTTCGAATTGATCGACAAGAAGGGACAAAAGACCGGCAAGCTGGGTGTCCGTACAACCTTCACCATCCGCCCGGATGCGACCTGGGGCGACGGCAAGCCCGTGACCAGCCAGGACGTGATCTTTTCCTGGAGGGTCGGCAAGCACCCAGAGACCGGGGTCTCAGGCTTCAATACCTACGACGACATCACCGAGATCGAAGCAATCGACCAGCGCAGCTTTGTCGTTACAACCCGAAAGTTGACCTTCCAATACGAGACCATGGGCGGCTTCGATATCCTGCCGGCGCATCTGGAGGAACCGGCTTTCGCTGACCCCAAGGAGTACCGCCACCGCACGCTCTATGACACCGATCCAACAAACCCGGGTCTTTATAATGGCCCCTATCGGATCACCGAGGTGGTGCCGGGCTCGCATATTGTCTTGGCCCGAAACGATCATTGGAAGGGCAAGCGCCCGGCCTTCAACCAGATCGTCGTGCGCACGATTGAGAATACCTCTGCATTGGAAGCCAACTTGCTTTCCGGCTCGGTCGACTATATCGCCGGTGAGGCCGGATTGACCCTGGATCAGGCATTGGCCTTCGAGAAACGACATGGGGCTAAATACGACATCGTCTACAAACCGGGCTTGATCTATGAGCATGTCGATCTGATGCTCGATAATTCGGCTTTGGCCGATGTCCGGGTCCGCAAGGCCTTGCTGCATGCGATCGACCGAGAGGCGATCAGCGAGCGGTTGTTCGCTGGTAAGCAGCCAGTTGCCCATAATTTCGTCCATCCACTCGACTGGATCCACGCGGCGGACGCACCGAAATATGCGTTTGATCCCAAACGTGCCAAAGCGTTGTTGGATGAGGCGGGATGGTCGATCCTAAAGGGCGGCATCCGGCACGACGCAAAGGGTAAGCGTCTATCACTGGAAATCATGACAACCGCCGGGAACCGGGTGCGTGAGCTGGTCGAACAGGTGCTGCAGAACTACTGGAAACGTGTCGGGGTCGAGGTCAGGGTGCGAAACGAGCCGGCCCGGGTCTTGTTCGGTGAGACCATCGCCAAACGCAAATTCAAGGCGATGGCGATGTATGCGTGGCTCTCCTCGCCGGAGAGCGTGCCACGCACAACCTTACACTCGGAGTCTATACCTTCGGATAAAAATGGTTGGTCTGGACAGAACAATCCAGGCTTCCGAAATCCTGAGATGGATCAGTTGATCGATGCTGTGGAAATTGAACTCGATCGCGAAAAGCGGCTTGGTCTTTGGCGCCGCATCCAGGAGATCTATGCCGAACAGCTCCCGGTCCTGCCGCTCTACTACCGCGCCAATGTTTTCGTATTGCCGAAATGGCTGAAAGGCGTGCGCCCAACCGGCCACCAATACACGACGACCCATTGGATTGAAGAGTGGCGGGTCGAGTAGTGCGTTTATCTATCGAGGCATTGACAGGCTGTATGGAAATCGAGCCGAAAATGCAATCTGCACCCTATTGCTGCTTCCCGGACGGAGCGTAGCGGAGATCCGGGATCTCGCGGGGGTGCATTCGCCGGATCGAGATCCCGGTTTTGGCTGCGCCAAACCGGGAAGCGAAAAAAGAGAGAGTCGGAGCTTGATGCTTCCCGCCCACGCGGGAATGAGGATCCTAAACGTCGATGTCTTCGACGAAACGTGCGTTTTCCTGGATATAGGCGAAGCGGAGTTCAGGTTTCCGGCCCATCAAGGTCTCGACCGTGGTTTCCAGCCGTTTGCGTTCGGTTGCTTGATCCGGGGTTAGTTCAGCCGATTTCGACAACGGCGGCACAGCGACCTTCAACAAGATCCTCTTAGCGGGATCCATGGTGGTCTCTTTCAGCTGTGCCGGCATCATCTCACCCAGGCCCTTAAAGCGGCTGATCTCGACCTTTCCCCGGCCGGAAAATTCGGTCTCCATCAGCTCGTCCTTGTGCTCGTCATCGCGGGCGTAGGACACCTTGGTGCCTTGGGTCAGGCGATAGAGTGGCGGTAGGGCCAAGTACAAATGCCCGTCCTCCACCAGCTTCGGCATCTCTCGGAAGAAGAATGTCATCAGCAATGAAGCGATATGAGCACCATCGACGTCAGCGTCGGTCATGATAATAACCTTCTCATAACGAAGCGCCGCCTCGTCATAGGAGGAACCAGTGCCGCAGCCGAGTGCCTGGAGCAGGTTCGAAAGCTCCTGATTGGCGCGCAACTTGTCAGCGGACGCACTGGCCACATTCAGGATTTTGCCGCGCAGGGGCAGGATCGCCTGCGTTGCGCGGGCCCGAGCCTGTTTCGCTGAGCCGCCGGCGGAATCACCCTCGACGATAAACAACTCCGTGCCCGCCGCGTCCGAGCGCGA
Source organism: Rhodospirillaceae bacterium (assembly GCA_018699735.1). Classification (GTDB taxonomy): domain Bacteria; phylum Pseudomonadota; class Alphaproteobacteria; order Thalassobaculales; family Thalassobaculaceae; genus JABIRP01. The sequence continues at coordinate 12,756 of JABIRP010000124.1, read as the reverse complement.
ACAGTCAGAAAGCTTGCCCGGCAAGCGCAGCTTTCGGGTCGCGGTCTTGCGTGAGACCTCTTTGGCTTGGCGCCGCTTCAACCGTTCGTCGGCGCGCTCGGCGATGTACTCGATCAGGGCGTTGGCCATTTCCGGTGTGCCCGAAAGCCAATGGTCAAAGTGATCTTTGACGGCCGTCTCGACAAGCTTGGTGGCCTGTGGGCTGACCAGCTTCTCCTTCGTCTGACCCTGGAACTGAGGATCGCGCACGAAAACCGAAAGCATACAGCAGGCGCCGACCATGATGTCTTCGGCTGTAGCTTTCTGCACCTTGCGGGCGAGCCCGGCGTGGTCGGCGTAGGCGCGCACGCCCTTTAGGAGTGCCGCGCGCAGACCGCTCTCATGAGTGCCGCCGTTCGGTGTCGGAATGGTGTTGCAATAGGCCGAGAGAAATCCGTCGTCGTTGTCATCCGGCCAGGTGACGGCCCACTCGACCCGCTCAACCCCGTCCGGTCCGGCAGCCTCGCCGGTAAATGCAGTTGGTGTGATGGTCTCACGCCCATTGATGGCACCCGCCAGGAAATCCGAAAGCCCGCCCGGGTAGTGCAGAACCGCTTCTGCCGGGGTCTCGTCACCGTCGGCGATCAGGGCGGCGTCGCAGCGCCAGTGGATCTCGACCACTTTGAACAGATAGGCCTTGGAGCGTGCCATGCGATACAGCGCGCTCGGACGGAACCGCGCCCGTTCTCCGAAGATCTCGCCATCTGGGTGGAAGCGAACAGTTGTGCCACGCCGGTTCTGGGTCGAACCTTTGTCGATGAGCCCGCCGTCGGGGATGCCCCGGCAATAGGTTTGCGACCAGATGTTTCGGTCTCGCGCTACCTCGACTTCCATCCAGTCGGACAAAGCGTTCACCACCGAGACGCCGACCCCATGCAGGCCACCGGAGGTACTGTAGGTCGAATCGGAGAACTTGGCGCCAGCGTGCAACGTGGTCATGATGACCTCAAGCGCCGACTTATCTTTGTGTTTGGGATGCTGGTCGACCGGGATACCCCGACCATTATCCCGCACGGTGACCGTCTGGTCGGCACCAAGCTCTATTTCGATCCGGCTGGCATGCCCGGCAACTGCCTCGTCCATGGCATTGTCGAGCACCTCGGCCACCAGGTGGTGCATGGCATTTTCGTCGGTTCCACCGATATACATGCCAGGGCGACGGCGCACCGGCTCCAAGCCCTCAAGGACCTCGATATCCTTGGCGGAATACTCATCGCTCGACTTGCGAGCGGTATTTTGAAACAGATCAGACATGGGCTCGATAATGCGTTCCGGATCGCGCTATGGCAAGATCATCCTGTGGTTTTCGATTAAACAGAGACAAGATGTTGTATGAACCAGAGAATTTACCCTAACACGCCCCGGGGAGGTCGAAATGACTGACGATGATCGAAAACCGCGCGGTGAGATGCAGATCCGCACCGTCGCCATGCCGAGCGACACCAATCCAAATGGCGACATTTTCGGGGGCTGGGTTCTGAGCCAGATGGACCTCGCCGGCGGCACTGCTGCCTCACTAAAAGCACGTGGCCGGGTGGCGACAGTGGCGATCGAGGGTATGAGCTTTCATAAACCGGTTCGAGTCGGCGATGTGCTGTGTTGTTATGCCGATCTGGAGCGGATCGGGCGAACCTCTCTGGCCCTGCATGTCGAAGCCTGGGCTCTGCGGTCGCGATCCTATGAGGCAAAGCGTGTTCTGGTTACTGAAGGTGAGTTCGTTTTTGTCGCCCTTGATCCAGAGGGCAAGCCTCGCCCATTGAAGTCTGAAGGATGAAAACATGATCACTCGTATCGCTGCGACCGCCTTATCGGTATTTCTTTTTGCCGGACCGACGATAGCGTCCGCTGGCGAGGCCGATGTTGTGAAAGTCGAAATCCGAAAAGAGGGTGCTCGAACCTATTCGTTTTCCGTGACCCTGGCGCATGGCGATGTAGGCTGGAAGCATTATGCCGATGCCTGGGAAGTTGTCGGGCCAGATGGAACGGTATTGGGAAAACGGGTGCTTTTTCATCCCCATGTGAACGAGCAACCGTTCACGCGATCTCTCGGTGGGGTCAAGATCCCGGCCGGTGTCGCGAAGGTTACCCTCCGGGCACATGACTTGGTTCACGGAACCGGCGGGAAGGTCATGACCGTCGTGGTGCCTGAGTGAGCCGACCGTATCTCTATCTGCTGGTCGAGGAAGCCAGCCGGGAAATGCTCTCTCGGTTGCTGATAGCTCGCGTCGCGGTCGCGCGAGGATTTTCTGTGGTCGTTGGGCCTCAATGGTGGTTCTGGGCCAATCGCGAGGCCTTGCCGGCTGGTGTCATGTTTTTCAAGGGCAACAACACGATCCAAGCGACCCAAATGAAAGCGGCACGAAATGCGGGGCACTTGGTCGCATCGATCGAAGAGGAGGCGCTCGGAGTTTGCGACCGCGAGGAAATTGTGCGGCTTTACGACCCCGAGGCCGTCGAGAACTGTTCGTCGATTATGGTGCATGGCGAGACGCAGCGCGGCTGGCTGGTCGATCGGTTCCCACATGCGGCAGATCGGATCGTGGTCACGGGTAATCCGAGAACCGACTTGATGGATGATGAGGTCATCGCGGCGACGCGGAGCGATATGATCTCGCGGATTGGCGAGATCGGTGAATTTATCCTCTTCAACACCAATTATGCGACGTTCAACCCTCGCGAAGGCGACACGCTTCGGTTCTACGAGAATTGTCTGGCCGCCGGTGTGCTCCAGGCCGGCGATGACGCGGACATGCAGTATTTTCGCGACTGGTGCGACTGGGAGAAAAACAATCTGGAGCACGCGCTCGCGTTTCTTGCGACCCTGGAGCGCGAGAAATGTCCTCTGCCCGTCGTGGTGAGGCCGCACCCCGGCGAGCGCCTTGAATTCTGGCAAGACGCTCTGGCCGGACGAAGCGGGTTCTTGGTGCGGCGGGAGGGCGATCACATTGCCTGGACGTCTTGTGCGAAGATGGTGGCGCACACCAGTTGCACAACCGGCCTTGAGGCTTTCCTGCTTGATCGGCCAGCGGTCAGCCTGCGGTCGAACCGAGACGAGTGGGATGGCAAGTACATGTCGAACCTGGTCAATCACAATGAATTTGAACCAGCCGCCGCTGCCGATTGGGTGCTCCGGCATATCAGAGGCGACGACGATGCGGTGGATGACCGCGACAAGGCGGTGGCGGCGCTGGATCCGCACCTGAGGATTGAAGGTCTGCGTGCCGGGGTAATCCTTGACGTTCTGGAAGACCTGATCGATCGCGATGGATCGAGCTTGAGTTCACGCGCCGGGTCGCCGACCCACTCGGTTCCCGTAACCAAGCACCAGGAAGCCAAATTCGCCGGCATTGACCGGAGCCGCGTGTGTAGGGATCTCGACGCCCTTCGCGGGTTGGCGGCCGGGGAATTAGACGGGGGCTTGGAAATCAAAGTCGAAGAGGGTGCGCCCTTGGTCTATCGATTTCAGAAGGCATGAGCGATGGTTTCGGACCCCTCGATCGTCAGCGATGCCGGTGGGGCGCTTTTGCGCGCCGAAGCGATCGCCGCTACGGGAAATTATCTGGCATCGGCGCAAATTGCGCGGCGGGCGGCGCTGCTTGAGCCGGGCCTCGGTGCCGCATATCTGTATATTGGCCTGCATCTCCTGCGCAGCCAAAGGGAAGCGCCGGGCCAAGACTATCTGCGACGTGGGTTCATTGGGGCGCCCGATGATGACCGGGTTTTCGGGGCCCATTGCCGGATCCTCTTGATTAACGACAGGACCCAGGAACTCCTCGCTGCTTGCGATCTGCGTATTGCCACGAAGCCGAATTCGGCCGTATCGGAATTCTGGATCGGGCGGGCCTTGCGGTATTCCGGAAATGTCACAGTGGGTGAACATCATCTTCGTCGGGCGAAAGAGATGGAGCCCAGTCTCGCCAGCGAGATCGACCTGGTCATGCGAACGGCGACGCCAGCGACCGCAGCCAAATACTTTACTCCGGTCAGCCAATCATGCGGTTGACCTGAGACGCTGTCGGCGGCACCGTCGAGGCAGTACCGACCTAAAGCGCAGTGGAGGAATTCGTGGCAACCGATCTGAGTGGGTTTGAGGTAACGGCGAGCAACGCCGAGGCGGCAGCGGCGCTGGGGCGCGGGATCAAGGGTTTTACCGGCTGGTCGATCGATGCCGTGGCGCATCTCGACGAGGCGATGGCGAAAGACCCGGACTGCGTCATGGCCAGCGCGGTCAAGGGGTTGATCCTGGTCGGTGGGCGCAGCGACAACTACAAAGGCGTTGTCGACAGTTTGCTCGCCGCGGCTCAGCGTGGTGCCGGCAACGCGAACCCGCGTGAGAAGCTTTACGTCAAGGCGCTGGAGGCGGGCGCCGCCGGGCGACCGTTTGAGGCGGCAACGGTTTATGAGGCGATCCTGGCCGAACACCCGACCGACTTGTTGGCCCACAGGCTGATCCAACAGGAGCTGTTTTGGACCGGAGAGTCCAAATGGATGCAGGACACGGCCGAGCGCGCGGCACCGGCCTGGAACAAGGAGCACTCCGATTACAGCGGTTTCCTGTCTGTGCGCTCCTTCTCTAACGAAGAAGGCGGTGATTACGAAACCGCCGAGCGCTGTGGCCGCGAGGCGGTTGAAATCGATCCGCGCGATTGCTGGGGCACCCATGCAGTGGCCCACGTGCTGGTCATGCAGGGGCGGATTGACGACGGTGTCGATTGGCTCGAACCCTTGACCGGCAACTGGGAGGGCTCGAACCAGATCGTCCATCACCTCTGGTGGCATCTCGCACTCTTCCTGCTAGAGCGCGGTGACCACGCCCGGATCCTGGACCTGCTCGACACCAAGATCCGCAACCCGGACTCGCCCTTGGTCCAGGCTGTGCCGGACGCCTATATCGACCTTCAAAACGTCGCGGCCTTGCTGATGCGATTGGAATTGCGCGGTGTCGACATCGGCAACCGGTGGAGCACCATCGCCGACATTTGCGCTGAGCGCATCGGCAACAACGCCAGCCCCTTCACCAACGCCCACGCCGCCATGGTTCTGGCCGCCACGGACCGGTTTGCCGAAGCGGATCAGCTGGTCGCTGCAATGCGTACCTTCGTCGCCGGGGATACCGGCACGCTCGGCCCCGCCACCCGCATCGCCGCCATCCCGGCCGCCGAGGCCTCGATCGCCCATCGCAAGGGCGAGCACGAGGCGGTGCTGAGCGCCCTGCTGCCGGCACGACGCAATCTCTGGCAGATGGGCGGCAGCCATGCCCAGCGCGACGTCTTCTGGCAGCTCTTGGTCGACAGCGCGGTCAAGCTAGGCCGCACCGATCTCGCCCACCAACTGCTCGACGAGATCGCCGGCATCGGCTTCGAGCGGGTGGGGCAACGCACGCTCTATGGGGCGGCGGCGGCCTGAGGCTGTTCCTGGCACCTACTTGAGAAACGGATGTCATCCCGGACTTGATCCGGGATCTCCAACCGCGCCTACGCCGCGTGGACGTCCCGGTGCGTCGCTGTACTCCGTCCGGAGTGATCGAGATAGGCGGCAAATATGTGTGGTGTCCCTGGAACTCCCCCCTGGAACTCCCCCCTGGAACTCCCCCACTGGAACTCCCCCAGAACTCCCTGTGTCCCCAGAACTCCCTGCCCTGAACTCCCACTCCTCGTCATCCTGAGGTGCCCGACCAGCGGAAGGGCCTCGAAGGACGCAACATGTCGGCGGCATTGTGCGTCCTTCGAGGCTCGCTGACGCTCGCACCTCAGGATGACGCGATGGGCTTCCCAATTGGTTGGCCACGGGCTCGGGTGCGAGGCCAACCGTTTGTCATAATACAGAAAAAGGGCCGCCCGGTTTCCCAGGCGGCCCCTCTATCGTCGCGCTCTGATCTAGGTGATCAGGAGGAGTAGTACATCTGGAACTCGACCGGATGCGGGGTGTGCTCGAAGGCATAGACCTCGTCCATCTTGAGCTCGATATAGGCGTCGATCTGATCGTCGTCGAAGACCTCGCCGGCGGTCAGGAACGAGCGGTCTGCATCCAGGCTGTTGAGCGCGTCGCGCAGTGAGGCACAGACGGTCGGGATATCCTTGAGTTCTTCCGGCGGCAGATCGTAGAGATCCTTGTCCATCGGGTCGCCTGGGTGGATCTTGTTCTGGATGCCGTCAAGGCCGGCCATCAGCATCGCCGCGAAGGACAGATACGGGTTGCCGGCGGCGTCCGGGAAGCGAACCTCGACGCGCTTGCCGTTCGGGCTGTTGACGTGCGGGATGCGGCACGACGCCGAGCGGTTGCGCGAGGAGTAGGCGAGCAGCACCGGTGCCTCGAAGCCCGGGATCAACCGCTTGTAGCTGTTGGTCGTCGAGTTTGTGAAGGCGTTGAGCGCCTTGGCGTGCTTGATGATGCCGCCGATGTAGTAAAGCGCCATTTCCGACAGATCGGCGTAGGCCGAACCGGCGAACATCGGCTTGCCGTCTTTCCAGATCGACTGATGCACATGCATGCCCGAGCCGTTATCGCCGGCGATCGGCTTCGGCATGAAGGTCGCGGTCTTGCCGTAAGCGGCGGCGACCTGGTGGACGCAGTACTTGTAGATCTGCAGGTGGTCGGCGGTCTGCAGCAGGGTGCCGAACTTCATGCCGAGCTCATGCTGCGAGGGGGCGACCTCGTGATGATGCTTTTCGACCGCAACGCCCATCTCGGCCATGACCGACAGCATCTCGGAGCGAAAATCCTGGCCGCTATCGACCGGCGGGACGGGGAAGTAGCCGCCCTTGATGCCCGGGCGGTGACCGAGGTTGCCTTCTTCGTAGTCGCGGGCCGAGTTGTACGGGCCCTCGTGGCTGTCGACTTCATAAGCTGCGGTGTGCATATCGACGGTGAAGCGTACGTCGTCGAACACGAAGAACTCGGCTTCCGGGCCGAAGAATGCGGTGTCGCCGATCCCGAGGCTGGCCAGGTGGTTCAATGCGGCCTTGGCGGTCGAGCGCGGATCGCGGTTGTAGGGCTGACCGGTCAGCGGCTCCAGGATGTCGCAGAACAGCGCCAGCGTCGGCTGCGCAAAGAACGGCTCCATGACGGCAGTCGTCAGGTCCGGCATCAGGCACATGTCGCTCTCGTTGATGGCCTTCCAGCCGCCGATCGAGGAGCCATCGAACATGAAGCCCTCGGCCAGCGAGTCTTCGTCGATGGTCTGGATGTGCTGTGAGACGTGCTGCATCTTGCCGCGCGGGTCGGTAAAGCGGAGATCGACGTACTGCACGTCGTTTTCCTTGATCATCTCCATAACGGTCTTGATGTCGGACATTTTCTTTCTCTTCCCTCTGTTTTGGATCCGATCGGCCGTCCGCTGATTATCGCGGCCCGGTTCGGGCGGATTGATGGGTCCTAGTGGTATTGCTTGTTGTTTGTTGGTCTGTTGCTAGAGCGCGTCCGCTCCGGTCTCTCCGGTGCGAATTCTGATGACCTCGTCTATGGTCGAGACGAATATCTTTCCGTCGCCGATACGACCGGTATGGGCCGCTTGCTGGATGGCCTCGACCACCCGTTCGACCATACTGTCTTCGAGCACGACATCGACTTTTACCTTGGGCAGGAAGTCGACGACGTATTCGGCGCCGCGATAAAGTTCGGTGTGACCTTTTTGGCGCCCGAACCCCTTGGCCTCGGTCACCGTGATCCCTTGGATGCCGACCTCGTGCAAGGCTTCCTTCACCTCGTCGAGCTTGAACGGCTTGATGATGGCTTCGACTTTTTTCATGACTGATTGAGTACTCCGTTCAGGATAGGCCGTTCCGTATACCCGCGTTATTGCATAGGGTGTGCCAGACTCGTAATGCCAAACTTGTGTGTAAAATCAAACGATTGCGTAACCATCCAGCCTGAGAACACAAAAGGAAGGCATGAAAAAATAGGCAAATGCCTAAAAATTAGACACACGTAATGCCCTTATGATAAGCACGCCTTGATGCGCCGGATGGCTTCTTTGATGTTTTCGGTCGAGTTGGCGTAGGAGAACCGGAGGTAACCCTCACCGAATTTGCCGAAGCTGGTGCCGGCGATAACCGCGACGCCGGCTTCCTCAAGCAATTTCGACTGCAGCTCCTGTGCACTCATGCCAGTGCCGGTGATGTTGGGGAAGGCGTAAAAGGCACCGCCTGGTTCGACGCAGGTAAAGCCCTGGATCTGGTTGAGTTCCGAGACGATCACGCGGCGGCGTTCATCGAACGCGGTGACCATCTCGCCGACCGCATCCTGCGGCCCTTCCAATGCTGCAATCCCGGCAAACTGGGCCGAGGCATTGACGCAGGAATGGCAATTGACCGCCAGCTTTTCGGCATGCCCGATCACATCCTTCGGCCAGACCGCGTAGCCGAGACGCCAGCCGGTCATGGCATAGGTCTTTGACCAACCGTCGAGCAGGATCAGCCGGTCGCGGATCTCGGGATAGTTCAACAGGCTGACATGCTCACGCCCATCGTAGAGCATTTGGCCGTAGATCTCGTCGCTTAGGATCGCCACTTCGGGCCAGTCCGCGAGGCCGCCGACCAATGCATCGAACTCAGCCTTCGGCACGGCTCCACCAGTCGGATTGGCCGGGCTGTTCAGCACAATCAGACGGGTGCGGGGCGTGATCTTGGCTAGAACCTCGGTGGCCGAGAAGGCGAAGCCGTTTTCTTCCTTCAATTCGATCGGCACCGGTGTGGCGCCGGAAAACCGGATGGCGGACTCGTAAATCGGAAACCCCGGGTTCGGATACATGATCTCGGTGCCGGCCTCGCCATAGATCATCATGGCGAAGAACATCGTTACCTTGCCGCCGGGTACGGCCAGCACATGGCCCGGGTCGACCTCGACACCAAGCCGTCGGTTCAGGTCCGCCGACACCGCTTCGCGCAACTGCGGGATGCCATTGGCCGGCGTGTAGCCGTGATGCCCATCGCGCAGCGCCTGGATGGCAGCCTCGACGATATGTCCAGGGGTTTTGAAGTCGGGCTGACCGATACCGAGGTTGATGATGTCCTTGCCTTGAGCCGCCAGCGCATTCGCCCGCGCCAACACCTCGAAGGCGGTTTCGGTTCCAAGCACGTTCATACGGGCGGCGAGGGTGGTCATGGCACGATAACTCCGGCGATTGTGGTGGCGCTTCTATACAGGCGGCGGGGAGGGGGCGCAATTCGGGTTCGGTTTGCCCGAGGTGGGATAGACTAGTAAACAAGTCACTTACTTGCGCATCCGCGAAAGCAGTTTCATGCTCGATATCAAACCCATGACCGGCGCAATTGGCGCTGAGATCCTAGGATTGGATCTCAAGGCTTCGATCTCAGTGGACCTTGCCAAGGCTCTGCGTCACGCGCTCATGGACCATCAGGTGATCGTCTTCCGGGATCAGCATCTCGATATCGCCGCGCAAAAACGCCTGACCCGAGTTTTCGGCTCGATCCTGCGCCTACCGTATGTTGAGCCAATGGCCGAAGATCCAGAGGTGATCGCGGTTCTGAAAGAAGCGAGCGAGGCGAAAGTCGGGGTCTTCGGCGGCGAGTGGCATTCCGACTTCAGCTTCCTGGAAACACCTCCGGCAGGCTCGGTCCTGAACGCGGTGGACGTCCCCGAGGTCGGCGGCGACACCGTCTGGGCAAACCAGGTTTTGGCCTATGAAACTTTGCCGGATGAACTTCGCCAAACCGTCGACGCGCACGACGCAATCCATGTCGGAAAGCCCTATGGCGCCAAATACGCCCCGCCGGCAAAGCATCGCGCCAGCAACTCGATCCGCATGACCCGGGGCGATCCGAATGCCGATATAGAACGCCGGCACCCGGCAGCCCTCCCGCATCCCCGGGCCGGCCGAAAGGCGCTATTCGTAAACCCGATCTATACCACCCGGCTCAACGGCATGACCGACGAGGCGAGTGCGCCCATTCTCGAAGCCCTCTACAAGCACAGTATTCGCCCGGAGTTTTGTTGCCGCCTGCGGTGGCGGCCGGGCGATGTTGCGGTTTGGGATAACCGTCTGGCGATGCATTGTGCCGTCAACGATTACGACGGCGCCCGTCGGCTCCTATATCGGACGACGTTCAGCGACACGCCGGATTAGCTCCGTCTCGCTTCAACCGGCGCGAAAGGCGTACCCGGCGAAGGTATTGCCATCGCCCTCGGTCGTCAGATCGCAATTCGCACAGGGATTACGCGAAGCGATGCCATCTTGGTGTCGGCATTTCCGCTATTTCCCTAATGAAAACCACAAACTTGAGGCGGTCCTTAGGCGCCCAAGTGCGGCGCGCCATTGCATTGATCGCGAGGCTGAGGTATCGCGAAGGCATGAAACCCGCGAACACATTACTGTCTAGTTTCGGCACCACCGTTTTTGAGGTGATGTCGAGGCTCGCGATCGAGCACAAATCGATCAATCTTGGCCAGGGCTTCCCCGATGACCGCGGCCCAGACCCGGTCCTGGCGGAAGCGTCCAAGGCGCTCTATGACCCGCCGAACCAGTACCCACCGATGCTGGGCGTGCCCGAGTTGCGCCAAGCGGTGGCGGCGCATGATAAGCGGTTCTATGGCCTGGATGTCGATTGGCAGACCGAGACCATGGTCTCGACCGGTGCGACCGAGGGACTGGCCGCCTGCTTCTTTGGCCTGATCGAGCCCGGCGATGAAGTGGTCCTGATCGAGCCCTGCTACGATTGTTATCTGCCGATCATCCGGCGCGCCGGTGGCATCCCCAAGATGGTGACGATCCGACCACCCGACTGGTCGCTCGACCCGGCGGCTCTGCGTGCGGCGTTTTCCGACAAGACCAAACTGATCGTGCTGAACACGCCCCAGAACCCGGCCTCCAAGGTTTTTACCCAAGCCGAGATGGAGATGATCGCCGGGTTGGTGCGAGAGTTCGACTGCTACGCGGTTTGCGACGAGGCCTACGAGCATTTGGCATTTGACGGCCGCGCGCACATCCCGCTGATGACACTTCCGGGTATGCGCGAGCGTTGCGTGCGGATCGGCTCGGCCGGCAAGACCTTCTCGCTGACCGGCTGGAAGGTTGGCTATCTGACAGCACCGCCGCATCTCTTGGCACCGATCGCCAAGGCACATCAGTTCCTGGTGTTCACGACCGCCCCAAACCTGCAGCGCGCGGTCGCATTTGGGCTTGCTCAAGGCGACGACTATTTTGATGAACTCGCCTCAACAATGCAGGCCAAACGGGACCGATTGAGCCGGGGCCTCTCGCGGGCTGGGTTTGGCCCGGTCGCTTGCGAGGGCACCTATTTCCTGTTCGTCGATATATCCGAGCTTGGTTTCGACGGCGATGATGAGGCGTTCTGCCGCCATATCACCACCGAGGCCGGCGTGACAGCGGTGCCGGTCAGCGCCTTTTATCGTGAAGACGGGCCCCGCAACTACATCCGCTTTTGCTTTGCCAAGCAGGACGAAGTGCTGGATGCGGCGGTCGACAAACTGGCGCGGCATTTCGGTTGACGCGAATAGACCAAGGGATTACCTAATCGCCGTCGGCAGCGGAATGTTATACGCACCGGCTCGGTGGCGGGTGTAGCTCAGTTGGTTAGAGCGCCTGATTGTGGATCAGGAGGTCGCCGGTTCAATCCCGGTCACTCGCCCCAGTATTTTCAATGGTTTAGCTGGAAACGGCTGAGCCTTTTGTTTTTCTAATAAGGCTATAATAAGGTTTTCTCCAGAATGTGTCGGACGGCGCCGCCACCTAATTTATAGATCGGCGAGGTATGTCGGTAATCCGCCCAAAAGCAGACGTCAACGCGTAGGCCGGGACCGGCTGCTCGTGACCCAGGTTGTGTTGAAACGCGCTCGGTTGCCCGCAACTAAGTCCACAATTATTATCCAGGCCAATATTTGCGCAGTTAATCAGGATGATGGCAGAGCGAGTTGTTGTTGATTAACCAGCTTTCGTCCCAATTTTTGGAAAGCTATTAGTGTCCGGCGCTGTTGGATCAAAATTGGCAAAATCAAGATTTTCCGACATGATATCAATGCCGACCAAATGAGCGCCATAATTGAGGGCAAGAGAAGATTCCTATGATCCAGTCATCGCGCCCTGATCCTGAACAGATAGCTGAGCGATTGATCCAGCAGCATGGTCTTGATCGCGCCGCAGAAATTGCACTTCAACAGACAATCGAGGTCCAAGCGGATGAAGATCTTTACGCACTCAGCGTTTGGCGCGAAATAAAGCGGGTTCTTCGGGGCAAAGGACGAGAAGAACAATAAAGTTACCCGGCCCAAACGGGTGGCGCCGGCCATTTGTAGCGAGATCGTAACGCGTGAGCGAAGCGGGAGGCCTCGGAATACCTGTCAGAGAGCCGTGCAGCGACACCGTGACCGCCGGCCAACAACCGGATCTATTGCGAGACAACATATGTGCCTAGCTTCCGGGCGCATGTAGCGCCGTCAACCCGAGCTGCCAGCACTGATTAACGACCTCTAAGTCGCTATCAATCAACAGCCACGGCCCCCAGCCATCCTTCATGCTGCGCCGGATCCCTTCAAGCTTGATGTCCGCCGTGGGCCTGTCGTCATCGTCCCGGCGCATGAAAATCATGGAGCAATGGAACCGCTGCCGATTGAACCACCGGCGCGTAACTTCGTGCGAGTATGCGGGCCTGTCGGTGATAATCAGTATTTCGTTGTTGGCTGCCAATTGCCGGCAAAGCTGCATCATCGGCGTTATAGAGGCACACCCCATAATCTCCTTCT
>JABIRP010000123.1 GCA_018699735.1 Rhodospirillaceae bacterium | reverse complement strand
GTCACCAATCAGAGAGGCGAATTGGTCGCGGTCGGCAAGCATCACATGAAATGGCTGACAGATTTAGGGTCGTAAGGCGCGATCCAAGTCCAAAACTAGGGAAATACCATGAGCGAAGATCTTATCCTGATTGAACGACCTGCCGAGCATGTCCTCCTGGCCCGTCTCAATAGACCCGCAGCACGCAACGCATTGAGCGGCGCGCTAATTGCCAGACTGGCGGAGATTCTACGAGACGCCTCTGCCGATACCTCGGTGCGTGCCGTCGTATTGGCTGGCAGCGACAAGGCTTTCTCAGTTGGTGCCGATATCAAGGAAATGGTGTCCGGCGGACTGGCTGCCTTGACCACACCGTCACGAGTTGACGGCTGGTACGCGATCGAAACCTTCGACAAGCCGATCATCAGCGCGATCGAGGCCTACTCACTGGGTGGCGGCAATGAACTGGCAATGACGACGGACATGATTGTCGCCGGCGAGAATGCGATGTTTGGCCAGCCTGAGGTCAAGATCGGTGTCATCCCTGGCGATGGCGGTACCCAGCGTCTGATCCGCGCGGTTGGCAAACCGATGGCCATGCGGATGATCCTGACCGGCGAATTTATCGATGCCGCGACAGCCTTCACCTGCGGCCTGGTCGCAGACTTGGTACCGGCGGGGCAGGCCGAGGCCAGGGCAATCGAGCATGCGGTCGCGATATCCGCCAACGCCCCGATCTCCGTGCGGCTTGCCAAGGACGCGGTGCTCAAGGCGGAAGAGGTTCCGTTGACGGCGGGCCTGGCCTATGAGCGCAAGGCAATGTTCGTTGCTTTCGCCACTGCCGATCGGGCTGAGGGCATGCAGGCGTTCGTCGAGAAGCGGCCGCCGGTATATCGCGAGGAATAGGACCTCATCTGGCAAACCGTGCTTCCCCGCGACTCGTTGGCGCGCAACGATTCGTCTTGCGGTTAACACATCATGTAGTGTAGCTTCATCCTCGGCACACACAATATCTGGCGTATTTAGGGCGCGGGGTGGTTTCCGGGACGCGACCAAAACACCGCCAGAGTGATTGACGAGGGGATATCTATCATGGGCGAGGCTGTTGTCAGCGTCTGGAACGAAGATCGGCTAACCGCACTCAAGAAACTTTGGGGCGAGGGGCTCTCCATCACTCAAATTGGGCTCGCGATTGGCGTGTCCCGAAACGCCGTGGTCGGCAAAGTACACCGCATGGGCTTGCCCAAGCGGCAGTCGCCGATCCTGCGGTCCGATAAACCACGCACACCGCGCCGCCGTAAGTCGACACCGCTCGGTCTCGCCGATTGGGATCGGGGTAAGTGCTCATGGCCGATTGGCGACCCGAAGAACGAGGACTTCAAGTTCTGCGGCGAGAAAATCGTCGCCGGCCGGCCCTATTGCGAGGAGCATTGCGTCAAGGCCTATACGACCTTGAAGGAAAGCGCCGCCTAATCAGGCCAAATCTGCTGCTTTGATACCGTGTCCCAGCCAAAACCGGCTGGGACACGTGTATTTTTGGCCCAAAATGGAAATTCGAGCAGTATCGGTCGGAGGCAATCCGGGCTAGGTTCGCTCTGCACTTATTTGAGGGAATCTTATGCGATTACAGGGAAAATCCGCGGTCATCACCGGGGCTGCATCGGGTATAGGCAAGGCGATCGCACTGCGGTTCGCTGAAGAAGGCGCGCGTCTGGTCCTCGCCGACCTTGGTCAAACTCCGCGCGAAGGCGGCGAGCACACGCTGGATATGATCCGGGCGATGGGTGGCGAGGCTGTCTTCGTCGAGGCCGATGTCTCCAACGCTGCGGATGCTGAGGCGATGGTGGCGTCGGCGGTCGAGCAATTCGGTGGTCTCGATATCATGGTCAACAACGCCGCCATCGGCGTCGGCAAGCCACTTCTCGAGACCACCGAAGAGGATTGGGATCGCGTGATGGCGGTGAATGCCAAGGGCGTATACCTGGGCTGCCGGGCCGCAATTGCACGGATGGTGACGCAGGAGCCACGCGACGGTGTGCGGGGCCGGGTGGTCAACATATCCTCGCAGCACGGCATGATCCGATCGCCGAACGATTTCGCCTATGGAACCGGTAAGGCTGCGGTTGTTTATATGACGCGGCAGATCGCTGGCGACTATGCCGAGCAGGGCATTGTCTGCAACGCGGTGGCGCCTGGAAAGATCCTGACCGGCAAAACTGGTGACGCGATCTCGCCAGAAGCCATTTCATATTCCGAAGCTCGCACGCCGTGGCCGCGCCTTGGTCGGCCGCTCGACGTCGCCAACGCCGTACTCTTCCTTGCCAGCGATGAAGCGACATATATTACCGGCGAGAACCTGATGGTCGATGGCGGCTGGATGGCGAACTGAGCTTTAGTCGCTCGAATAACCAAGGGCCCAAACCATGACCCCATCGACCAGCGCCGCTGAACCGAAAGCTGTCCAACGCGCGGATTATCAAGTCCCGGCGCATATGATCGAAAGTGTCGATCTCGATATCGATCTGTATGACGAGGCGACCGTGGTTACCAGCCGGCTCAACGGCCGCCGCAACCCGGAGTCGGGATCTGGTGCGGCGCCCTTGGTGCTTTTCGGGGTCGATTTGGAATTGGTCTCGCTGGTACTGAACGACAATGCGTTGAGCGCTGGTGATTACACGATCGAAGGCGAAGACCTGACCATTCCGGGCGTCGGTGGTGACTTCATCCTCGACGTTGTCACCCGCATCAAACCGGCCGAAAACTCCTCATTGGAGGGGCTATACCTTTCCGGTGGCATGTCCGGTGGCATGTATTGCACCCAATGCGAGGCCGAGGGGTTTCGCAAGATCACCTATTTCCCCGACCGCCCGGACGTGATGGCGATCTATCGCACCACCATCCGAGCTGATAAGGCGGGCTACCCGGTGCTGCTATCAAACGGAAATCCGATCGATGCGGGTGAGTTGGTGGACGGGCGACATTTCGCCACTTGGCATGACCCGTTTCCAAAGCCCTCATACCTTTTTGCGATGGTCGCCGGCGATCTGGCCTTCGTTGAGGACAGCCACACCACCGGTTCCGGGC
>JABIRP010000122.1 GCA_018699735.1 Rhodospirillaceae bacterium | reverse complement strand
TTCACCAATGCCAAGGAGATGTCGAAACTTTCCGATGCCGACATCAAGAACGTCGTTCTCGATGGCGGTCCGGTGGTCTCGAAATCGCCGATGATGCCGCCTTGGGGCAAGACACTGAAAATCGAAGAGGTCGACGCCTTGGTCGGCTACCTGCGCAAGTTCTGCGGCTGCGAGGGCAAGAAGTAGCTCAGAGCACGTAGATGTAGAGGATCAGTGCGATGACGACGATGTTAATGGCCATCCCGGAGAGGACGACGACGTCGAGCAGGCGCTTCTTCGTGAATTTCATGAGCTCTGTATATGGCTGCCCGTCGACTCGGTCAACGACCGTTGGCGGCATGGGGGCGAGACCGTGAGCAAGGACGCGCAAGCAGGTGAGACCGGGTTGCTGGCTTGGGCTGGGCCAGCCTTGTTCTCCGTCGTCACCGTCGCGGTTCTCGCATTTTTCATTTGGTTTCTTTGAGATGGATCAAGGGAGGCTCTCATGAAAGGCAGCATCATCCCCTTCGTCGTGGCACTTGCGGTTTTCGCTGCCGGGTTCTTCGCCATCGACTACGCGATCATGGCGGCTCAAGGGTTGTCGCTGGTCTTCAACGGGTGAGGTGATGCGGATGCCTATGCCTATGCCTATGCCTATGCCTATGAATTCGTCATCCCCGCATAGGCGGGAATCCAATCGGGCGTCTGCCCTGGATCCCCGCCTATGCGGGGATGACGGAATAGTCTTCGGGGCGCTGCGTACGACGGCCGTGGCCCTGTTGCTCGTCAGCCTTTTCCTGCTTCTCCCCGATGCCGCTGCGTTTGCCGCCGAGGCAACCGATGCAACGGCCGAAGCGGCCGCCACCGGCGTCACCGCACCCAAGCTCTCGCTCGCCGATTACCCGACCATTGCCGGCATCAATGCGCGTGTGGTCGTCTGGTTGGCGGCTCAGTTGCATCTTTGGTTCGCCGCCTTCGTTCTCGCCGTGCCGATCTTCGTCTTCATCATTGAGGCGATCGGCATGGGCACGCGCGACAAGCGCTACGACGACATGGCTTACGAGTTCATCAAGGTTTCGATCGCAGCCTATTCGCTCACTGCGATCCTTGGTGGCCTGCTCGCGTTCTCGTTGATCCTGTTTTACCCGGACCTGTTCACCTATCTGGCCAAGGTGTTCAAAGGTACGATGTTCTACTACGCGCTGCTGTTTTTTGCCGAGAGCGCCACGCTCTACATCTACTACTACGGCTGGCATTGGCTGCAGGGCGGTTTCCGCAAATGGGTCCACCTGACACTCGGCTTATTGCTGAACGCGGTTGGCACCGTGCTGATGTTCCTCGCCAACGGTTGGCTCACCTTCATGATGAGCCCGGCCGGGATCGATGCCGGTGGTGTTTTCACCGGCGACGCGTTTTCGGCGATGCACAACTACCTCTGGAACCCGATCAATCTGCACCGGGTGATCGCCAATGTTGCCTATGGTGGCTCGACTGTCGGCGCCTATGCGGCCTTCAAGTTCCTGAGTGCCGCAAGTGCCGAGCAAAAAGCGCATTACGACTGGATGGGTTACACCGCGAACTTCATCGCCATCGCGGCCCTGCTGCCGCTGCCCTTCGCCGGTTACTACCTGACGGCCGAGATCTACGCCTACAGCCAGCAGATGGGCATCACCCTGATGGGCGGCGTTTTCGCTTGGCTGTTCATTATCCAGGCGGTGCTGATTGGCACTCTGTTCCTGTCCGCCAATTATTATCTCTGGTGCGGCATGGGACGGAGCGATGGGGCCAGCCGTTACAACCCCTATATCAAGTATATCGCCATCGTCATCGTGGCCGCCTTCCTGGTCTGGTTTACGCCACACACGCTGGTGCTGACCAATGCGGAGTTGAAGGCGCTGGGCGGGCCATATCACAAATACCTCGGTCCCCTCGGCATCATGCCGGCCAAGAACACGGCCGTGAATATAATGATCTTGGCGACGGCGTTGAGCTTCCTCTACTACCGCCGGGCCAATAAGGTGGCGACCGTCGCCTGGGTCAATGCGGGTAACGCGGCGCAAGTGGCGCTCTTCACCGCTGGCATCGCCAATATCCTGTTTCTCGGCGTCTATTACGGCTATTTCACCAACACGGTCTACAAGGTCGCGGCCTCGATCCCGCAGGTGACAACCACCCTTGTGATCATCGTTGCCAGTGCGGTTATCGATGCCTTTATGTACCGGGGCGCGCGCGCCGTCGGGCCGATCAACTGGGGTCGGATATCCAGCCGGGCGCAATACGCATTGTTCCTGCTTGCGGTCTCGTTCACCTGGCTGATGGGCCTGATGGGCTACATCCGCTCGGGCATTCGCCAGCATTGGCACGTTGTTGATGTCATGCGGGACAATTCCGCCAATGCCTTCACGCCGACGCTTGGATATGCCGCCAACGTGGTCTCGGTTGGTGTTGTGATCTTCCTACTGATGGTCATATTCGTCTTCTGGCTGAGCCAGCTCTCCGGCCGCAAGGTCGAGCCGACCGGTTATTGGCGGGAGTAGAGCGATGGCGAACTTCCTCAAGATGACCATCTTCAGCATCGCCGTGGTCGCAGCCTTTGCGCTCTACGCCAATCATGGCATCCCGGTCATCGTACCGGCCGCACCACCAGTCGAGGAGAAGCTCGACCTGGGCTCAATGACCATGGACCAGTTTGTCGCGTTGGGTGAGCGGGTGGTTCAGGGCAAGGGCACCTGCATGCTCTGCCACAACGCGCTTGGCGGCCGGGCACCACTGCTTGAAAATTTTGGGTCCGTGACCGAGAAACGTCTGGCTGATCCGCGATACGAAGGCGAAGCGGCGGATGTCGAGAGCTATCTGCGCGA
>JABIRP010000121.1 GCA_018699735.1 Rhodospirillaceae bacterium | reverse complement strand
TGGCGGGACTAACGGGCGAGATTGAGCCGTTAATCCAAGCCTCAGCCTGTCGGCCTCCACGGGCGGAAATGCTTGCCGAGTTTTAAGCCCTGGCCTTGATAGTTCGAGCCGGTTCCGGAAGCCCCGTAAATCTTGTCCGGAACTTCCAGGAGCGGCTCATAGACCAGGCGGCAGACGGTCTGGCCATCCTCTAACATGAACGGAACGTCGTGTGAGCGCACTTCGAGTACCGCCCGTGTTCCCTCGCCGCCGATGTCCGCAACACCGAAACCCGGATCAAAAAACCCAGCGTAATGCGCCCGAAACTCACCGACACGCACATCGTAGGCCCGCATCTCGGCCGCGTGGTCGAGCGGAACGGTGACACTCTCTTTCGAGCGCAGGATATAAAATTCTCCTGGATCCAGGATCAGGCCTGGCTCTTGGCCGGGCAAGCGATAAACCGGCTCCCAATAGTCCAGCACCTCACAGGACCCGGGCTCGTCGATGTCAATCAACCCTGTATGCCGGTTGGCGCGGAAACCAATCAGCCCGGTTTCAGCATCACCGGTCAGATCGACGCTCACCGCCACGCCTTCCTTGATATCGATTTGGCCCGCGTCGGCGTGAACCAAAGGTGTGTGTTCCTGCAGGCGGCGCATGGCGTCATCGCTGACCTGCGGCTCACCCTGTCGGAACCGGAGCTGGTTCAATCGGGAACCAGCCCGCGCCAGGATACTGAAAGTCCGCGGGGAAATTTCGGCATAGAGCGGTCCATCATATCCAGCCTCGACGGTTTCAAACTCGCTGGCCCGATCGGTAATCAGGCGGGTGAAAACATCAAGCCGGCCGGTAGAGCTCTTCGGATTGGCCACGGCTGAGACATTCTGCGGCAAGCTGACCGCCTCCATCAGGCGCACGACATAGACGCAACCTTTCTCCAGAACTGCCCCATCGGTGAGATCGATCCGCCGCATCGTCATCCGATCGAGCTTTTCCTCAACACTGGCATCGGACCCTGGCAGGAAGCTCGCCCGAACCCGATAAGCCTCTAGGCCTAAGCGGAGATCAATGCTGGAGGGTTGGATCTGTTCGTCCTCGATACCGGGCTGCGCGAATAGGCCGCCATCGGCGATCAATCTTCGGATTGATTGGCTTGGTAGCACGCCACCTATCGGGGTCGCCGTATTTTCAGACTGGTTTGCGGGCTCGGTAATCGACACGGGCTTCGCTCTCGCTCTACTGATCGCGGACAGCCGGACGATAGCAAAGCTCGTGAAAAGAATCCTCCGCGATTTTTGCGGAACCTGGACAAGTTCTCGAACCGGCGATATGGCTGAGCTATGGACACTGGAAATGCGGATTCCCAGCAACCGCAGCGCCAAGCCAGACGGCGCCCAAAGAAAGTCACCAAGGCAAGGCTTGAGCGGATCGCCGTGCATTATCTCGGACGGTTTTCGTCTTCGGTGGAGAACCTGCGCCGGGTTCTGACCCGCCGGCTGGACCGCGCGGATTGGCCGGATGAAGAGGCTCGCGCCGAAGCCGAAATCTGGCTCGCAGAAACAGTAGAAAAGCTGGTTGGCCAAGGTTTGGTGAGCGATAGCGCCTATGCCGAGGGACGGGCTCGCTCGCTTCATGGTCAAGGGCGGTCGCGGCGGCGAATTGCCGAACAGTTGCGCCAAAAGGGCGTTGGCCGGGATGCGATCGAGGCAGCGCTAGACCTGCTGGTGGAGGAAACTCAATCACCAGACCTCGATTTCGCCGCCGCGAGCCGCCTTGCCAGACGCCGGCGGCTTGGCCCTTACCGGGCAGAGGAGGCCCGCGCCGAGCGGCGGGACCGCGATCTTGCGGCGCTCGCCCGGTCCGGCTTCTCGTACGATGTCGCGCGGCGCATTATCGATGCGGCGGATACTGCCGAATTAGAGGACGAGGCCGGCATCGGGCTCCGATAGACTTGCGCGTCCCGCGCCCCTTGGCCTAAATCTTCTGTTATGATTTGAAAACAACCCCGGTCGCAAAATTCGATGGCCGGTCGAAACCTTTGGGAGGTCAGACACGATGTCGGAACATATCACCGTCCCGGTGCCGAGCGAATGGGCCAAGAAGGCCTATGTCGATGAAGCCGGTTACCAGGAAATGTACGATGCATCGGTAGCCGACCCGGAGGCATTCTGGGCCGAGCAGGGCAAGCGTCTCGATTGGATGACGCCCTACACCCAGATCAAGGATGTCTCCTACGACAAGGATGATCTGCATATCCGTTGGTACCAGGACGGCGCGCTGAACGTTGCCGCCAATTGCCTCGACCGACACCTCGAGAAGCGAGGCGATCAGGTGGCAATCATCTGGGAAGGCGACGACCCGAACGATGATAAATCGATCACGTATCGCGAGCTGCACGAAGAAGTTTGCCGGTTCGCCAATGGGCTGAAAGCGGTCGGCGTCACCAAGGGCGAACGGGTGACGATTTATATGCCGATGATCCCCGAGGCAGCGGTTGCCATGCTCGCCTGTGCCAGGATCGGCGCCATCCATTCGGTGGTGTTCGGCGGCTTCTCGCCGGATGCGCTGGCGGGCCGCATTAGAGATTGTGACAGCTCAATTGTCATCACCTCTGACGAGGGCGTGCGTGGCGGCAAACCGATCCCACTGAAGGACAATACCGACAAGGCGCTTCAGTCCTGTCCGATGTGCAAAACAGTCGTCGTGGTCCGGCGCACCGGTGGCGCTATTGATTGGGTCGAAGGACGGGATCACTGGTATCACGACCTGACCGAAGCCGCCTCGCCGGATTGCCCGGCGGAAGCGATGGGTGCCGAAGATCCGCTGTTCATCCTTTATACCTCCGGTTCGACCGGCCAGCCCAAGGGTGTGATGCATACCTCAGGCGGCTATCTGGTCTATGCCTCGATGACGCATCAATACGTCTTCGATTACCACGACGGCGATATCTATTGGTGCACTGCTGACGTTGGCTGGGTTACCGGCCACAGCTACATTGTCTACGGCCCGCTGGCGAACGGTGCGACCACCGTGATGTTCGAGGGTGTGCCGAACTATCCGGATTCAAGCCGCTTCTGGCAGGTCTGCGACAAGCACAAGATCAACATCTTTTACACGGCGCCAACCGCAATCCGGGCCCTCATGCGAGAGGGCGATGGCCCGGTCACCTCTACAGACCGCTCTTCGCTCCGCCTGCTCGGCACGGTCGGTGAGCCGATCAATCCAGAGGCCTGGAACTGGTACCACCGCGTCGTCGGCGATGAGCGTTGCCCGATCGTCGACACCTGGTGGCAGACCGAAACCGGCGGCATCCTGATCACGCCACTGCCGGGTGCCACACCATTGAAGCCAGGTTCGGCGACCCGGCCATTCTTCGGCATCCAGCCCTTGCTGGTCGACGCCGATGGCAAGCAACTCGATGGTGCCACGGAAGGCAATCTCTGCATCGCCGACAGCTGGCCCGGGCAGATGCGCACGGTTTACGGCGACCACGAGCGCTTCTTCCAGACGTACTTCGCGACCTATCCCGGCCGCTACTTCACCGGCGACGGTTGCCGGCGGGACGAGGACGGCTATTATTGGATTACCGGCCGGGTCGACGACGTGATTAATGTCTCGGGCCACCGTATGGGTACGGCCGAAGTTGAGAGCGCGTTGGTGGCTCATGACATGGTGTCCGAAGCCGCTGTGGTCGGTGCGCCGCACGACATCAAGGGCCAAGGCATCTACGCTTACGTTACCCTCAAGCTCGGCGTCGAAACCTCCGACGAATTGCAACGCGAGTTGGTGCAGTGGGTGCGCAAGGAAATCGGTCCGATCGCCTCGCCGGACTGGTTGCAATGGGCGCCAGGCCTACCGAAAACCCGGTCCGGCAAAATCATGCGCCGCATCTTGCGCAAGATCGCCGAGAACGATTTCGGTAATCTCGGCGACACATCGACGCTCGCGGATCCCGCAGTGGTAGACGATTTGGTGGAGAACCGTCAGAACCGGTAGAGACCGGACTATCAAAGAATTGTGAGAGGGCCCACTTCGGTGAGCCTTTTCCGTTCAGATCGGGTTTTTATGCGGTTTCTTGTACAAGAGTCCATTGACCCCCTGTGAGAACCGCTTCTACGATGCATCCACCTAAGAGCTGGGCGGATTGAAGCTCTCGAGGCTCGCTCGGAGCCAGCCCGCTGAATGCACATGGGAGGCAAAAAACATGAATTCCAAACTTACGCGTAAATTTGCGCTTGGTGTGGCCGCTGCGGCGGTATCACTTGGCGGAATGCTCGCTACGCCAGCTTCGGCACAGAGCACCCTGAAAGTGGTCATGCACTCGGATCTCAAGATCGTCGATCCGATCTGGACCACCGCTTATATGTCCCGGAACTACGGGTACATGGTTTACGACACGCTGTTTGCAATGGATGAGAAGCTCAACATCCTGCCGCAGATGGTCGGGGACTATAAGATTAGTGGCGACAAACTGACTTATACCTTCACGCTGCGCGACGGGCTGAAATGGCATGACGGCAAGCCGGTCACGTCGGCTGACGCCATCGCGTCCATCAAGCGCTGGGGCTCCAAGGACTCCATGGGCCAGATGCTTATGAAGTTCACCAAGGAGATGAAGGCGGTCAATGACGGCACCTTCCAGCTGATCCTGAACGAACCATTCGGTCTGGTGCTCATGGCGCTGGCCAAGCCAAGCTCGAACGTGCCGTTCATGATGCCGGAGCGTATCGCCAATACGCCATCCAAGGACCAGATTTCCGAGTACATCGGTTCCGGTCCGTTTGTCTTCAAGGACAAAGAGTGGAAGCCGGGTGATAAGGCGATCTTCGCGAAGTTCAATGACTACAAGTCACGCTCGGAAACGTCGAGCTGGGCCTCTGGCGCCAAGCAAGCCAACTTCGATCGCGTCGAATGGATCTCGATCAAGGATCACCAGACGGCTGTGAACGCCATCATGGCCGGCGAGATCGACTTTATCGAATCGCCGCCGACCGATCTGCTGCCGTTGCTGAAGGATGACAATGGGGTCACGGTCAAGAACCTGAACCCGCTTGGTTTGCAGTACATGTTCCGTCTGAACCATCTGCATCCGCCCTTCAATGACATCAAGGCTCGGCGCGCGGCGCTGGCCGCCATCAATCAGGAAGATTTCCTGAAGGCGACCATCGGCAACCCCGAGTACTACAAGGTTTGTGGCGCGATGTTCATCTGCGGCACGCCGCTGGCGACCAACAAGGGTGCCGACATCGTGTTGAAGTCCGACTTCAAGCTGGCCAAGAAGCTGCTGGCCGAGTCGAGCTACGATGGACGTCCAATCGTTATCATGCAGTCGACCGACGTCGATTCTCTGAACAATCTGGGTCCGGTTGCCGCTTCGTTGCTTAAGAAGGCCGGCTTCAAGATCGACCTGCAGGCGATGGACTGGCAGACGCTTGTCTCCCGTCGCTCCAAAAGAGAGACGCCGGACAAGAATGGCTGGAACGTCTTCATGACGGCCTGGACGGCTGCCGACATTCTGAACCCGATCATGGCCGCTGGCTTCAATGCCGGTTGTGACAAGGCCTGGTTCGGATGGCCCTGCGACGCGGAAATGGAAGCGCTTCGCGACAAGTTCGCTCGCGAGACCGATCTCAAGGAGCAGGCGATCCTGGCTGAGAAGATTCAGGTCCGGGCCATGGAAGTGGTAACCCACGCCCATGCCGGCCAATGGTATCGCCCCTCGGCTTGGCGTGCCAACCTGACCGGCGTTCTGAGCGGCCCAGCGCCGTTCTTCTGGAACGTTGCCCG
>JABIRP010000120.1 GCA_018699735.1 Rhodospirillaceae bacterium | reverse complement strand
TCGGCTTTGGCACGCGCGATCCGGGCGGCGTAAAGGCGCGGCAACTCGGCTTTTATTGGTGTCTCGTCGATGTCCGCCGGATCGATTTCATCGGCCGTAAGTCCGATTTGAGCCAAGAGGTCGACCCGCCGCGGAGAGGCCGAGGCCAAAACGAAGCGCGCGCCCTTGGGCGCGCACAGGACCGTTTCTGAGTTCGTGGCCATCTTGGTCACCATCACGCGGGTATCCCCGCACGGGTCATTTAAAGCGGAAGGTGATTCGGCCCTTGCTCAGATCGTAAGGAGTCATCTCCACGTTGACCTTGTCACCCGCCAGAACGCGGATGCGGTTCTTGCGCATCTTGCCGCTCGTATGCGCCAGGACTTCGTGCTCGTTGTCCAGTTTCACCCGAAACATCGCATTGGGCAGCAGTTCGCTAACCGTGCCGGAGAACTCAATTACGTCTTCCTTTGCCATACTCACTCCATTTGATTGGCCGAAGTCGCAAGAAAGTGCGCGCGGACCCCGGGGAAATCAAGGCAATTTTGCTGAACCGATGCTGGATTCCACGGAACAGAACGCGGTTCGGTCAAACCGTTGGCCCGGCATGGAGCGGGAAGTGCTGCTCAATGCGTGCGCGAATTTGGTCGCGAACCTGCCGGTAGGCGTCAAGACGGATCTCACGGTTTCCCTCAATTATAGTGGCGTCCAAGGTCGGCCAATACTCGATGTCGCAAGCCATGGTCCGGGTCATCTCGATCGCGCGATGCTGGGCTTCCGGAGACAGAGAAACTACCAGATCGAAGAAATCATCCTCCATCTCATCAAAACTTTTCGGGCGGTGCTGGCTCATGTCGATGCCAATTTCCGCCATAACTTCGATGATAAATGGATCAAGTTCGCCGCGTCGCAAGCCGCAGGAATCAACGAAAATCGACGTGCCGTGCAGGCTTTTCAAAATACCCTCGGCCATAGGCGAGCGCACGGCATTCTGGGTACAGGCGAACAATACGGCACTTGGTTGTTGGATCCGTTCGCCGGGCAGCGTGACAGGAGGGATAAAGCTCATCGCTCTCACCCTCGAATATGCAAGACGCAGATCAGCGTAAACAACCGCCGAGCCGTCTTGAAATCGAGTTCGATCTTGCCTTCAAGGCGATCCAATAGCAGCTGCGAGCCATCGTTGTGCAAGCCTCGTCGTCCCATATCGATCGCCTCGATCTGAGACGGCGTCATGCGCTTGATCGCGTCGTAGTAACTCTCGCAGACCTGAAAATAATCCCGCACGATGCGACGAAACGACATTACCGGAAGCAGAACACAGGCGCGCTCAAGGTCACTGGTGTCTCGGATGTCAAACTTGAGGCGGCCTTCCTCAATGCTGAGATGCAGGTGGAATGGTCCGCCATCATCCGCAAACGGGCGAAACATGTTCTCTTCGATTAGGTCATAGATCGCTACGGCGCGCTCGTGCTCAACCTCGGCACTACGCCGCACAACCGAGCGTTCATCCAATTCTATGTGAACGATGCGGTCACGGGAGGCGTTTCCGCTTTCGCTATCGAACCCAGACATCGGATCGTCACCCGGTCCCGTCAACCGGTCGACGGCAAGCCGCCGAGCCTGATTGCGACCGAGCGGGCATGCGCGTCCAGGCCCTCGGCCTGAGCCAAGGTGACAGCAGCCGGTCCGATGCGGGCCAGGCTCTCAGCGTCGCACTGCACGGTCGTAGTGCGCTTCAGGAAATCGAACACACTCAGTCCTGACGAGAAACGAGCCGTACGCGCCGTCGGCAAGACGTGGTTAGGCCCGGCGACATAATCACCAACCGCCTCAGGTGTGTGTCGGCCAAGGAAGATGGCGCCAGCGTTGCGAACCTTCGCCGCCAAGGCCTCCGGGTGATCGACGGCGAGTTCCAGATGCTCAGGTGCCAGACGGTCAACCAATGCCGGCACCTGGTCGAGCGATGAAACAACGATCACGGCCCCATAGTCGCGCCAGCTGGCACCGGCGATCTCAGCTCTCGGTAGTCGTGTGAGCGCCACTGCAACAGCCGTCTCGACCCTGTCGGCAAACTCCGCGTCATCGGTAATCAAGATCGATTGCGCCACCGCGTCGTGCTCAGCCTGGGAGAGCAGATCCATCGCGATCCAATCTGGATCATTGGCCGCGTCGGCAACCACCAGGATCTCCGAGGGCCCGGCGATCGAATCAATGCCAACCTGGCCAAATACCTGGCGCTTGGCGGCAGCCACATAGGCATTGCCCGGGCCAACGATCTTGACCACCGGCCTGATACTCTCGGTTCCATAAGCGAGTGCCGCCACCGCCTGGGCGCCGCCGACCCGGTAGATTTCGGTGATACCGGAGATGCGCGCTGCCGCCAGAACCAACGGATTGATAACCCCATCCGGGGTAGGCACAACCATAACCCGACGGGGAACACCGGCGGTTCGGGCCGGAACGGCGTTCATGAGAACCGAGCTTGGATACGCCGCCTGCCCGCCTGGAACATAGAGCCCAACGGACTCAATCGCCGACCAGCGCATGCCGAGCCCAACACCAGCCTCATCGGTGTAAGCAGTGTCGTCCGGCATCTGGTGGTCGTGAAACGCCTCGATCCTGTCAGCTGCTAGTTTTAGTGCATCGAGCTGATCGTCAGGGCATTCGGCCCACGCCGCTTCGACTTGATCCTCAGTGATGGCCATGCCAGTGGTCGCGAGATCAAGTCGGTCAAAGCGTTCGGTCAAATCTCGAACGCCGGCATCTCCTTCGCTCCGCACCCGAGCGATGATAGCACTTACGGTCTCAGCAACATCGACGTCATCTTCACGCTTGGCAGAGAGCAGGCTCTGGAAAGCGCCCTCAAAACCCGGATCATCATGGGCGAGCCTAAGCGGCACGGGCCGCCTCCCGGAAGCGTTCAACCAAGTCGTTAACCGGCTCCGGTCGGGTCTTCAGCGCCGCCCGGTTGACCGCCAGGCGGGAGCTGACGTCCAGGATATGTTCGACCTCGACCAGACCATTGGCGACCATAGTTGAGCCGGTTTCGGTCAAATCCACGATGCGGCGGCACAGACCCAGGCGCGGCGCCAACTCCATCGCACCGTTTAGCTTGATACACTCGGCCTGCACGCCGCGGGCGGCGAAATGACGTCGGGTCAGATTGGGGTATTTGGTCGCCACTCTAAGATGGCTCCAGCGGCGCGGGTCCTCGCGCTCAGCCAGTTCCGCCGGTGCCGCCACGACCAACCGACATTTGCCAATACCCAGGTCAACCGGCGCGTAGATCTCAGGGTGATCAAATTCCATCAGCACATCACTGCCGGAAACCGCCAAATGCGCCGCGCCAAAGGCAAGGAAAGTGGCAGTATCGAAGCTCCGGACCCGAATGATCGAGAGCCCGGGATCATTGGTGGCGAATTGCAATTGTCTTGCGTTCGGGTCGAAGAACGCATCTTCGGGCTTAATGCCGACATGGTCGAGCAGTGGCGACATCTCTTTCAGGATGCGTCCTTTGGGCAGCGCCAACACCAGTGGTTCATTCGCACTCACGCGTGGTCTCCATGCCTATTATTTTGCCGTCTATTATTTTGCCGCCTATTATTTTGCCACCGGGCTAGCTCGGGCCCGCATCCTCACCCGCATCCTCACCGGTGTCTGGATGCTTTGGTTGGAAGACGGTAGGCCATGGCTCGCCTATATCCTCGACCAAGCCCGATATCCGGTCGACCTCCAATCGGATCGTTCCGTCACCAGCAAATGCGAGATCGATATGCCGGTCAACCGCCTGGATCGCAAGAAGATTCAGGAATTGGCCACGATCCGTACGGTCGATCTTGCGGGTTCGGACCACCGTGACATTTTCGAAACGAATCCCGCAATGGACGCGTTCGTGTTGTGCTTCACCGTCCCCGGCGGCAGGCTGCTCACCGCCAACCAACTCCCACCGAAATCGCTGTGCGACCATGACAAAGCGTCGCTCCGAGGCGTCATAGGCCATTTCCGAGATTGGCAAAATCGCGTCCTGAAGGTAGGCAGACACCGCCGTCACATCCTCGGCATCGCCCAGCCTTACCCTAAGGGGCCGACCCCGGGATGAATGGGTGGAAAGAGTTCCCGCAATTTCGTCATCACCGGCCACTACGCGACCTGCTCTTGCACGTCCGTCTCCGAAGAAATCCGCTCGATCACCGCGCCACAAGCCGAAAGCTTACCAACCAGCCGATCATAGCCTCGATCAAGATGATAGACCCGGTTTACCAGCGTCTCGCCGCTGGCCGCCAATCCCGCCAACACGAGACTGACCGACGCCCGCAAGTCTGTCGCCATCACCGGCGCCCCTGTGAGCTCTGGGACGCCGCGCAGCAGGGCAGACGCATGGTGCACCGTGATATTGGCCCCCATGCGAGAGAGTTCCGGCACATGCATGAACCGGTTCTCGAAGATTGTCTCAGTAATCATGGCCGCCCCCTCGGCGACCGACATCAACGCCATGAACTGCGCCTGCAGATCGGTTGGAAAGCCTGGGAAGGGCTCAGTCATCACATCGACACCACGCAGGCGGCCATCCGGAGCGCGCACGGTCAAACCGGCATCATGCTCTTCAACCGTCGTGCCGGTGGATCGCAACACATCCAGAGCCGCCTCTAGATGGATCGCCTTGGCACCGACCAGTTCCAACTCGCCGCCGGTGATGGCAGCTGCGATCGCGTAAGTGCCGGTTTCGATCCGGTCAGCGACAACCGCATGTTCGGCGCTTTCCAAGGCGTCGACACCCTGGATGTGGATCGTATCTCCACCATGGCCTTCGATCTTGGCGCCCATGGCGATCAGGCATTCAGCCAAATCGACAATTTCCGGCTCGCGCGCTGCATTGACCAGAGCCGTCTCGCCCCGCGCCAGTGTCGCGGCCATCATCAGATTTTCCGTCGCACCGACGGAAATCACCGGGAAGACCACGCGCCCACCGGTCAAGCGGTCACCAGATCGGGTCCGTGCCTCGATATATCCACCGGTCAAATCAACCTCGGCCCCCAGTTCCTGAAGGCCCTTCAGATGCAGGTCAACCGGTCGATTGCCGATCGCACAGCCGCCTGGCTGGGAAACCTTTGCAACACCACAGCGCGCCAACAAGGGTCCGAGGACCAGGACCGAAGCACGCATCTTCCGCACCAGGTCGTAGGGCGCCGTTGTGCTGGTAATTTCCGGCGTCGCCATGCGAACGGTGGACCCGGTCGAGCCTGACCCAGTATCGGTAAACACGACACCATGCTGGGCGAGTAAATCGCGCATTGAGGCTATATCGGCCAGGTTCGGCAGGTTCGAGAGTGTCAATGGCCCATCGGCCAAGAGTGCGGCCGCCATCAGCGGAAGGGCTGCGTTCTTGGCACCGGCGATCGGAATGGAGCCAACCAGACGATTGCCGCCGCGGATACGAATACTGTCCATGATCTACCGATGCCCCAATTCCAAAAGGTCAGCCACGTTCGCCCGGAACAAGTAGCCGTATTTAGCGAATGGATACGTTCGCCTCAACCCTAATACAGACCCAATACTATAAGGGTGATCGGAGAATGCGGCGAAAATCCGGCGTTGCCGAAATTCTTGTACAAGATCGCGAAATACCCATTGACCATTGTCACGTTCACCTGTCTCAGGTAATTGGAAGCATGGTTGCGACCACGACAGACAGATCGAATTCCAAATCCCAGGTGCCGGTCCACTCGCCGGAGCGCGCGGCGGCCTATTTTCCGTTGATGCTTCTTTGGCTTATCGGATTGACGGCTTGGCGGATCACGGCGGTGCGCTACTCAACCCTCGGCTTTTCCGGCGACGAAGCGCAGTACTGGGGTTGGGCTCAAACGCTTGAGTGGGGCTACTTTACCAAGCCACCGATGATCGCCATGGTCATCCGGGGTGCCGGTGAGGTTTGCGGCCAGGCTGAATGGTGCGCCCGCTCGGCCTCTCCGATCATCCACGCTCTGACTGCTTTGATCGTCTACATGATTGGCCGGCATTTCGGTGGACCGAGAGCCGGGTTCTGGGCTGGCCTTGTCTACGCAACACTGCCGGCGGTGGCGCTTTCTAGCGCGGTGATCTCAACCGACATGCCGCTGTTGCTGTTCTTTGCGGTCGCAATCTACGCCTTCCGCCGCGTGACCCTTACCGGTTCAATTTTCTGGACGATTATATGCGGTTTGGCGATCGGGTTCGGCCTGCTGGCCAAATACGCCATGGTCTATTTCGTCCTCTCAGCGATGCTGTACTGCCTGTTCACCAACCGCGCGCGCTGGCTTTTGTTCAGCCCGCAAAACCTGCTGCTGTCGGCGATAGCAATTCTGGTCGTAATGCCGAACCTGATCTGGAACATCGACAATGGCTGGGCGACGGTTGGCCATCTCGGCGACAATGCCAATCTTGGCGAGAAGACCTCTAATCCGCGGGAGGTCCTCGATTTCTACGCTCAGCAATTCGCGGTCTTTGGGCCGATCACCATGGCAGTATTGCTCTGGCGCATTATCCGCGCGCCCGGCATCCCGCCAAGCGAGGGCGAGAAGTTTCTGCTGTTCTTTGTCGTGCCGGCCCTGCTCGTCATTACGGTCCAGGCCTATCTGTCGCGGGCCAATGCGAACTGGGCAGCAACGGCCTATGTAGCCGGTTCCGTGATTGTCGGGATCTGGGCAGCGGACCTACAGAGGCGATGGTTGGCGCATCTGTCGGTTGGATTGCATCTGGTTGCTGCGGCGGTGTTGACTGTGTTCTTTCTCAATCTGCCGGGGATCGAACTACCCGTTAAGTCAGACCCACTGCGCAAACTGCGCAATTGGGATGGACTCGCTCGCGAGATCAAACCTATCTTGAGCCGGGACCCGGGCCGCATCATTTTATTCGACGACCGCAAAGTCATGGCAGAAATGCTCTACGAACTTCGCGATACCGCGTTCAACCCAGTTATCTGGGATTGGAACGGGCATCCGGAAAATCACCACGAGCTTGTCTACGGATACAACCCCAAGCCGTCCGACCGGGTTCTCCTGCTCGCGAATTGGCCAAATCCGGAAACCATCCACGGTAAATTCACACGATCCCGCCCGCTTGGCGATATTCGAGTGCCCATCGGGGCCGGACGAGAACGCGTGCTCAAAATATTCGAGATGGATGGATATAAGGGTGAGTGAACCCGCCTATTCGGCCACCCGGCCGGCTCTCCTCGGTCTAGACGCGATCCATCTGACCCTGGCGGTTACTTTGGCGGCGGCGGCGGTATTTTTGATCTGGCCCGAGTTGGACCTTTGGGCAACCGGGCTGCTGTATCAGGGCGGCAACGACTTCCTGCTCCGCAATACCGCGTTTCATAGGTTTACCGACGATTTCATCCGCCCCGGCATCAACATTATCGTCGGGTTGGGGATCTTGGCATTTTTGGCAAACCTGATTTCGCGCGGCCGATTGTTTCGATTTTCTCCGCGCAAAGGCATGTACGTTGCGTTCACTTTCATTCTAGGCCCACTGGCCTTAGTGAACGGCATCCTGAAAGAGTTTTCGGGACGAGCGCGACCGAAACAGACAACGATATTCGGCGGTGACAAGGATTTCACCGGGGCCTTCATTCCGGCCGATCAATGCGCGCACAACTGCTCATTTGTTTCCGGCGATGTTGCCTTTGCCTTCGCCACGATCGCACTTGCACTATTGGCTGGACCGAAGCATCGGCCGTATTGGATTTCCGCCTCACTGGTATTCGGTGTCGCCGTTGGGTTTAGTCGCATGGCCAAGGGCGCCCACTTCCTGTCCGATGCCCTCTTTGCCGGTTTGTTCTGCATTTTGATTGCACTGGTCTTGCATCGGGTGATGATTGTAAACGGCTGGCCACGCGCAAAAACCATGTGACTTCCGTCAGGCTGACCGACCTCCGTTGGCGATCAACAGTCGCAAACGTTCGGCGTCGAACTCCGTCTCGAGCCGTTCGGCGACGATTGATGCTTCGGCTGAAAGATCATCGCCGCAATCTATCGGATCCGATCGGCGCCACTCCTCCAAGTACTGTTCAGCATCGCCAGCGTCATCCCGCATGGCAGCCGCATCGATCGCCTTGGCGAACCGGTCAGATAACTCGACCTTGGCACTCTCGCCGCGTCGACCACGCCCTCGCCCACTCCCACGTTCCGCGATAACCTGAGCCGGAATATCGCGCCAATAGACCACCGACAGCTTCGCCATCACTCCTGCCCTCTCGTCGCTTCCATGAATTCGGCCAACTCACCGTAGCCACGGTATCGTCGCTCATGCGCCAGGCCGAGCCGGGCTGCTGCCGCCTCTGCCTTCGCTTCCAGACGGGCGTCCTCGATCTGCGCGATATGGACGAGCTTGACGTAATTGCCGAAGTACATTGCCAGCAACTCCGGATGCCGGTCGATGCCCAGGCCCTTTATTATCAGGCGGTCGAAATGGCGGACCAGATAGTCTGTCAGGAAAAAGCAGGTGGGTTCAGCCTCGACAAGCTGGGTAAATTCTTCGGTGCCCATGAAGAACTGATAGCAATGCGGGCCACTGATCCGGTCCACACCCTCGTCAATCAAAACCCGGTCGAGTTCGCCGCCGGTACCGCAATCGGCGTAGGCCACCAATATATGATCATACCGCCCACGCGCACTGCGGATCTTCGAGCGGACACCGGCCGGAATGCGTTCAGGGTGATTGTGCCATATGGCGGGTAAACACGTGATGTCGAGCTGGTCTAGACCCAGCATGTCCTTCAGCGCTACGACCTCGCGGCCAAGCGCGCCACAAGCAATGAGCAACGTGCGGGGGGACTGCACCGCCCCAACTCCTCAGTTTGCCATGGCCTCGCTGTTTGAGCGCCGACGTTCGGCGATCATTTCCTTGGCGATCTCAACCGTGACAGCCGCGTCCCGGCAATAGGCATCGGCGCCAACACTCTCGGCAAAGGCCTCATTCAGCGGGGCTCCGCCTACCAAAACAATGTGGTCGTCGCGAATTCCCTTTTCCTTCATCGCCTCGATTACGACCTTCATGTATGGCATGGTGGTGGTCAGCAAAGCCGACATGCCGATGATATCCGGTTGGTGTTCTTCGATCGCCGCCAGATAGTTTTCGACCGGATTGTTGATGCCGAGATCGATAACCTCGAAGCCGGCACCTTCCATCATCATCGAGACCAGGTTCTTACCAATATCGTGAATGTCACCCTTGACGGTGCCGATTACCATCTTGCCGACGCTGGGGGCACCGGTCT
Source organism: Rhodospirillaceae bacterium (assembly GCA_018699735.1). Taxonomy (GTDB): domain Bacteria; phylum Pseudomonadota; class Alphaproteobacteria; order Thalassobaculales; family Thalassobaculaceae; genus JABIRP01. The sequence continues at coordinate 7,898 of JABIRP010000120.1, read as the reverse complement.
CCGCCAGTAGTGGGCGCAGGATGAACATGCCGGCCTTCATGGCATTTGCGGCCATCAGGACTTCGGGCACGAACAGGATACCATCGCGGAAATCGATACCGACAATACGCATGCCCTCAACCAGGGCCTTGGTAAGGACCTCGTATGGCGTCCACTTCCGTCCCAGCAGGATATTGACGCCCTCTTCGATCTCCTCTTTGAGGCCATCGTAAAGGTCGTCATGCATCTGCTGAACGAGTTCGTCATCGTCGAGCTCGGAAAGGACAATATCTTCTTCGTCGTCGGCCATGACTCATCCCTCCAACCTAAAACGAGCGGGCCCGAGCCCGCTCTTGGTTTAAACCTATGTCAGACGAATGTTTTCTCTAACCGATTGGCGACACGATTTATCAAAAGCGCGACGTGTGGACGCAGGCGGCCACGCTAAAGAGAGGACGTGTGGACGCAGGCGGCCACGCTAAAGAGAGGACGTGTGGACGCAGGTGCCACACAAATGAGGGCACACCAATCAAGCCTAAACCTGAGTTCTTAGGAATCAGCCTCGATAACCAGACGCCGCGCACGACTGCAGTCATCGCTGGAATACGACACACCGCGTCCCGCCTTGATGGCCGGCAAGACCATAGATGTACGAAACCGACGTTCCTCAGCTGAGCTGACGAATTTTCGCGCCGACAAATCCCGAAGAAAGCGCGCCAAAAGGCTGGCCGCACGGTCCGCCATTTCACCGTCTCTACAAGACGACGAAGACAAGACACCTGTTGCACCTGCCAGTTGCATCACTTCTTTGTGAATTTCGTTCGGCAAACCGTCTGCAAACGCAGCCCTCGGCCACGCGAGCAGCAGCAACACCAATACACTAAGCACCTTCATGTGAGCCAAAGCTTCCTTTCGAGCAGCTATACGCTCATCTCCCACCACTATAGATACAGTATGTTATCCACAGGATCAAGCCTGCGAACCACAACATTTAGCGTTACTCCGCCGAGTCGCGGCACGTGTCTCAAGGTTACTTGGGGGAGTCGGTTTCAATTTGTTAAGTTCAACCCACAACCAAACGGATGGATTAAATGGGTGAATCCCAGATTCTCTTTAAATTGAAAAATTTCGATTTTTATTTTCGATCGACCCGCAACAACAACAGTGCTGTTAGGCAGGTCAGCAAGAAGCCGACCGCCAAGACCATAAAACCGTCCTGAAACGCCAATTCATCGGCCTTAACTTTCAGGAGACTACGTAGATACGACATGGCGGCAGGCACCTGCTCGTTGGCTGGCATTCCGCCAGTAGCCAGTTGCTCAACCAGCCGATCGATCAGGCCGGTCATCTCGCGATTCCCGGCGGTTTGGGTGCTGACCAGTCGGGCGCCGTGCTCCGCCGCCCGGTGGTCTAGCACGATGGCAAGTGTGTTGGTTCCAACCGAGGCACCGGTCATGCGCACGAAGTTCAAAGTCCCCGCCGCAAATGGGACCAATTCCTGAGGTACTGAGTTCAGCGCGCCGAGATTGAGCGCCGGAATGACCAACCCAAGCCCGATCCGACCGAACGCGATCGTCAGAGCCAGAACCCAGAACCCGGTCAACATATCCACTTCCGCAAGCCAAAATGACGAGAGCGAAAAGATCAATAATCCGACCAGGACTTGATTGCCTTGGCGAACGGTCTGCGTCAGCCGGCCGGCGATGGGGAAAACAGCCATCGCCACCAAACCACCGGGGATCAACAACAGCCCGGATTTTGTCGCGGTGAAGCCCTGCACTGTTTGCACCATAATCGGTGTCAAATAGATTGAGCCGAACATGCCGGCCCCAAAAGTGAACGCAACAACGGCTGAGGCGGCGAATACCGGATAACGGAACAGCCGAAGTTGAAGCAGGGGTTTGTCGGTACGGCTTTCCAGGATGATGAAGGCGATTAGAGAGACCGCCGAGCCGAACAACATGAAAAACACCGGGTCCGTGCCCCAACCTTCGCGCTGCCCGGTGGTAATGCCGTTCAAAAACAGGATGAAGGACGCCGTGATCAGGCCGAAATTGAAAGGATTGAACGAGACCCGCTCAGCTCTCTCATCCCGGCCTGGCAGGAAGATCCAAGCAAGCAGGGCCCCGAGGACCAAGACCGGCACGGCAGCTGAGAACACGTACCGCCAATCAGCATCGTCCACGATGATGCCGCCGATTACGGGACCAATAACGGGCCCAAGTACCACCCCCATGCCGAACCAGCCCATGGCCTTGCCGCGCTCATGCGGCGGGTAGGCCAGAAAGACCGTGCTCATCGCGAGGGATTGGATGAGCCCAGCGCACACACCCTGGCCCACCCGGGCTGCAACGACACCGGAATATGTTGGCGAAATTTGCCCAAGCACAGCCGCAATCGAGAAAACAGCCACCGCCGTGATATAGACGTTCCGCGGCCCGAAATTACTAACCAGCCAGGCGTTCAGGAGCATCGAGACGGTCATCGCGGCCAGGAACCCGGTCGACATCCAATGGGCCTGATCCTGCCCAAGGCCGTAAGCCCCCATAATGTCTGGGACCGCAACATTGACCATGGTTGAGGTCATGATCATCGAGATCATGCCAAGCATCGAGGCTATGGTCAGCCCAAGCCTGCGGTATCCAGTGACGCCGGCGATTTGATTTGGCCGGGAGGCCGTGCCGGCAGCGCTCGCCATGGTCTAGAGCGCATCAAGGTTGATAGAAGGCATTTGACCGGGGTTATTTTTCGCCAAGGCTAGGCGCCGGCGCGACAGCGATGCGGCGCATCGCCAAGCGGCGGCAACGACGCCATGGCGAAAAATAACCCGGCCTTCGGTGAGGAAATTAGGGTCGTCGGGTGCGTTGCGCCACTTGAACGATGCGAGGCATCGCTCTTCACGCCGCGCCTGCCCGACGACCCTAATTTCCGACATAAAATGCCTCCTATCAATCTTGATACGCTCTAAAACAGCTTCTTGTCGTGACCCTCAATGAAGACCTCGACCATCATGCCGGGCTTCAATTTGCCTCCGCGCTGCTCGACAGCGATACGAACGGCAACGCGTTGAGTCACTTTGGTGAAAGAGCCGGCCTCGTTCAACTTGGGAAGCAGTGCGAACTGGCTGGTCACCGCCTGGCCAATACGTTCGACTGTCCCCTGGAACGGTTCTCCCGGGTAAGCGTCGACGACGACCTTGGCTTTCTGTCCGACCTCCACCCGGCCTATATCGGTCTCACGGATGTTGGTTTCGACCCAGATTTGGCTTGGATCATGCACCACCATGAGGCGCTGGCCTTGAGCCGCGTACTCCCCGACATCGATGAAAATCTTGTCGATCACCCCATCGACCGGACTAAGTACAGTGTGTTCGACGATATCATTGCGCCGGCGGTCGGAACGGGCGGCGAGCTCGGCCAGCTTGGCCTTTAAGACAGCTTGGTCGCCGCGCAACATGGCGACCTCGCCCCGGGCTGTGGCAGCTTCCTCGATCGTCGCGTTAATGGTCGCAATTTCAGCCTCGGCCCGCACCAACTCCTGGCGAGCGGTCAAATAGTCGGTGTGCTCACGGTCAAGTTTGGAGGCCGAAGCAGCGCCGGTTTTAGCAAGTGATTCAATTCGCCGATATTCCGATTGCGAATACTCAAGCTCGTGTTGGCGCAGGGTGCGCGTCGCTTCGGCCGCACTCAATTTAGACTGTTCGCTGCGAATTCGAGATTCAACCTGCGCCGTGACCAACATGATCTCGGCATCAAGGCGGGAGAGTTGGCTCTCTATGGTTTTCGCTTCCGCCTCCAATTCCCCGATTGCCAATTCCGCGTCACGCTGATCAATCCGGACGAGGACATCGCCCTTGGCAATGCGTTGGCCCTCAACCACCGGACGGCCAATTACCGCTCCCTCCACACGACCGGCGATCATGATCAAGTCCGAGCGGACACGGGCATCAGTCTCATGCACAAAGAGTATCGACGTTTGTGCCCATTGATTGGCCCAAAACCCCAAACCTGCGAGTAAAGCGAGTAGCAACACGATACGCATCCAAAAAAATACGCCGCGTTTACGCCGTTCTGGAATTGCCGCCGGCTCGGTTTTCGGAAGTTCGGTTACGTTATCGCGCGCGGGGTCGGTCATAGATTTCCTTGTCGGTCTTAAATCCCAAAACGGGCGAGAGTACGCCGCATTATGTGGGGATGCTAAGTTTCCACCATATTCACAAGTCTGGCAAACGCTTGGCGTTCAAATATCACCAGGCGTATCAGGCTTTACGGACCCAGAAGCGATACATTGCGGCAAAGACGTTCGGAAACTCGGTTTCCAGAGTATCCCATTTGGTGAGATCCAGGGTATCGGCGTCCTTGCCAAACCGAACCGAAAATCCAGCATCGCCACCACGAGGCAGGTCGAACCCAAGGAATTGCAAACCGAGACTATCCAAGGCTTTGGCGATGCGCGGGATCGTGAAGCGGTCCTCATGGGAATGAAACAGCAGATCGCGGCAACTCGACATAGCGTAAAAATCGGCGGAAATGAGAATACCTTCGAAAAGCGGTGAGCGCGCCTCACCGGCAATGCGCCGCCGGGTCTCTCGAATGCCGTCCGGGCTTGGCGTTAACTCCCATTCCGCGATCTTTTGCCGTACAGCGACCACAGGCGCGCGACCGAGTTCGCTGTAAAGCGCGATCTGCATAATGCCACCTGGTCGCAACAGGCGGCTGAGCACTTGCAACCCGGCTTCGGGGTCGGCCATATGATGCAAGACACCGACGCTTTCGATTAGGTCGAAACGACGCTCTAGATCTCCGAGGCAAGCGATGTCGGCCTGCGCAAACTCAACACCAGGGACGTCCAGCCTCTCCGCTTGATGGCGGGCATACGCAAGGCTGGTGCGTGACAGATCAACTGCCAGGATCTGTGCGTTGGGATGGCGTCTCGCCAGTGCAATCGCTTGCTGTCCGGTGCCGCAACCCGCTATCAGGGCGTCCGGCGCCTCCGGCATTTCAATGAAGCGATCCGGTTCGTTCGGGAAATGACGCCTTAGCCAGGACCCAAAGACTTCGCCTTCGACTTCTTGTGCGACGGACCAGCGGGGATAGGGGTTTTCCTCGTACTGGGACTTAACCGCTTGGCTGGTCTGGTCATCGATCGGCGTGAGAGCCGGGATGTGCTCGGCAATCCGCTGTTCGGCGGCGGGGCCCTCTATCGTGCGGTGACGCAGAACCGCCAGACCGGGCACCTGATGCCACGCGACCACGGCCCTTTGCGCTAATGCTGGAAGTGAGGCTGGCGAACGATAACAAGACAATAGGACCAGCCCCAACGGGCTAGCCGCATCCAAGTTTTCGGGCGCGAGGAGTTGTTCGAGCAGTACGGTTTCCATCTCGGATTCGAAATATGCATGCTCGTTCAACCCGCAGTGCAGAGCGAGCGCAATCAGGAATGACCCAAGCCGCTCATGCTTTTCGACCGATTTGTCCAAACCGCCACGTGCAGTAAGCACCAGAAGGCCAGCGCGCAGGTGGGTCAGTGCGCGTTCGAAATCAACATCGGGCAGAAGTAAGGTCGCCAGCAACCGCCGAACAGCGGAGCGCGAGAGCGCTTCGGGCGGGCCGACGGCAGCCAGCCGGTCGGCAAGTGTCTGCGGAGTTGTCGCCGCCAATTCAGCAAGAGCGCCCTGCACCGCCGGCTCGATCCGCAGTAACGCCAGCAGAGGCAGCCCCAACAAGGCCGGCCAGACACGCCCGGCCTCGGCGCATGTTACGAAGTCTTCGACGATTCCAGGGTTCGGGCGATCCGGCGTGAACCGCCTGCCTGCATCGCCTAGGGCCCGCCATGTCGCAAGATCGCTGTCGTCCAGCCGCAACGCCCGGCGATGTAATCGGACCGCCCGATCCGGTTGCTCCGCATTATGTGCCCAGACTCCAAGCTGGCGCCAGACTGGTGCCAGCCCGGGATTGAGGATCAACATCCGATGCAACTCGCGCCGGCCGCCGACCTCATCGCCCCGCAGCGCCCGAGCAAGCGCCAGGTTTTGCCGCGCCGGCTCATGCCCTGGATGTTTCGAGAGAATGCGTCGATAGAGCCGGATGGCGGCTCCCTTGGCTTTCACCGCGTCCAGGGTCGCTGCCAAGTCGAACATCAGACCTGGATCGTCCGGCGCAATCGCCAAAGAGCGCCGATACCCGGATATCGCTTCCATGGTGCGCCCGATACGTCCAAGTGCGGCCGCGCGATTGGCCTCGATGCCGCCGAGTTCCGGGACCAACAGTAATGCACGCGCGTAATGTCCGAGGGCGGCTTCGACCTGGCCCGAGTGATCGAGGGCGGCGGCAAGATTATTGTTCAAGATCGCATTGTCTGGCGCCATGGCGAAGGCGCGCCGAGCCAGTATTATCGCTTGCGCTGATGCACCTGCGGCGCGCGATGCGGCGGCAAGACGATCGATCGGCTCGGGGCGTTCGGGCATGGCAGCGGCAATGGCCCGGAAACCCTCTGCAGCCGGCTCGGGTCTTCCATCGCCATCTTCCTGCTCCGCCCACCGCCAGGTAGCGGCGGCCCAGACCCTCAGTCCTTGTTCTTCGGTGTTGCTCGCCATGCGCTCGTGGTTGGTGTTAGATCCAGTGTGAATTAAATCTAAAGCACGGAGAGTTGTCGATGGCCAAGCCTCGTCTTCGCGATCTCGGAATTTCCATGGGCCGGATGCGCCCTGGATCCATGAACACCATCACCGATGTGTCGGGCGTAGCGGTCGGTCAAACCAGCGTCATCAGCGACACGCCGCATGTGGTGAGATCCGGCGTGACAGCCATCGTTCCGGTTGCCGGACACGCCTGGGACAAGCCGGTTTTCGCCGCCGTTCATTCCTTTAATGGCTATGGAGAGGTGACCGGCGCGCTCTGGATTGAGGAAGCGGGCCTCTTGGAGTGCCCGATCCTGATCACCGCGACCCAATCGATCGGTGCGGCACATGAGGCTGCAACCAAGCACGCGATCCGAACCCTCGGCGACGACGATCTGACGATGCCCGTTGTGGCGGAAACCTATGACGGTTGGCTCAGCGAATTCGCAGCCTTCGCAGTGCGCGAGGACGAGGTCTTTACAGCCCTAGATACAGCCAGCACCGGCCCGGTCGATGAAGGCAACTCCGGCGGCGGGACCGGCATGATTTGTCACAACTTCAAGGGTGGCACCGGCACAGCTTCGCGTCTCGTTCCCTTCGATGGCAGGGACTACACAATCGGCGCAATGGTACAGGCGAACTACGGCGACCGGGCAGATCTGATGCTGGACGGTGTGCCCGTTGGCCAAGCGCTCGGCTCGTCCGAGGTGCCGCTCTGTCGAACTCGGGGCGACCAGGATGGGTCGATCATCATTGTCATAGCCACCGACGCCCCAATGCTGCCGGTGCAGCTAAAACGCCTGGCCCGGCGGGCCACGGTCGGGCTCGCCCGGGTCGGCGGTTACGGCCACAACGGGTCCGGCGACATCTTTCTTGCATTCTCCACCGGCAACCGGATTGAATCGGGTGGTACGGCACCGGTTGGCGATCTCTCGATGATCCCGCAGCGCGCCATAGACCCGTTCTTCCATGCCGTTGGCGAGGCGGTCGAGGAAGCAATCTGGAACGCGCTCGTCGGCGCCGAGACCATGACCGGCCGCATGGGCCGGGTCGCTACAGCGATCCCGCATGAGGCTCTGGTCGAGACGGTCAGAAGATATCGCCCGGACTTGGTGCAACCGACGTAACGACCGCCTACGCCTCGATAACCACAAAAGTCCGGATCTCGATGCTCTCGCGGGCCGGGGCGTCGGGGTTCTGGTCGGGTAGAACGAAGGCACCATGTGGCGTGTAGCGCGCGCGGCCATCGTCAAGACTGTCCCAACCCTTGATTAGCAATATCTCGTCGCGCTCCATCTCG
>JABIRP010000119.1 GCA_018699735.1 Rhodospirillaceae bacterium | reverse complement strand
GATTTATGAATTTATAGAAATTGTCATCATGATCAAGGTCACCTTAGCATCACAGGTCGCGGGCCGAATTTCGGGGCCCGACGGAACTTGGGAGTCTTGAAAATGATCCGACTTTTGAAATCAACCGCTCTTGCCCTGACGGTGGCCGCTATTGTTCCGGGCTCGGCAATTGCCAGCGGTTATCCAAGCAAGACCATCACCTTTATTTGCCCCTATTCCGCTGGCGGCGGTGGCGATACGGCGTCACGCATGATCGCCAAACTCGCGGGCGACATGATGGGCGTGAAGATCAACGTCGAAAACAAGACCGGCGGCGGTGCCACCATCGGCATCGGCGCAGTCTCCAAGGCCAAGCCCGATGGTTATACCGTGGGTTTCGTGTCAACCAGCCCGATCACCATTCGCCCGCATATGATGAAGGCGCCCTATCATCCCCTGAAGGATCTGACCTACATCAGCCAGTTCGTCGCCAGCAACCAGCCGCTGGTGGTCTTGAAGGACAGCAAGTTCAAGACCCTGAAGGACGTCATCGACTATGCCAAGGCCAACCCCGGAAAATTGAAGTGGTCGACGTCGGTTCAACGCGGCGGCCCGCACGTGGCGGTCGAGGCGATGTTCAAGGCGGAAGGCGCGAAGGCGACGTTCATCCCGTTCAAGGGTGGCTCGAAAGTCTTGGCGGCCCTGCTTGGCGGCACCATCGATGTTGGCATGATGTCCGAGGGCACCAAGGCGACGCTTGATGGACAGACGCGCATTCTCGCCGAGGGCACGCCGAACAAAAATCCAGTGGCACCCGACGTGCCGACCTTGACCGAGGCCGGATATCCGATCGCACCGGCGATCTTTTTCGGTGTCGCCGGTCCGGCCGGATTGTCGAAAGAGGTTCTCGACAAGTGGGACGCTGTGATGGCCAAAGTCGTGAAGAGCCCGGAGTTCGTAGCGCTCGCCAGCCAACGCAAATGGGCGCTTGATTTCGCCGGCCATGATGCGTTCACGAAAATCGTCCATGCCGACTATAATGCCGCCAAGATTGCCGTGGCTGAGATCGGAATGAAGTAAAACCTACCCCGTAGACAAAACGTGGGGCGCCGGGTCGGTGGGCGCCCCATTCTTGTCCGGATTTGTGGCGGTTCGATGGTGGCACTCACCCAAAACATCGAGACACGCGCTGAGCTCGGTCAATTGCTGGCCTTGTTGGGGCTCGACGCGGTGTTCTATTTCGTGGTGATTCCAGCCGGCATCGTCGACCCGGACGGGTTCGGCATCGACCAAGGGCTGCCGCCAAGTTTTTCCGCCCGGCTGGTGGCGATCCTGGCCGCCGCCCTGATGATCCTACGCTGCGGCCAATTGATATTCATGAAAACCAATGCCGAAGGCGCGATTGCCTCATCCGGGGGTGACGTGCCCGGGAGCGAGCTTGATCTGGATCAGCCATCTGAAGGCCTCGCGACCCGTAGTTTGGCGGGCATGGCGGCGGCTTTGATTTTCGCGTTCGCGATCGTGCCGGCGATCGGATTTTTCCCCGCTGGGTATGTGTTGCTGATGATCTTGTTGCGTGTCCTCGGCGAAACCCGGCCCGTCAAGCTGCTGTTGCCACCAGCGATGGTCATGGTTCTGGTTTGGGTGTTGTTCGAGCAATTGCTGTCAATTCGCATGCCCGTCGGCATGCTGTTTGTCGAGTGACCGGCTGATGGACTTGATCCTGGAAGGCTTGGCCCTGTCGTTCACGTTGGAGAGCCTGCTGGCGATCACCATCGGTGTCGCCGCTGGCCAAATCCTTGGCGCCATACCCGGTCTGACCGCGTCGATGGCGGTGGCGCTGATCATTCCCTATTCCTTCTATTTCAGCCCGTGGGTTGGCATTCCGATGCTGCTCGGCATGTTCAAGGGATCGTTCTTTGGCGCCAGCACGACCGCGATACTGATCCGCACGCCAGGCACACCGGCCGCCGCCGCGACGGTGCTGGACGGCCACCCCTTGGCGCAGCAAGGCAAGGGTGCCAAGGCGATGAAGATGGCACTTTACGCGTCGGTCTTCGGGGATACTTTCAGCGATATTTGTCTGATCTTCTTCGCCAGCCTGTTGGCGATCGTAGCGCTCAGCTTTGGGCCCGCCGAATATACCGTGCTGATCGTTCTGGCTCTCGGCTCTCTTGGTATGTTGTCGAGCCGGCCGGCGTGGAAGGGCGTCATGGCGATGCTGCTTGGGGTGGTGATCGGCATGATCGGGCTGGATCCAATCACCGCGAGCGAGCGATTGACGTTCGGGAACCCCGAGCTGGAAGAAGGCATCGGTCTGATCCCGATGTTGATCGGATTTTTGGCGGTGTCAGAAGTGTTTCAGCAGATGAACGACAAGACCGAGGATTTGTCCAGCGCGGCCGTTCGGTTCTCAACCAATCGCGAGGACAACCGCGTTTCCTGGCTCGAATTCAAAAGCTGCGTGCCGGTTCTCTTTCGATCCTCAATTCTTGGCACCATCATCGGCGCGATGCCAGGGTTGGGAGCGACGGTCGCCGCCTTCATCGCCTATGGTGAAGCCCGTCGGACGTCAAAAACCCCAGAGGAGTTCGGCAAAGGGTCGTTGGAAGGGATCGCCGCACCGGAGGCCGCCAACAACGCGGTGTCGGGCTCCAATCTGATCCCGTTGCTGGCGTTCGGTATTCCCGGCGATATCGCCGCAGCCTTGATTTTAGGCGCTTTCATGATCCAGGGCATCAATGTCGGCCCCTTGGCTTTCTCGCAAAACCCGGTGCCGCTTTATGCCATTTATGGCGCGCTCATTCTGGCCAATTTGGTGAACTTGGTGCTTGGGTTCGGGCTGGTGCGGATCGCGCGGTTTGCCGTCAAGGTGCCTCGGCGATTGTTGTTGGTCAGTGTCTTGGTGATCGCCTCGGCCGGAAGCTACGCCCTTCGCGGCTCACTGTTCGACATTCAATTGGTCTTCGTGTTCGGACTGCTTGGGTTCGTGATGATACGGTTCGGCTTCCCGACGGTCCCGTTGCTGATTGGCTTCATTCTGGTACCGCTGCTCGAGGAAAATCTTCGCACCGTGCTGCTGCTGGCCTCGACCTACGATGAAAGCCTGCTTTTCGTGTTCACGCGCCCGGCTTTCGTGACGATGACGGTGCTGATGGTTCTCGGCGCGCTTTTCTTTGCCCGTCGGCGCTGGCGAAAGCGCGCGGTTCCGACGTCCGAATCATGACAAATGGAAATCAATCCATGACCCCGTTGCCCAGCCGGCCTGAACGCCCGGCCTTCGCGGCCATCGTGTTCGAGGGCATGCGGGCCTACTGGGAAGTGGATGCCTGGTCGACGAGATCCGCCTCGTGCCAGAGGACGGCAAACTCAAGATCGAACTGTTCGGTGAACTTGGCGCATTGCTCGCCCTTGGCCTGAACCACAAACTAAAACACCCCCGGGCAGATGCCACAGGGGTGCAAGTAACGCTGGTTGCGGGGGCACCATGTGGCTTTGTGACTAAGTTTCGGTGGTTGCGGGGGCCCGCAACATCCGTACTGGTTCATGAGCTAGATCACATCTATTGAGGACACTGCGGTCAACTGAATGAAAAACAGTTGGTAACTGGACCGATCTGCGATG
>JABIRP010000118.1 GCA_018699735.1 Rhodospirillaceae bacterium | reverse complement strand
CGAGATGGTGATGCCGGGCGATAATATTGCGATGAAGGTTGAGCTGATCGCACCGATCGCGATGGACGACGGCTTGCGCTTCGCCATCCGAGAGGGCGGTCGCACCGTCGGAGCCGGCGTCGTCGCCTCCATTATCGAGTAATCAACCAGCGGCCTCGTCGAATTATCGTCGAGGCCGCGGACTTTTAAGCCTCTGAAAGGGCTACGGGATACGGCCATGGACAGTCAAAACATCCGGATCCGCCTGAAGGCGTTCGATCACCGCGTGCTGGATCAATCCACCAGCGAGATCGTCAGCACGGCGAAGCGCACCGGCGCGCAGGTTCGGGGACCGATCCCGTTGCCGACGCGGATCGAACGTTTCACGGTGCTGCGTTCACCGCATATCGACAAGAAGAGCCGCGAGCAGTTTGAGATTCGCACCCACAAGCGGCTCCTGGACATCGTCGACCCCACCCCGCAAACGGTTGATGCGCTTATGAAGCTCGACCTGGCGGCCGGTGTGGACGTCGAGATCAAACTCTAAGGCTGGAGAGAACAAGTGATACGCTCCGGAATAATTGCACAAAAAATGGGAATGACCCGTGTCTTTGATGACGCCGGTCAGCACGTTCCCGTCACAGTGCTGAAGGTCGATAACTGTCAGGTTGTCGCCCAACGTACCGAGGATCGGGACGGCTACACCGCATTGCAACTCGGTGTTGGTAAGGCCAAGGTGAAACGCGTTGGCAAGGCCATGCGCGGACATTTCGCCAAGGCTGAGGTCGAACCGAAACGCAAGCTCGTCGAGTTCCGGGTTTCCGCCGACAACCTGATTGATGTTGGTGCCGAGATCACGGCCGAGCATTTCATTGCCGGTCAGAAAGTTGACGTTGCCGCGACCTCGATCGGTAAGGGTTTCGCCGGTGCCATGAAACGGCACAATTTTTCCGGCCTGCGCGCCTCTCACGGCGTTTCGGTCTCGCACCGTAGTCTCGGTTCAACTGGTAACAGCCAGGACCCGGGCAGGGTGTTCAAAGGCAAGAAGATGGCCGGACACATGGGCGCTGAGCGGGTGACCACGCAAAACCTCGTCGTGGTTTCGACCGATGTTGATCGCGGTGTGATCCTGGTCCGGGGCGCTGTCCCCGGTTCCAAAGGTGCTTACGTCGAAATTACCGATGCGGTGAAGGCGAAATTGCCGGAGGGCGTGCCCTTCCCGGGAGCGACCCGCCAAGCTGAAGCGGCCCCTTCTGAAGCAGCCCCTGCTGAGGAGGCGCCGGCCGAAGAGGTGGTAGCCGAGGCGGAAGCTGCGGCAGTTGAGGCACCTGTTGAGGCTGAGGCCCCATCAGAGGCAACCGCCGATGACGCCGAGAAGAAGGAATAGAGCGATGAAGCTCCCGGTGAAAACACTGGACGACAAGAAGGCCGGCGACATTGAGGTCGCTGATGAGGTCTTCGGCACGGATCCGCGCCGAGACATCATTGCCCGGGTCGTCAACTGGCAGCTGGCCAAGCGTCGCGCTGGTACGCACAAGACCAAAACCGTTTCCGACGTCAGTGGCAGCAACGCCAAGCCGTTCCGTCAGAAGGGCACCGGCCGATCCCGTCAGGGTAATGCCAGGGCCGTTGGCTTGCGGGGGGGTGGTACCATTCACGCACCGGTCAATCGCAGTCATGAGCATGCGCTGCCGAAGAAGGTTCGCAAGCTCGGCATGCGGTGCGCTCTCTCGGCCAAACAGGCCGATGGCAAGCTGATCGTGCTTGATAAGGCTGAGTCCGAAGGCAAGACCAAGGACTTGATTGCCCAATTCGACAAGCTCGGCTGGGCCTCGGTGCTGATCATCGACGGTCCGGAATTGAATGACGCTTTCGCCCGCGCGGCGCGCAACATTCCGAATGTGGATGTTCTGCCGCAGCAAGGCGCTAACGTTTACGACATTCTTCGGCGAGATACCTTGGTTCTGACCAAGGACGCCGTCCAACACCTGGAGGCTCGGCTGAAATGAGTATGCGGCCACGCAACGCCAGCGAGGTGTCGTTGAGCAAGGAGCGGATGTACGAATTGATCCGCCAACCTCTCGTCACTGAGAAATCGACCCTTGGGTCCGAACATGGCCAGGTCACGTTCATCGTGCCCCTCGACGCCACCAAGCCCGAGATCAAGGTTGCGATCGAAGGTCTGTTCGACAAGAAGGTCAAGGCGGTCAACACCCTTCGCGTGAAGGGCAAGACCAAGCGGTTTCGTGGACGGCCCGGCCGTCGCTCGGATTATAAAAAGGCCGTCGTCACCTTCGTGGATGGCGAAATGCCCGACATCATGATGGGGGTCTGAAGCGATGGCGCTTAAGACATTCAATCCGACCACGCCGTCACAGCGCCAGCTGGTCATTGTTGACCGCTCGGATCTGTGGAAGGGCAAGCCGGTCAAAACGCTGACCCGGGGTCTGAACAAGACCGGTGGCCGTAACAATCATGGCCGCACGACTGCCTACCACCGTGGGGGCGGTCACAAGCGGAGCTACCGGATCATCGATTTCAAGCGTCGGAAGTATGACGTGCAGGGAACGATCGAGCGGTTGGAATATGATCCCAACCGGACCGCGTTCATCGCGCTGGTGACTTATGATGATGGCGAACAGGCCTACATCATCGCGCCACAGCGGGTGACGGCGGGCGACAAGGTCATCTCCGGTGAACGGGTCGATATTAAGCCCGGCAACGCCGCCCCGCTTAAGAACATTCCGATTGGCACCATCATTCACAACGTCGAGCTGAAGGCCGGCAAGGGTGGCCAGATGGCGCGCTCAGCCGGAACCTACGTACAGCTGGTCGGTCGTGACGGTGGGTACGCGCTCTTGAAGTTGACCTCGGGCGAGGTTCGCATGGTGCGCGGTGAGTGCATGGCAACCATCGGCGCGGTATCAAATCCGGATCAGCAAAACATCAAGATCGGTAAGGCTGGTCGTAAGCGGTGGCTCGGCAAACGCCCGGTCACCCGTGGTGTTGTGATGAACCCGGTCGATCACCCGCATGGTGGTGGTGAAGGTCGTACCTCCGGTGGCCGGCATCCGGTTAGTCCGTGGGGTAAGCCGACCAAGGGTAAGCGCACGCGTAGCAACAAAAAGACGGACAAGTTGATCGTCCGTCGTCGCCGTAAGTAGAGGAGAGCACCGTGGCTCGTTCTGTCTGGAAGGGTCCGTTTATTGACGGCTACCTCCTTAAGAAGGCTGAAGTTTCCCGGGCGTCCGGCCGCAACGAGGTCATCAAGACCTGGTCGCGTCGGTCGACCGTCATGCCGCAATTTGTCGGTATCACATTCGGGGTACACAACGGCCGCAAGTTCATCCCGGTCCTGGTGACCGAGAATATGGTTGGCCACAAGTTCGGCGAGTTCGCGCCGACGCGGACCTACTATGGTCACGCGGCCGACAAAAAAGCTCGGCGTTAGGCGAGTGGAAGGAATTTTGAGATGAGCAAGGATGCCGCTCCCCGCCGCCTCGAAGACAATGAGGCAATCGCGATCCTTCGCAATGTCAGGACCAGCCCGCAAAAGCTGAACCTGGTGGCGCAGATGATCCGCGGACAAAGTGCAGACAAGGCACTGGCGACACTGACGTTCTCGCGCCGCCGCATTGCCGGCGACGTGAAGAAGGCGGTGCAGTCCGCGATCGCGAACGCCGAAAATAATCATCAGCTCGACGTCGACCGGCTCTACATCAAAGAGGCGAGCGTCGGAAAGAGCATCGTCATGAAGCGGTTCCGTCCGCGGGCCCGCGGTCGGGTCGGACGCATCGTTAAGCCGTTTTCGCACCTGACCGTCATCGTTCGCGAGCGCGAGGAGACCGAGTAATGGGTCAAAAAGTAAATCCGATCGGGCTGCGCCTCGGCATCAATCGTACCTGGGACTCTCGCTGGTACGCAGGCCGTGGTTATTCCAAGCTGCTGCACGAAGATCTGAAGCTTCGCAAGTATCTTGAAGACCGTCTGTCGCAGGCTGGTGTTAGCCGTATCGTCATCGAGCGTCCGGCAAAGCGCGCCCGGATCACCATCTATACCGCCCGCCCGGGCGTGGTGATCGGCAAGAAGGGGCAAGACATCGAGCGTCTTCGCACCGAGCTTGGCAAGATGACCGGGACCGACGTGCACCTGAATATCATTGAGATCCGCAAGCCGGAAATCGACGCCAAGTTGGTGGCCGAGAATATCGCCCAGCAGCTTAATCGCCGCGTTGCGTTCCGTCGCGCCATGAAGCGGGCCGTACAATCGGCCATGCGTCTCGGCGCCCAAGGCATCCGGATCAATTGCGGCGGTCGCCTCGGCGGTGCTGAGATTGCCCGCATGGAATGGTACCGCGAGGGCCGGGTTCCGCTTCACACGTTGCGCGCCGATATCGACTACGGCGAGGCGACAGCAATGACCAACTACGGCACCTGTGGTGTCAAGGTTTGGGTCTTCAAGGGCGAGATCATGGCCCACGATCCGATGGCGCAAGACAAGCGCATGGCCGAGCAGCAGCCCGGCCAGCAGCAGCGCTGAACGGACGGGTTAGGGAGTACACGAAATGCTGAGTCCGAAGCGCACTAAATATCGCAAGCAGCACAAGGGCCGCATCCATGGCAATGCCAAGGGCGGAACACAGCTGAACTTCGGCGCCTATGGCCTCAAGGCCTTGGCACCGGCGCGGGTTACGGCGCGTCAGATTGAAGCCGCCCGGCGGGCAATCACACGTCACATTCGGCGGAGTGGTCGTGTGTGGATCCGGATCTTCCCGGATGTGCCGGTTTCGACAAAGCCAGCGGAAGTTCGCATGGGTAAAGGCAAGGGCACGCCCGAGTTCTGGGTGGCCCGTGTCAAGCCTGGCCGGGTTATGTTCGAGCTTGATGGCGTGCCGCGCGATCTGGCCGAAAAGGCTTTTGAACTGGCCTCGGCAAAGTTGCCGATGGACACGAAGTTCATCGTCCGCCTCGGCGAACGGTGATCTAGGGAGTACTGGGAAATGGCCAGCAAAATAGCGACGGACCTTCGAACCAAGTCGGATGACGAATTGAAGGACGGCCTGATTGACCTTCGCAAGGAGGCGTTCAATCTGCGCTTCCAGCGGGCGAGTGGTCAGTTGGAAAACACGAACCGGATGCGTCAGGTGCGCCGCGAGATCGCGCGCATCAAGACAGTCCTGACCGAGAAGACGCGAGCCGCAGCCAGCGCGTAATGCGGCGGAACGCGAAACAGGAGAGCAAAAAATGCCAAGGCGAGTGATGCAGGGCACGGTGGTGAGCGACAAGGGCGACAAGACAATTGTCGTTCGTGTGCAGCGTCGCGTCATGCACCCGATGTACAAGAAGTTCATCACCCGAACGAAGAAGTTCGCCGCGCATGACCCTGAAAACCAGCACAAGATTGGTGATATCGTTCGCATCCGCGAATGCGCGCCAATCTCAAAACGCAAGTCTTGGGAAGTCGTCGGTGACGACGCCGCCCAGGCCTAAGGGGATCGGAGTAGCGCCATGATTCAGATGCAGAGCAATCTCGATGTCGCCGACAACTCCGGTGCGCGTCGTGTCCAGTGCATCAAGGTACTGGGTGGCTCGAAGCGGAAAGTCGCCGGTGTCGGTGATGTGATTGTTGTCTCGGTTAAAGAGGCAATCCCGCGCGGCCGCGTAAAGAAGGGTGACGTGCTTCGCGCTGTCATCGTTCGCACCGCCAAAGAGATCCGTCGGGCCGACGGTACGGCAATCCGTTTCGACCGGAATGCTGCGGTTCTGATTAATCCTCAGAACGAGCCGATCGGGACCCGTATCTTTGGCCCGGTTACGCGTGAGCTGCGAGCAAAGCAGTTCATGAAGATAGTCTCGCTGGCGCCGGAGGTGCTGTGATGGCGAAGAAGTTCAAGATCAAAAAGGGCGATCGAGTGATCGTCATCGCGGGCAAAGACAAGGGCAAGACCGGGGAAGTATTGCGCGTCGTGCGTGATGACGACCGGGTCGTGGTCCAGGGCGTGAACATGATTAAGCGCCACACCCGTGCAAGCCAGACGAGCGCCGGCGGTATCGTCGAGCGTGAGGCTCCCATTCACATTTCCAATGTGGCCCATACAGACCCCAAGGCCGATCAGCCGACCGCGACGCGCGTCGGGTATCGGAACCTTGAGGATGGCCGCAAGGTTCGCTTCGCCAAGAAGTCCGGCGAAGTGATCGACGCCTGAGCGAGGACAAGAGAACGTCATGGCGCGCCTTAACGAAGAATATCAAAGCCGAATCCGCCCGGAACTCCTGGGCAAGTTGGGCTATAAAAGCCTTCTCGAAGTGCCACGCCTCGAGAAGATCGTGATCAATATCGGTGTCGGTGAAGCCACCCAGGACAGCAAGAAAGTCCAAGCGGCGGTAGATGATCTGACGCTGATCACCGGCCAAAAGCCGGTCGTCACCAAGGCCACTAAATCCGTCGCCGGTTTTAAGCTGCGCGAAGGAATGCCGATTGGCTGCAAAGTGACGCTGCGTCGCGAGAAGATGTACGAGTTTTTGGATCGGCTGGTGAATATCGCCCTGCCGCGGGTCCGAGATTTTCGCGGATTGAACCCGAAGAGCTTCGATGGTCGCGGCAATTACGCGCTGGGCTTGAAGGAACAGATCGTGTTCCCGGAAATCGACTACGACAGAGTCGACAGCATTCGGGGTATGGACATCATCATCGTCACCACGGCGAAGTCGGATGAGGAAGGTCGCGAATTGCTTCGCGAGTTTAACTTCCCGTTCGTCAATTGACGGACGGTCAGGGAGTAAATTAATGGCCAAGCAGAGTGCCATCCAGAAGAACAAGAATCGTGAACGCAAAGTCGCGGCGGACGCCCCCAAGCGAGCGCGCTTGAAGGCAATCGCCGACGACAAGTCTTTGCCGATGGAAGAGCGCTTTAATGCGCGTCTGAAATTGTCTGAGATGCCACGTAATGGCGCCAAGACGAGAATCCGCAATCGCTGCGAGATAACCGGTCGGCCGCGCGCCTTCTATCGGAAGTTCCGGATCTCACGCATTGCCATGCGCGATCTCGGATCGGCCGGTCAGATACCCGGTCTGGTTAAGTCCAGCTGGTAAGAGAGGAGACTTAAGATGTCGATGAGCGATCCTCTCGGGGATATGCTGACGCGAATTCGTAATGGCCAGCGCGCGCGCAAGCACGTGGTTGCCAGCCCGAATTCGAATCTGCGCTCCAACGTGCTGGCGGTTCTCCAGCGCGAAGGTTACATCCGCGGATACAGCCACGAAGAACTGCGCCCCGGGCTCTCGGAGTTGCAGATCGAACTGAAGTATTCCGATGGCGAGCCGGTGATCCGTGAGATCAAAAGGGTCTCTCGTCCGGGACGTCGGGTGTATTCCAGGATCAAAGATTTGACACAGGTTTACAACGGGTTGGGCATTGCGATCCTGTCGACCCCGCGTGGCGTGATGTCGGATAATGAGGCGCGTGCGGCCAATGTCGGCGGCGAAGTCCTCTGCCACGTATTTTGATCGGAGGGATGCAATGTCACGAGTAGGCAAATACCCGATCGAGATCCCAAGTGGCGTGACCATTGAGGTCGCGGGCGACGCGGTGAAGGCAAAGGGCAAGCTTGGTGAGTTGACCATGGCATTGACCAACGAGGTCGAGGTCAGCGTGAACGACAATCAAGTCTCGGTCGCCCCGAAGTCGACGACCAAGCGGTCGCGCCAGATGTGGGGCACCACGCGGTCGCGGATCAATAGTATGGTTCAGGGTGTCTCCGAGGGCTTTACGGTCGAATTGGAGATCAACGGCGTCGGTTATCGAGCCGCGGTCGAGGGCAAGGCCCTTGCGCTGTCGCTTGGGTTCAGCCACCCGGTCAACTATCCGATCCCGGACGACATCACCATCAAGTGCGAGCGTCCAACCGCGATCTCTGTCCATGGTGCTGATAAACAGCGCGTTGGTCAGATTGCGGCTGAAATTCGCGCGTATCGACCGCCGGAACCCTTTAAGGGTAAGGGCGTAAAGTACGCGAACGAGACGATCTTGCGCAAGGAAGGCAAGAAGAAGTAAGGGGCTAGGGCCATGCTTAATACGAAAGAATTGTTTCACCGTCGCGCCCGACGCACCCGCGCGGCGCTCCGGAAGAAGTCCACAGGGCGACCGAGGCTCTCCGTCTTCCGTTCGTCAAAGAACATCTATGCGCAGATCATCGATGATGTTGAAGGCCGGACCATCGTGGCCGCTTCGACGTTGGAGAAAGATCTGAAAGGCAAGTTGAAGACCGGCGCGGATAAAGATGCGGCTGTGGAGATCGGTAAACTGATTGCCGAGCGCGCATTGGAAAAAGGTTTGGGTGACGTCGTGTTCGATCGCGGCGGCTATCAGTATCACGGCAGGGTCAAGGCCTTGGCCGACGCGGCACGCGAAGCCGGTTTGAAATTCTAGAAGGGCATCGTCATGGCACGCATGGAAAGACAAGACCGTGGATCACGCGACGATCCCGAACTGATTGAGAAGCTGGTTGGCATCAACCGTGTCGCCAAGGTGGTTAAGGGTGGCCGTCGGTTCGGCTTCGCTGCCATCGTGATTGTCGGTGACGGTCGCGGTCGGGTCGGTCATGGCTCAGGCAAGGCGCGCGAGGTGCCGGAAGCCATTCGCAAGGCAACCGAAGCGGCAAAGCGGACCATGGTTCGTGTGCCTCTGCGCGAAGGCCGCACTCTGCATCACGACGTAAAGGGCCACTTTGGCGCCGGGCACGTCGTCATGCGCTCGGCTCCCGTCGGGACCGGGATCATCGCAGGTGGCCCGATGCGCGCAATCTTCGAGGCGTTGGGTGTGCAGGACGTGGTCGCCAAATCGACCGGGACATCCAACCCGCACAATATGATCAAGGCAGCGTTTCAGGGTTTGGTGTCGATCCAGTCCCCTCGGATGATCGCGGCCAAGCGGGGCAAGAAGGTCGCGGAGATCTTTGGACGCCCGGTGCAAGGCGATGATCGGGGCGATGACCAAAGCGAGAACGCGGCCGAGACGGCCGAGGCCTAAGGCGGAGACTGAAAAATGGCAGCGAAGAAAAAGGACGCAAAGGGCACCGTGACGGTGACCCAGATCGGTAGCCCGATCGGCCGTCCGAAGGATCAGCGCCAGACCCTGGTCGGTCTCGGTCTGAATAAGATGCACCGCACGCGCACACTGGAAGATACCCCGGCGGTTCGCGGCATGATCAACAAGGTCCACCATCTGGTCCGGGTCGAAGAAGGCGCCTGAGCCGATCTGTCTGATCGCCGGGTGGCCGACTGGCCGCGTCCAAGGGAAGTACGACGATGAAACTCAACGAACTCCATGACAACGAAGGGGCACGCTCGGCGCGAAAGCGCATTGGGCGAGGTGCCGGTTCGGGAACCGGTAAAACAGCCGGTAAGGGTCACAAAGGCCAGAAGTCACGCTCCGGCGTGTCGATCAATGGCTTTGAAGGCGGCCAGATGCCGATTAACCGGCGCCTGCCGAAGCGGGGATTCACCAACATCTTCCGCAAGCAGCACAGTGTCATCAACACCGGTGCGCTTCAGAAGGCGATTGATGCCGGCCGGATCGACGGCAAGGCTGCGATCGACGAGGCTGCTCTGACCTCGGCTGGCCTGGTGCGCAAATCCAAAGATGGGGTTCGCCTGCTTGCAAAGGGTGAGCTGAAGGCCAAAGTAACCATAGAGGTCGCGGGCGCTTCGAAGGCGGCGGTGGCCGTGGTCGAGAAAGCTGGCGGTAGCGTGACGCTTGGTAAGAAGGCAGCAGCGAAGAAGTCGGACGCACCGGCGGCGACCGAAGCTGAATAACAATAGACGCGCCTAACCGGCGCGGTGACCGGGAAAGGTTTAAGACGGGATGGCATCAGGCGCTGAACAATTTGCTTCGTCGTTCAACTTCGGCGCCTTGTCGAAGGCGACTGAGCTCAAGAAGCGAATCTGGTTTACGCTTGGCGCCTTAATCATCTATCGCCTTGGAACCTACATCCCGATGCCTGGCATCGACCCGACGGTCCTAAAGGACATTTTCAGTCAAAACGCCGGCGGTATCCTGGGCATGTTCGACATGTTCGCGGGTGGCGCACTCAGCCGGATGACAATCTTTGCCCTGAACATTATGCCGTATATCTCGGCGGCCATTATCATGCAGTTGATGACGGCGGTGTCTCCCAGCCTCGAGACCCTGAAAAAAGAGGGTGAGGTCGGGCGTAAGAAGATCAATCAATATACTAGGTACCTGACCGTGCTCCTGGCCGCTGTTCAAGGCTATGGTATCTCGGTCGGCTTGGAAAACATGTCGGCGGGTGGTGCTTCGGCGGTGCTGTACCCGGGCCTGTTCTTCCGTGTTGAAACCGTGATTACGCTGGTTGGCGGCACGATCTTCTTGATGTGGCTCGGTGAGCAGATCACAGCGCGCGGTATCGGAAACGGAATTTCGCTGATCATTTTCTCCGGCATTGTCGCCAATCTGCCGCAAGCGCTGGCTGGCACTTTGGAATTGGGGCGCACTGGCGCGCTGTCTGCCGGGTTCATCATCTTCTTACTGGTCATGGCGGTTGCGGTTATTGCCACGATTGTGTTCATCGAACGGTCGTTCCGCCGGATCATTGTCCAGTATCCCAAGCGTCAGGTTGGCAACCGGATGTTTGGTGGTGAGGCGTCGCACCTGCCGCTGAAGCTGAACGTCTCGGGTGTTATTCCTCCGATTTTTGCGAGCTCGATCCTACTGATGCCAATGACCTTGGCTTCGTTCAGCGCCTCAGGTGGCGGTGGACCGGAATGGCTCACCACGGTGACGGCGCTGCTCGGACGAGGCCAGCCGCTCTATCTTGGAATTTACATCTCGCTGATCGTGTTCTTCGCGTTCTTCTATACGGCAATTGTGTTCAACCCGGCTGAGACAGCGGACAATCTGCGCAAATATGGTGGGTTTATCCCGGGTATTCGCCCCGGTAAGAATACGGCCGATTATCTGGATTTCGTGCTCACACGACTGACTGTGGCGGGCGCCGCCTATCTGGCCGCTGTTTGTATTTTGCCAGAAATTCTAACGGCCAAATATAATGTGCCGTTCTATTTCGGCGGCACCAGCCTTCTAATTGTCGTCACCGTTACAATGGATACAGTCGGTCAAGTGCAGTCTCACCTGTTGGCCCATCAATATGAAGGCCTTGTGAAAAAATCCAAACTCCGGGGGAGGCGAGGGTGAATCTAATCCTGCTAGGCCCACCGGGTGGCGGCAAAGGCACACAGGCAAAACGGCTGATGAACAACCACCGGCTGGTTCAATTGTCGACCGGGGAAATGTTGCGCGCGGCAGTATCCGCCGGGACCGAAGTCGGGCTCAAGGTCAAGGCGATTATGGACACTGGTGGATTGGTGTCCGATGACATCATGGTCGCAATGATTGCTGACCGAATTGCCGAACCGGATTGCGCCAATGGCTTCATCCTGGATGGTTTTCCGCGGACGGTGGACCAAGCGGCGGCATTGGACGCCATGCTGGCGGATAAAGGTCTGTGCATGGACCACGTAATTGAGTTGAAGGTTGATGAGGCCGTATTGTTGGATCGCATCCGCACGCGCATTGCCGAGACACCTGAGGCAGAGCGTCGGGCGGACGACAACGAAGAAACCCTGAAGACCCGACTTGCAGTGTACCGAGAGCAGACCGCGCCGATCGTTCCGTACTACCGGAACAAGGGCACTTTGCGATCGCTGGATGGTATGTTGCCCATTGATGAAGTGGCGGCAGAACTCGAAGCCGTCGTTGCTGGCTGAGGTTAGGTGATTTGGTTGACTTGACCGGACGCATGATTATACTCCGCGCCCTCGGTTTCGCTGAAACCGATCCATGGGGTGTGCCCGAAATTAGCTTTTGAAGCACGAAGCCTGGCTCGTGAAATGATGCACGAACCAGTGATTAGACTGAGGAGACTGAAGCGTGGCGCGTATCGCAGGCGTTAATATCCCGACACAAAAGCGTGTTGAGATCGCTCTGACCTACATCCATGGGATCGGGCGGACTACGGCGACCAAATTGTGCGAAATCAATGGCATTCCGCGCGAACGCCGGGTGCATGAGATGACCGAAGATGAGCTGACAAAGCTGCGTGAGGCCATCGACCGCGACGTGGTGGTCGAAGGTGACTTGCGGCGTAAAGTGGCGATGGACATCAAGCGGCTTATGGATCTCGGTTGTTATCGTGGTCTTCGGCACCGCAAGAGTTTGCCGGTCCGCGGACAACGCACACACACGAACGCCCGGACCCGTAAGGGCCCGGCCAAGCCGATCGCCGGCAAAAAGAAATAATTGGCAATCGGCCATAGAGCCGGCTGGAGCAACTAAAGAATGGCAAAGCAACCGAGTGCCGGGCGTGTAAAGCGTCGCGAGCGAAAAAACATCACTTCGGGCGTCGCGCACGTGAACGCGACGTTCAACAACACCATGATCACCATCACGGATGCCCAGGGGAACGCGATTTCCTGGTCTTCGGCCGGTACCATGGGTTTTAAGGGTTCGCGCAAGTCCACCCCGTACGCGGCACAGGTCGCGGCCGAGGATGCTGGCAAGAAGGCGACCGACCATGGGATGAAGACCTTGGAGATCCAGGTCAGCGGCCCAGGTTCGGGACGCGAGTCGGCGTTGCGGGCGCTCCAGACCGTGGGATTTCAAGTGACGTCGATCCGTGACGTGACCCCGATCCCGCACAATGGTTGTCGGCCGCGTAAGCGCCGGCGCGTTTAATTCTTCTGTCTCGGCCGAGCCGGGACGGTTACCCGTTTGGATCGATCCGGCGTGCATTTGGGGTGCGCCGGTTTCGGTGTCCAGGCGGTGGGCGGCCAGAATAATGGTCGATAAGCGAGACGGTATCGTCTCTTTGCTGATGAGGTCGCACCCGTGATTCAAAAGAACTGGCAAACATTAATCAAGCCGAACAAGCTCGACGTTCAACCCGGAAACGACGCCTCTCGGTCCGCCACGATTGTGGCTGAGCCGCTGGAGCGGGGGTTTGGCCTGACACTCGGTAATGCGCTCCGGCGGATTATGCTTTCGTCGCTGCAAGGGGCTGCGGTTACGTCTGTTCAAATCGACGGCGTGCTGCATGAATTCTCCTCGATCCCTGGCGTCCGCGAGGATGTTACCGACATCGTGCTGAACATTAAGGCGATCGCCTTGCGCATGCATGTCGAGGGCCCGAAGAAGATGCGTCTCAAGGCAGACGGGCCCGGCGAAGTTACCGCCGGCATGATCGAAACCGGTGCCGACATCGAAATCGTCAACCCGGACCTGGTGCTGTGCGCGCTCGATAAGGGTGCCTCGTTGTCCATGGAACTGACGGTCGAGATTGGCAAGGGCTATGTTGCCGCCGGTGTCAATCGCCCGGAAGACGCGCCAATCGGATTGATCCCGGTCGATGCGATCTTCAGCCCGGTGAGCCAAATTGCTTATAAAGTCGACAATACGCGTGTCGGACAGGTAACCGATTACGACAAGTTGTCGATGACAGTGGACACCGATGGTTCCATGACGCCGGATGATGCGGTTGCTTACGCCGCGCGCATCCTGCAGGACCAATTGCAGCTGTTCATCAATTTCGAGGAGCCGAACCAGGTTCACGAAATGGAAGAGCAGGCTGACTTGCCGTTCAACAAGAACCTGCTGCGGAAAGTCGACGAACTTGAGCTTTCGGTCCGCTCGGCGAACTGTTTGAAGAACGACAACATCGTTTACATCGGCGATCTGGTTCAGAAGACCGAACCGGAAATGCTCCGGACGCCCAACTTTGGGCGCAAGAGCCTGAACGAGATCAAGGAAGTCCTGTCGACCATGGGGCTGGGCCTTGGTATGGAGATTGCCAATTGGCCGCCGGACAATATCGAGGAACTTGCTAAGCGCCTCGAGGAACCGTATTAACCCGACGCGCGAGAACCGCCCGTAGTTGGAGTAAGACCATGCGCCACCATAAGGCTGGACGGAAGTTCAACAGAACCGCATCGCACCGCAAGGCTATGTTCAAGAACATGGCGACGGCGCTGATTAAACACGAGCAGATCGTGACCACCCTGCCCAAAGCGAAGGATCTTCGCCGGGTGACGGAGAAACTGATCACGCTGTCGAAGAAGGGCAACTTGCATGCCCGTCGGCAGGCCTTCGCGCGGCTGCGGGACAATGGGATGGTAACCAAGCTGTTTGACGTCTTGGCGGATCGCTACAAGGATCGCCAGGGAGGCTATACCCGGGTTCTCAAGGCCGGTTACCGGTATGGCGACAGCGCCCCGATGGCAGTGATCGAGCTGGTTGATCGGGACGAGGACGCTCGCGGTCAGGACAGTGGCCCGGTACAAGGTGCCGAAGAGGCCCTGGAGAGCGGCGTTCCGGCGGCGATCTAACGCTGCAGACATACCTGGCTAGGTGCCAGACGAACTTCAGGGCGGCCTTTGGGCCGCCCTAATCGTTTGCCCCTAATCTTTTACGATGTCAGTGCCCTGCTTATGTCATCCTGAAGTGTCGAGCGGAGCGAGCCTCGAAGGATCCAGGTCGGCGACACGCCTCAGATCGGGTGGCCCCCACTGTCGCCAGGTCGCTCAATTTCGACAGTATCCACTTCATCGGGCTCCAGCTCATCGAACACTTCAGAGAGCCGCTCTATGGTGTCCTGGATGTCCCGGAGCTCGGGGCGGGCGGAGACCAGTGCGAGCAAGTCTTCATGTACACAGTCGGCCATTTCAGAACGTCCGGCCCATTCGCACGCGAGGATGATATTGACGCCCGCTTTGGCCAATGTCAGAGCGATCGCATCGTCATCGGTATCGACCGAGAGACCGAGAATATCTTCATACAGCTCCCGGGCGCGTGAAACCTCTTCAACCCGACAGAAGTCGGTGATCAGGTTGAATGCGGCGCAGGCCAGACTTCTCTTGGCTTCTATGGTTGCCGCATGCGGCATAACGCGGGTCCGGATGTCTTCGTACACTTCCTCGGCGATTGCGGGCATGCGCCGGTTGCCGAGGACCGTGATTACGGCAAATGCCGCATCGGCGAGAGTTGTCGAAAGGTCCCGGTCGCGAGGGTGCAACTCGGCGAACTCCGTCATTTCTTGATACAGTTCCAGGCTGGCAGGCACTTCGCCGTGGGCGGCTTCATGGGCGATCAGATTGAAGAGCCCCTCAGCGCGATGGTGGCGCACGCGGGCCGAGGCAATCCGACGTTTGCTCAACTGTGCCAAACGCCGCACCAGGCGATGCGCCTCTGCGACATGCCCGCTTTCGGCAGCATAGGCGACCATGTTTGCGGTCGCTCGCGCATATGTCGCCAGAATATGTGGTTGATCGCCATAGGCTTTGGTGATCGCGGTTATTTCGCTGTAGGCACTTCTCGTGCCGTCCTGATCTCCGTCCAGGGCCGCTTGGATCATCATGGCCGCAGCGATTTCAGCCAGACCGGCATAAAGCGTCGGATCGCTTGGGCACGCCTTGGTAAACCGTCGAAGCGTGTCCCCGAGGGAGCCCATGTCGGCCAAATTTCCGCATTTGGCATAGCATGCGGTCAGCTGCATCGTGCCGTTCAGAAGACGTTTGCGAATGTCAGAATTGTCGGGGCGGGTCCCAGCGATGGCGCATAACTGATCGAACGACTCTTTCGCCTTCGCGAGATTGCCCTGATCGCGTCCGTGGAACCTTATTTCGGCGACCGCTTTTCCTGCGGCTTTTATCGCCAGTGCGTCGTCCCCGTGCCTTTCGACCACCGGGAACCTCCTTGGCCTGCCATCGGGTCGATGGACTTTCCCCTAACTCGGCTATTGTACCCAGGTCGCTATTGCTTCCAGGTGACTATTGCCCCAAGACCGCAACTAGCCGATATAGAAGCCTAACCCGGGAGACCGGGCCGCGACAACAGTCCATGAACGGGATTTGTGATGACGAGCCAGCTTTCAGCAAAATCGATTGGTCGGGTGTCCGGGCGGATCGCGATGATTTTGATGGCGTTCGGCGCTTTGACGCTCGGTGCTTTGACGCTCGGTGCTTTGACGTTAGGCTCCGCGCTTGCTGGAACGCGCGAAGTCCCGGTTTCTCGCGAGCAGATCACGCTCTCGTTCGCGCCCCTTGCTCGTCAGGCGAGCCCGGCGGTTGTGAATATTTATGCAAAATCCGTTGTGACCGAGCGCCGCGCTACGTCCCCCTTGTTTGACGACCCATTCTTTCGCCGGTTTTTTGGTGATCTCGTGCCAGGCACGCCGCGCAAGCGTCAGCACCAGTCACTTGGCTCCGGTGTCATCCTGGACCCGGCCGGACTGATCGTCACGAACGAGCATGTGATCAAGGATGCCCAGACCATCAAAGTCGTTTTGGCGGATCGCCGCGAGTTTGACGCCAAGGTCCTGGTCGCCGACGACCGGACCGATTTAGCGGTTCTTCAGATTGACCCAGGCAAGACCGATCTGCCGTTTATCGAGATGCGAAACAGCGATGAGCTTGAGGTTGGGGATCTTGTTCTTGCGATCGGTAACCCTTTCGGCGTTGGCCAAACTGTGACCAGCGGCATCGTCTCGGCCTTGGCGCGAACGGCGGGCGGCATCACCGACTACAGTTTCTTTATCCAAACCGATGCGGCCATCAATCCAGGCAATTCCGGCGGCGCGTTGATTTCGATGGATGGTCGTCTGATTGGGATCAATACCGCCATCTATTCCGGCAAAGGGGCTGGCGGCGGGTCGGTCGGGATCGGTTTCGCAATTCCGTCCAATATGGTCCGCACGGTTGTCGACTCGGCACGCGGCGGCAAGGTCGTGCGCCCCTGGCTCGGGGCCAGCGGGCAATCCGTGACCTCCGATCTGGCGGAACAGTTTGGCCTAGATCGCCCGATTGGCGTGGTGGTAAACGAGGTCTATCCAGGCGGCCCCGCCGACCGGGCCGGGTTGCGCGTTGGTGATCTCATCACCGCGTTCGATGAGCGTGAGGTCGTGGATGCCCAGGCGCTGCACTACCGCATTGGAACCTGGCCCATTGGCCAGCCGGCCACGATGTCCGTTCTGCGTCGCGGCAAGCAGATGCAGCTCAAGAGCGACATGCAAGCACCGCCAAGCGTTCCCCAGCCCTCGGTCGCAGATCTGACCGGACAACACCCCTTGGAAGGAGCCCGAGTTGCAAACCTGTCGCCTGCGTTTGCGATCGAGCAGGGCTTCGACGATATGTCGATGGGGGTTGTGGTGTTGGGCGTGCATTCGCGCGGCGCCGCGGCTACGGTTGGGTTTCGCAGAGGGGACGTCTTTCTTGCCATTAATCAGACCCAAATCGATGGCGTTGAGACATTAAAGCGGATCATGGCCAAGCCGGCGACATCGTGGCAGGTCTCGATCAAGCGCGGGGACCGGGTGTTGAAATCCGTGTTCCAGAATTAGAGTGATGTCGTCACTGTTCGAAAGCCAAGCCCCGAGACCGCTCGCCGATCGTTTGCGGCCAAAAGCGCTAACCGAAGTTGTCGGCCAGGATCATCTGCTTGGCGCCGACGGGCCGATCGGCCGCATGGTTGGCCAACACCGTTTGGTTTCGATGATCCTTTGGGGCCCGCCGGGTTGTGGCAAGACGACGATCGCCAGATTACTGGCCGAACACACAGACCTGGAGTTTGAGCCGCTCTCAGCGGTCTTCTCGGGCGTTGCGGACCTGCGCAAGGTGTTTGAGCGGGCGCGCGAGCGCCGCACCCTCGGCCGGGGCACATTGTTGTTCATCGACGAAGTCCACCGGTTCAATCGGGCGCAACAGGATAGCTTTTTGCCGTATGTCGAAGACGGCACCGTGATCCTGGTGGGTGCCACCACCGAAAACCCATCCTTCGAGTTGAATGCGGCCTTGTTGAGCCGGGCGCAGGTTTATGTCCTGCGTCGGATAGACGACGTGGCGCTGGATGAACTCTTGGTGCGCTCTGAAACCGAAGAGGGGCGTCCCCTGCCGGTCGATGACAGTGGTCGTGCGGCGATTAAGGCGATGGCGGATGGGGATGGGCGGTATTTGCTAAATTTGGTCGAAGAGCTGTTTCTGTTCGCGCCAGATACCCCGATGGACGCGGACGCGGTGGCGAAAACCGTACAACGCCGGGCGCCAATGTACGATAAGAGCCGCGACGAACACTACAATCTGATCAGCGCGCTACACAAATCCTTGCGTGGATCAGACGCGGATGCGGCGCTGTATTGGTTAGCGCGCATGTTGATTGGCGGTGAGGATACGGCTTACATCCTGCGCCGGTTGACCCGATTTGCGTCGGAAGATATCGGTCTGGCTGACCCCCAGGCTCTGCCCTTGGCCCTTGCAAGCTGGGATGCGTATGACCGGCTCGGCTCGCCCGAAGGCGATCTGGCGATTGTCGAATGTGTGCTTTATCTGGCTACGGCACCGAAATCGAATGCCATCTACAAGGCCGAGAAGGCGGCCAAGCGCGCGGCACAGGAAACCGGATCGTTGATGCCGCCGATGCACATTCTGAACGCGCCGACCAAACTGATGGGTGAGCTTGGTTACGGCGCCGAATACGCCTACGACCACGACGCCAAGGATGGATTCTCCGGCCAGAACTATTTTCCCGAAGGCATGGACCGTCAGCGCTTCTATCGCCCCGCCGAGCGCGGCTTCGAGCGCGAGATTTCCAAACGCGTCGCCTATTGGGACAAGCTGCGTGGTCAACGGGGTGAAGATGGATAGGGTCAGTCTACCGTTTTTCGTCATCCTGAGGTGCGAGCAGAGCGAGCCTCGAAGGACGCACAAGCTCGCCGACGTGCGTCCTTCGAGGCCCTCCCGGTGGTCGCGCACCTCAGGATGACGAACGGCGGGGGAACGGTTTGGATAAGGCAAATGGGAAGCGGACGGTGACACCCGGCCCCTTCACCCTGTTCGTCGGGATTGACTGGTCCGGTGCCGTTGGGCCCAGGTTACCGGGGCTGCGGGTCGCGATCTGCCGGCCTGACCATGGCCCGCCGGAGTTGGTGGATGGACCCTTTAACGGGCTTTGGTCTCGCAATACTTTGCTCGATTTTCTGGTTGACCTGACAGCCCGCCATCAGGCCTTAATCGGTTTTGATTTCGCCTTCACCTATCCGTTCCTGGATCGCGGAACCTACTTCCCGGGCGTCGAGAGGCAGCCCCGCTCGGCACCCGCTCTTTGGCAGCTTGTGGATCGAGTCTCGCATGACGCCGAAGAGTTCTATGCCGGGCCGTTCTACCGCCGTCGCGATCAGCCGTTCTACCGATACCTGAACGCCCCGGGTCATCGTGGCGATCTGTTCGAGAGCCGGCGGCGAGTGACCGAAGAGGTTTGCCGTCGCTGGACAGCACCCAGCTCGGCCTTCAACGGCGTCGGGCCTGGCGCGGTCGGGATTGGTGCGATCGCCGGCATGCGGTTCTTGCGCTGCTTGCGCCGGTCCTTGCCGATTTGGCCGCATGATAGACCCGAGCCAGGACAATCGGTTGTGGTCGAGTCCTTTCCACGTCTGGTCTTCAAGCGCGCCGGCCAGGATCCGAGACGGTGGCAGGAGCCGGAAACCTTCTCTGAGACGCTTTCGTACTTCGGTGCGCCTCCTGTAATACCACCAAAAACCGAGGATGAGGCCGATGCCCTGGTGTTGGCTGCCTGCCTGAGGTCTGACGCGGTGCGCCCAGAATTGTGGGCTCCGGCCGGGCTGACCAGACGCGTGGCGCATTCGGAAGGCTGGATATTCGGCGTTTTCTAGGCTAGCTACCGGCATGAAAATGATCCTGGCGGTAGCCCTTGGCGGTGCGGTGGGTGCGGTGGCGCGATACAAGGTCACCGCCATGTTCCTGCATCTGTTCGGCAGCGGGTTTCCCTACGGCACGTTATTTGTGAACGTGGTCGGTTCGTTCGCTATGGGTGTGCTGATTGAATTGCTGGCGCTCAAGATCGAATTGAGCCAGGAGGTTCGTGCGATGATCGTCACCGGTGTGCTTGGTGCCTTCACCACGTTCTCGACCTTCTCGCTCGATGTCGCCTATCTTTGGGAGCGTGGCAATTTGGCTGGAACAGCACTTTATGTTGCCGGGTCGGTCGTGCTTGCAATCGGTGCCCTGTTCGGCGCAATGGCCTTGGTGCGGTGGATGGTGTCATGAGCGGTGTTCAAATCCTTACGGTCGCCAGCGGCGATGCGGACCAGCGTCTCGATCGTTGGTTCAAGCAGCATTTCCCGACCCTTGGCCATGGCCGGTTGGAGAAAATGCTGCGCAAGGGCCACATCCGGGTCGATGGCAAGCGTGCCAAGGCGGCGCAACGCTTGGAAGAAGGTCAGGCGGTGCGGGTGCCACCGATACCGCCCGCCGCTTCTGAGGCCAACATCCGACCGGGTGAGAGAGGACGCGAAAAGACGGCACCCCTGCCGCCGGATCCCGAACTGGTCGAAACTCTAACAGCCGCGATCCTGTACAAGGACGACGAGGTCTTGATCCTGAACAAGCCGGCCGGGTTGGCGGTCCAAGGCGGAAGCAAGACCCAGAGCCACCTCGATGGCGCACTCGATGAGTTGAGGTTTGGTGCGCCGGATCGGCCCCGCCTGGTGCATCGCCTGGATCGCCATACCTCCGGCGTCTTGGTGCTGGCGCGCACCGTCGCCGCTGCTCGTTGGCTCACGGCTGCCTTCCGGGCCAAAGAAACTACGAAGGTCTACTGGGCGGTCGTCGTTGGCGACCCGCAGCCAGATAGAGGCACGATCGAGTTGCCGCTGGCCAAACGATCCGCCGGCAGTGCGGGCGAAAAGGTTGTGGTTGATCGCCGCGAGGGCAAGCGCGCGGTGACCGAGTATGCCGTTATCGAACGTCTGGGCACCAAAGCCGCCTGGGTTGCGCTCAGACCGGTCACTGGGCGCACCCATCAACTGCGCGTCCATATGACCGAGATCGGAACGCCTATATTGGGCGACGGTAAGTATGGTGGCGGAGCCGCCTTCCTTGATGTGTCGGGGCTTGAAGAGCGGATGCATCTGCATGCCCGTGAAATCTCGCTGACCCGTCCGAACGGCACGGTGTTGACCGTCTCGGCACCTCTGCCGGAGCATATGCAGCAGGCTTGGTCGTTCCTTGGCTTCGATGCCCCTTCGGGAGACCCGGTCGCACGTGACATGGGGTGGCGCCCATGAGTGGTGACATGAGCGGCGATTTGCGCGCCGTCGTTTTTGATCTGGATGGGACGCTGGTTGACAGCCTCGCCTACATCGTCCGGGCGATGCGCGGCGCATTCGCTTCCGAGGGAATGGCGGTACCGCCCGATCACGCGATCCGGCAAATCGTTGGCCTTTCCCTCGACGCCGCCATCACCCAGCTTGCGCCTCAGGCGAAGGGGTTGCTGAACGAACGGCTGGTCTCGGCGTATAAGGATACCTATTGGTCGGCGCATGCCTCGGGTGAGGGTGTGGCACCCCTGTTCGATGGCGTGGAAGCCGTCTTGGATCGCTTGGACGCGGCGGGTTTCGTGCTCGCGATCGCGACTGGGAAGGGACGGCGGGGACTCCGGGAGGCGTTAGAGTCCCATGATATACGGCATCGGTTTGCCTCGCTGCAAAGTGCGGATGACGCGCCAGGTAAGCCGGACCCGACCATGTTGCGCCAGGCGCTCGATGAATGTGGCGTCGAAGCCCGCAATGCGGTCATGATCGGCGACACGATCTTCGATCTTCAGATGGCGGCAAATGCCGATGTGCCGAGCGTGGCCGTTACCTGGGGATATCACGACGTCGAGATTTTGCGATCGGCGGTGCCAAATGCGATCATAGATTCATTCGTGCAGTTGGATGACGCCCTGGCAGAAATTCTGCCCAAGTGAAAAGGTCGACCTCATGCGCATGATCAAAGGTCTCTTGTTCGCCGTCGTCGTTCTCGCCGTATTGCTTGGCGGTGCCGCCGCGTATGTCGCCAACACTGATCTCGAAAATGTGCGATCTGCGGTCCAGGAACACGTTCGTGAAAGAACGGGCCGCGAGTTGGAAATCGGCGGCGAGATCGATCTGACCCTAGCATTAGCGCCGACAGTAACGGTTGCCGGCGTGAGCCTCGGGAATGCCGAATGGGCGAGCTACCCGGCGATGGCCAAGGTCGGGCGACTGCAAGTGAAGTTGCGTCTCGTGCCGCTGATATTTGGCGATTTGGAAATTGATCGGGTCGAGTTGCAGGACGTCCAGGTTTTCCTTGAAACCGATCGAACGGGCCGTGGCAACTGGGTCTTTGACGGTCTTGCGGGGGATACGAGCAACGACGGCGATACCACGTCGCTGCCTCTGGCTCAGGTCGTCGCGATTCGGGACATCCAGATAATCCAGAGAGACGGTCGCAATGGCAGTGAGAACGTATACACGGCCTCCGTTCTGGACTTGGCGGCAGAGGATTTCAGTGGCCCCTTGGTCAGCCACATTGTAGCTGAGATCGACGGTGAGGCCCTCGAATTGGATGGCAGTATACCAGCTTTGCGCGGGCTGATATCGGGAGATGGAGGGCGCCTTGACCTCGCTGGATCTTTCGATGCGCGAAAAGTTGAGGTTTCAGGCAATCTGTCGCTTTCCAAGGACAAGGCTGGAGGTATCGCGGGGATCCGTCTATCCGACCTGACCGCAGACTATGATGGCGTCACTGCCAAGGGTGATGCGACGGCGACTTTTGGCGCCGAGCGGCCGTTTGTCATAGCGGATCTCGCTTTGGGCAGTATCGATACAACCAAGCTTTCCAAAATGTCGCCCGCCGGGCCCGACCTCAATGGATTAGACATACCGATCCCGTTCGAGCTTCTGAGCAAATTCGACGGCCAGTTCAAACTTACAATTTCCCAGGTGTCGACGCCCAAGATGGAACTGCGGGATGTGCAGGCCGAGGGATCTGTCAAAGATGGCATCCTGACCCTCACGCCCTCGTCTGCGGTATTGGCGGATGGCGCGGTGGCTGTAAAAGGCACCATAGGTGCACGCGGCAACACCGGCGACATCGCGCTCAAAGGAAGTTGGATTCAAGGCGACCTTGGCAAACTCTTGATGCGCATGACCAATACCGCTGAGCTTGAGGCGCGCGGAGATGCAGCCTTCGATGTGACGGGCCGGGGTACGACTGGTCGGGAGATTCGCAACTCGCTGAGCGGTGTCGCCAATTACGTTGCCAAAGAGGGCTCGATTGCCAATGCGACTTGGGAGTGGTTGGCCGCCGACCTCGTCAGTCAGTTCGTGCCGTTCGTCGGCCAAGATGCCGGCCAAGGTGTCTTGACCTGTATGGCCGGGCGGGTCGAGGCCAAGGCTGGCGTTCTTGACGCCAAGGTGATGTATATCGAGACCAGCCGGGTCAGCATCGCCGGGAGTGGCAAGATTGATATGCCTGATGAAAAGTTGAACCTTCGTCTCACCCCGAGACCGAAGGATGCGAGTTTGGTTTCGCTTGCGACACCCGTCTTGATCCAGGGCTCGTTCGACGAGCCGGTGTTTGTCCCGGACCCATTGGCCGTTGCGACCACGGCTGGAACCATGGCGATTGGAACCGTGGCGCTCGGCGCGGTCAATCCGCTGTTTCTTTTGATTCCCTTGATGAGTTCCGGGGCGGACGTTGATGCTTGCGCCGTGGCGGTCGATGCGGCGAACGGCAAGACGCCAAAGGGCGGCACTAAAAGCTCTGGCGGCATCATGAGCATATTCGATGGATTGAAGAAGATCGTGGAATAGCAATATGCGGAGATTTTACAAACAGGTCACCATCGGGGCCAATGAGGGCGGTGGATTTTCTGTATTGCTTGACGGCAAGCCGGTAAAAACACCGGCCCGCAGCGCCTTGACGATGCCAACCGCAACGTTGGCCGAGGCAGTCGCGGGTGAATGGGCAAACCAGGGCGAGGAAATCGATCCGGCCATCATGCCCATGACGTCCTACGCCACGACCGCGATCGACCGGGTCGCAAGCCAGCGCGAAAATGTGATCAAAGAGATTGCCGGCTATGCCGGTTCGGATCTGCTATGCCACCGCGCCGATGAGCCGGATGAACTGGTCGACCGCCAGAATACGATCTGGCAACCATTGCTCGACTGGTGTGAAGCGGAACTGGGGGCGTCGCTTGAGGTTTCGGTCGGGATCATGCCTTTGCGACAATCCGAGGCGGCTTTGGCAGCCGTTCACAAGGCGGTTGCCAAGTTCGCCGATCCGCCTCTCGCTGGTCTGCACGCGCTGACGTCGGGCTGCGGCTCGGTTGTAATCGCGCTGGCGATAACCTCGGGCCGGATGACGGCCGAGGAGGGCTTTGCCGCCTCACAAGTCGATGAGACCTGGCAGACGGAGCGCTGGGGAGAGGATGAGGAAGCTGCCGACAAACGCGCCCGATTGCGCCGGGAGGTGTTGGCAGCGGCAAAATTCGTTAAACTGTGCACCGACTAGTCAGATTTGGGCGATAGAGAGCGATATGCAGGACATCATCAAGCGGCTCGAAGATATGCGGGCTGGCGCCCGTGGCGGCGGCGGCGCGCGACGGATTGAGGCGCAACACGCCAAAGGCAAGCTGACCGCCCGCGAGCGGCTCGACCTGTTGCTCGATGAAGGCTCGTTCGAGGAATGGGACATGTTCGTCGAACATCGCAGCACAGATTTCGGCATGGCTGAGACCAAGGTCCCGGGCGATGGCGTGGTGACCGGGTATGGCACGATCAATGGCCGGTTGGTCTTTGTCTTCAGCCAGGACTTCACCGTCTTCGGTGGCTCGCTCTCAGAAGCTCATGCCGAGAAAATTTGCAAGGTGATGGATCAGGCCATGAAGGTCGGTGCCCCGGTGATCGGCTTGAACGACAGCGGTGGTGCCCGCATCCAAGAAGGGGTGGCCTCGCTTGGTGGCTATGCCGAGGTGTTCCAGCGCAATGTGTTGGCCTCCGGCGTGGTGCCGCAAATCTCGATGATCATGGGGCCTTGTGCTGGTGGTGCGGTTTATTCGCCGGCGATGACCGACTTCATCTTCATGGTCAAGGACAGCTCCTACATGTTCGTGACCGGGCCTGACGTTGTGAAGACGGTGACCCACGAGACCGTGACAGCCGAGGATTTGGGTGGTGCGGTCACGCATACGAGCAAGTCCGGGGTCGCAGATCTGGCGCTCGAGAACGATGTCGAGGCGATCCTGCAGCTCCGCCGGTTCTTCGACTTCCTACCCGCGTCCAATCGAGAGAAACCGCCGGTGCGCCCAACCGCCGATGTCGCCGATCGGCCCGAGATGTCCCTCGATACGTTGATACCGGCCAATCCAAACAAGCCCTACGACATCAAGGAGCTGATCACCAAGGTGGTCGACGAGGGCGATTTTTTCGAACTGCAACCGGATTACGCAGGCAATATCGTCATCGGATTCGCGCGTATGATGGGCGCCACGGTCGGTATTGTTGCTAACCAGCCGATGGTTCTGGCGGGCTGTCTCGATATCGAAAGTGCCAAGAAGGCGGCTCGGTTCGTTCGGTTTTGCGATTGCTTCAACATCCCGATCGTCACTTTCGTCGACGTGCCTGGGTTCCTGCCGGGCACCAGCCAGGAATACGGCGGCATCATCAAGCACGGCGCCAAGCTGCTCTACGCCTATGCCGAGGCGACTGTGCCCAAGGTGACGCTGATCACCCGCAAGGCCTATGGCGGTGCCTACGACGTGATGAGCTCAAAACATCTGCGCGGCGACGTGAACTACGCCTGGCCAACCGCCGAAATCGCGGTCATGGGCCCGAAGGGGGCGGTGGAGATTATCTTCCGGGGCGATTTGGGCGACGCCGAGAAGATCGAGGCACGGACGGAAGAATACCGCCAGAAGTTCGCTAATCCGTTCGTTGCCGGCGCCCGCGGTTATATCGACGATGTGATCATGCCCCACAACACCCGCCGCCGCCTCTGCCGGGCGCTCGCCATGCTGCGCGACAAGGAGTTGGCGAACCCCTGGAAAAAGCACGACAACATCCCGCTTTAGGGGATGGTGCCCGTCCACACATCCACACCGCTCCCCGGAAGCTGCGGAGCGGCTATCCGGGGTCTCGCCGGAGAATGGAGCCGTGCCTCCTGATCGAGATCCCGGCTCTCAGCGTTGCTTCGGCCGGGAAACGACATCAGTGGGTCGG
This sequence comes from Rhodospirillaceae bacterium, assembly GCA_018699735.1. GTDB lineage: Bacteria > Pseudomonadota > Alphaproteobacteria > Thalassobaculales > Thalassobaculaceae > JABIRP01. The sequence continues at coordinate 19,538 of JABIRP010000118.1, read as the reverse complement.
CGGCTCAACGCCTCCCTCAGACCAAACCCTCCAACCCGCTATCGACGCTGAGTGCCTGGCCGGTGACCGAGGCGCCGATGTCGCTGCAGACGTAGAGGATCATGCCGGCGATGTGCTCCGGTGGGACGAACTGTTTCAGCGACGTGATGTCGGCCATCTGCATACGCATTTCGTTTGCCGATATTCCCAATGCATCGGCTTTGGCCTGAACCACCCGTGAGATGCGCTCACCGTCAACCGGGCCCGGCTGGACACAGTTGCAGCGGATCTTGTCCGCCCCCAACTCCAAGGCGATCGACCGTGTGAAACCGACGATTGCCCATTTCGCGGCCGAGTACGGCGTGCGCATGGCGAAGCCGAATTTACCGGCGGCCGATGACAGATTGACGATTGACCCGCCGCCAGCCTCGCGAAGGTGTGGGACTGCAAGCTGGGTGCACAAAAATGTGCTGGTCAGGTTAATTTCAAGACAGTCGCGCCAGTCATCCAACGCAATTTCCTCGACCGGGGCGGTTGGGCCGGCGACGCCGGCGTTGTTGACGAGAATATCGAGCCCACCCAGATGAGCGACACCGGCGGCCATGAACGCCGTAAGGGCGTCGGTGTCCCGGACATCACAGACGACGCCTTCGCCACCAGCGACCTCGTCATTGGCCTTGGCCACACCAGCCTCGTCGATGTCGCAGAAATACACCTTGGCACCCGCCTCGGTGAAGGCTTCCATGGTCTTGCGGCCAATGCCTCCGCCAGCGGCGGTGATGATTGCGCGCTTGCCTTTCAGGCTCAAATTCATCTCACTGTCTCTCCGGTTTGGGCTTCGTTCGCGCGACTATAGAACAAATCGCGTGAGATCGGGATACCGTGAGATTGTTTGCAATCGCGCTTATTGGCTACGATATCTACGGGAGAAGAGCCATCCACCAGCGCCAAGGGTATTCAGTGGCAGATCTTTGTCGAATTAACCGGCGGGACGTACTCGGTGGCCTCGCGGCGACGCTTGCCGCCGGCACGGTTGGCGGCTGCGCGGGCGGTGGAGTGCCACGGGCACCGGCCGTTACCGAGGCTTGGGATCGTTGGGTGGCTCATGAGCCGACATCGACCCGCGTGCTGGATCATCGCCCTCTCGATGCCATCCTTGCCCGCCACCTGCGTTACCGGTCGGATGGGATTGCGTTGTTCCCTTATGGAGAGGTGCCCCTGACCGAGCAGGAAGCGTTGGACGATTATATCCGCTGGCTGACTGACACACAGGTCGGGCGATTGAACCGGCGAGAGCAGTACGCCTATTGGATCAACCTGCACAACGTCCTGCTTTTGCGCCTCGTAATGCGGCGATATCTGGTTATGTCCGTGCGCGACATTGCGATTGGAACCGGCCCCTTCGCGGATAATGCATGGCAGGCAAAGCTCGTCGCTGTGCGCGGCGTGCCGGTATCACTTTCCGATATTGTCGATCGGATCCTGCGCCCGATCTGGCGTGATCCAAGGGTGCATTACGGGCTCAGTCTAGCGGCGGTGGGCGGGCCAAATCTTTTGGCGCATGCCTTTACCGGCGCCAATATCGACCGACTGCTAGACGATGCTGCGGTCGAATTCGTCAATCATCCGCGCGGGGTAAAGGTTGAGGCGCGCGGTCTGGTCCTGTCGGGCCTCTACGATCGTTATCGCGGAGATTTCGGAACGTCGGTTGATACCATGGTCAAACATGTTCGGCTGTATGCCGCACCCCCGATTTCCAATCAGGTCGCCGGATTCGCGCGGGCGCGGTTCGAGTTCGACTGGAGCCTGAACGACGGAACCGGTCTTGCTGGGTGAAAAGAAGCGCGATTGGGATGGTCCCGCATGTCATCTGATCTGTTATAGTTGGGGCCAGGGCAACAAAATACGCAACGTAGAACGTAACAAATACGACCGGCTCGCGCATGAGACCGGAAACGGGTATCGGGAGATTTACGATGATGAAGGAACTGCTTCTGCCGTTTGGGCTGGAAAACGCGCCAGTACTGCCGATTGAAGCTGCCGCGACTTTAGCTGAGCATTTCAATGCCCGCGCGACGGCAACGTTCTACCCTCGGGTGCCGGACCCAGTCATTGTCGATCCGATGAGCCCGGGTGTGGTCTCCTACGAGGGCGTGGGCGAGGAATTGGAAGCCCAGAAAGCCCAAGCACGTGAGGCTTATGAGAAGCGTTTAGGCGATGCGGCGAAAGACTTTCCTGGCGGCGGGATCTCCCTCGACGTCAATTCCTTGTCCTCCTGGCACCAGGTTGCCCAGCTCTCCCGAATATACGATATGACCTTGGTTCCTCGGTCCGCGTCCTTCCCGGACTGGCAGATGGTGTTCGAGGCGACATTGTTCGAGGGGGGGCGGCCGGTCATGCTGATACCCGACAATTGGTCTGGAAAATGCGGCGAACAGGTGGCGATCGGTTGGAACCGGTCAACCGAGACTGCGCGTCTGGTCGGGCAAACGCTCGACGTTATGCGGGCGGCTAAAGTTGTGCATGTGATTGAGGTGCCGGGCTGGCACACCGCTGGCCCCGACGGAGCGGGACTGGCGCGTTACCTGGAGCGTCATGGCATAGATGCAAAACTCCACATGGCGCCGGAATCCCCGAATGGGGCTGGATATCAGGTGCTGGAGCAATGCGGTGAACTCGGCGCCGACCTCTTGCTCAAGGGGGCTTATACCCAAAGCCGGCTGACCCAAATGATATTCGGTGGCGCGACAAAACAAATCCTCCAAGAGGCGCAGCTACCGGTTGTTTTTGCGCATTAGATTTTTGTAACTGAGGCATGCCTGTAGGCCTCTTTAACAAGCTGCGATGTTCTTAGGCGGATCCTGAGTGTGATAAGTCTCTGTGGCCGAATCGGCCCTTGGAAATAGCGGAATTGTGGAAAGTTGTGTGTCTTCTTTCCTCTTTGAGGTCAGCAAGTCGGTGGGCTGTGAGACGAAGTCCTGCGACTGTATGATTGGCCCTCGGTTAACCGTGGATATCGACCGTTAATCCGTTATTCGGACTTTCACCGCTCCCGACTCAACAGTTCATTAATTCCCTGCTAACTTTGATTAATGCGCAACCGCGCGCGGATCATTCAGCAGGCAGTGCTTATATGTATCGAGCTAAGATTAACGGCCGGGTGGCGATCGTAACCGGTGCAGCCGGCGGCTTTGGCCGGCAGTTTTGCCGAGCCTTACTCGGCGCCGGCGCCAAGGTTGCGGCGCTTGACCGGGACGAAGCGGGATTAGCCCAGTTGTCGGGCGAGCTCGATAACCTTGGGGGCGGTGAGCGCTTGATTACACGGGCACTCGATATCGCGCGATTTGCCGAGTGCCGTGATGCGGTTCAGGATGTCAACGATGCCCTTGGCCCAGTCGACATACTGATCAATAACGCTGCCCTTGGCATGGGGGTCATCCGGGACGATCACGAAACGAATTTGGTGTCGCTCGATGAAATCGAGCCAGAGGTTTGGGACGCGATGATCGCCGTTAACATGTCAGGCCCCTGGAATATGACTAAGCTGGTGATGCCGGGCATGGTCGAGCGGAAGTGGGGGCGGGTGATCAATGTCACAACCAGTTTTTTCACCATGTTGCGTGGCCGTTTCCACCCCTATGGTCCGAGCAAGGCAGGTCTGGAGGCGCTGTCCGCCGGGCACGCCAAGGAGTTCGCTGGAACCGGTGTTACGGTCAATATCGTGGTTCCAGGCGGCCCCGCCGACACCCAGATGGTGCCTGAGGCATCCGGGTTCAAGCGCGAAGACCTGGTCAAGCCCGAGACTATGACCTGGCCTGCTCTTTGGCTTTGCTCGGACGAGGCCGGCGACGTGACTGGCAGCCGGTTTGTCGCGGCGCTATGGGATCATACAGTGCCCCCAAACGAGGCCCGCGCCGCTTCGGAGGCGCCCCTGGCTTGGCCCGATCTCGCCCAGACGCCGGTCTGGCCGGGTGGCGCACCGGCAGACGGATAAATAAGAAACCTAATCGGAGAGACAGACATGGGACGTATGGACGGAAAAGTCGCCTTCATCAGCGGTGCCGGGAACGGCATCGGCCGGGCGACGGCGATCCGTTTCGCCGAAGAAGGTGCCAAGGTGGTGATCGCCGAGATCGATCCGGAAGCAGGCGCATCGGCTGAGCGCATGGTCAAGGATGCGGCGGGCAACACCGGTGGTGACGGGTTGTTCATTGAGACCGACATTACAGATCACGACAGTACCAAGGCGGCAATCGCGGCGACGGTCGAACATTTCGGTAAGCTGACCGTGTTGCACAACAACGCCGGCGGGTCGACCATGGATGACGGCCCGGTCACCGAAGCCCCGGACGAAGAGTTCTGGCGGGTGATAAAGCTCGATCTGTTCGGCACGTTTCTTGGTTCAAAATACGGTATTCCCGAGATCATCAAGGCCGGCGGCGGCTCGGTCATAAACATGAGCTCGAACCTTGCCTTGATGGGGCAGGGTGGGCGCGACTGCTATACCGCTGCTAAGGGAGCGATCGCCGCCATGACGCGCTCGATGGCGGTCGAATACGCGGGTGACAAGGTTCGGGTCAACGCCATCGCACCGTCTGTGACCCAGACCGACCGAGTGAAAAAATTCCTGGAGGCAGATCCGACCATCATCCAACAAGGCACACGCCACTTGCTTGGACTTGGGGAACCGATCCATATTGCAAATATGGCCTTGTACCTCGCCTCCGATGAAGCAGCGCTGACGACGGGTCAGATCTTCCCAGTCGACAGCGGAATCACCATCTCCTGACCTTGAGACAGAAGGAGCTGACATGAGCCTTGAGATCAAGAACATCGGCCCGTTGCCGGATTTTGCCGCGGAGATCACAGGTGTCGACTTGCGCCAGGATCTTGATGACGAAACCTTTGGTGCGATCGAGCGCGCTGTATTTGAGAACGGCGTGGTCGTCTTGCCAAACCAAGACATCGACGATGATCAGCAGATCGCCTTCTCCGAACGGTTTGGCGCGTTGGAGTATTCCCTGCGGTTTCACCGGCATGGCGATCCGATCCGGCCAGAGATCTCGCAGCTCTCGAATGTCGGCGATGACGGCTTAATCCTGAAGGCCGATAGCGAGACCATGACCTACCATCGGGGCAACCAGCTCTGGCACACGGACAGCTCGTTCAAGGCTGTCCCGGCGAAATGCTCGATCCTGTCGGGCCGAGAGGTCCCACCGGTCGCAGGTGGAACCGAGTTTGCTGATGTCCGCGCCGCCTATGACGATTGGCCAGGCTCAGAGACGCTGGGAATATCGAAGGCGGATCTGGAGGGGTTGGTCTGCGAGCACTCGATCATCTACTCCCGCTCGACCATTGTCGGCGATATTTTCACCGACGAGCAGAAGAACGCGGTTCCGGCCGTGCGTCAGGTTCTGGTGCGTGAACACTCGGCGACCGGACGCAAGGTGCTCTATGTTGGCAGCCATTGCAGTTACGTAATCGGTTGGCCGACGGAAAAGGGGCGGGCGTTAATCAAAGAACTAAACGACTGGGTTGTTCAGGACAAATATGTCTTTCGCCACACATGGCGGCAGCACGATTTAGTGATCTGGGACAATCGGATCGTGCTCCACCGTGGCCAGACCTGGGCTGAGGAAGAGCACCGCCGGGTTATGCACCGCACCACGGTCGCGGGCGATGGCCCGACGACGGCGCAGGTGGCGGCTTAATTCGTACCAGAAAACGAGTTCGTCAGCTCGCAAGGCACAGCTTCTCAGCCGCGCCCGGACAAGGCCCACTGTTGCCTGGTTAAGTTTTATCTCGCCCTAATCTCCCGCTTCGCGGCTTCCGGGGCGCGATATGCTTGGGTGAGGAAGAGCTGCGGAACGGCCGCTACTTCGTGCCCGTCACCATAATTTCGACCAACAGTTCCGGGCGTGCGAGGGATACGCAAACACAGGCGCGGACCGGTGGATTCTCGGCGTCGACCCAGGCGTTCCAAACCTCATTCATCGCCGCAAAGTTTGCCATGTCGGTGATCCAGAGATTGGCTTGCAGCAGCTTTGATTTGTCGGTGCCGGCGGTAGCCAGGTAGCCGTCGATCTTGTCGAGGATCTGCTGTGTCTGTCCCTTGATATCGGCGGAGGAATCGCTAGCGGTCAGGCCGGCGACATAAACCATATCGCCGTTGACGACACAGCGGCTCATGCGCGGGCTGGACCCGGTGGTGATTTCGTGGCGGGTGATCGACATGTCGGAAACTCCCTGTTGGGTTTGAAGGTGGGTGGTGGAAGGGTTAGGCGATAGATATCAATCGGCTGCAGCTTGCTTGAGGAAGGTTAGCAAAATTTTGATGACCGCTTCCGGTTGTTCTTGCTGAACCCAATGTCCGGCACCCTCGACGAGTTGGCAATCCAGCATATTGCTGCAGGCAACCTGCTGCATTCGCTCGAACGTACCCGGGTTTTGGTAGACACCCCAGTCGCTCGTGCCGGAGATAAAGCAGGAGGGCACATCGATGGTTCGCCCAGAGAACACCTCCATCTCAGCCCGGTTAGCACCACCGGTCTGGCGGCGGTACCATTGTAAGCCACCTTGAAATCCCGTGCGTCCGTATTCGGTTGCGTAGACAGCCAGTTCATCCTCCGGCAACCATGCGCAGGCGGCAATTTCACCGGCTGACGGCATTTCGGGCTCGACCGTCTCAGCCATGGTCTGGGCCAAATCCATCACATAGTAGGTCGGCAGCTTGGCAAGCTCGCCTGCACTCCAGGACTCGAGCCGATACGGTTTATTGCCGGTCCAGTCCGCGCTCTTGTGGTGGTAATAGGCGCGCAGGAAGGCATGTAAGCCTTGGCGGCAGTCGACCATGTCGGCGTTGGCTTCCGGGGTTGAATAGTACCATTGGTAATGCTTGCGGGGTCGCGCCAAGGCCGCCAACTGGTCGTGGGTCGGGTCGGGTGCCGGTGGGTTCAATGACGGCGTGCCGCCGAATGGAGCACTCATCAAGGCGACGGCGCGAAACACATCCGGTCGAACCAAGGCGCAATGGGCCGCCACTGGTGAGCCGAAATCATGCCCGATGACCGCCGCGACGGAGCTGTGCCCGAGGGCGGCAAGCAAGCCCAACTGATCGCGGATCAGATTGAGCATCCGATAGGATCCAAGATCGCTGTCATAATCGACCTCCGCGCCGGTGGTGCGTCCGTAGCCGCGCTGGTCTGGAGCTACGACATGATATCCGGCCGCAGCGAGCGCCGGCATCACCTTGCGCCAGCTATAGGCTAATTCCGGAAACCCGTGCAGCAACAAGAGGCAAGGCCGATCTCCGGTCTCAAATCCGGCCTCCAGAATGTGCATGTCGAGGCCATTGATCGCGTTGATGAAACGCGATCGCACACCAGCAGGTAAAACCGCTGCCTCAAAGGGAATTTGTTCTGCCAATACCGTCTCCACAGTTTTGCACCCGCGCGAGGATAGCAACCCGTTCGACCATCGACAAACCTGCATGATTGGTAGCGAAAAGCGGGGTCTGCTACAATCGGCTCTAACAGTGAGACTTTCCGCTGGGGGCTGGAGTGGAGATTGACGCCGCAGAATTTCGCCGTCGCCTGCTTGAACGCAAGGCGGAGTTGGAGCGTTTGAGCGAATCCACTGACGCGGCCCGAAAGCCGGTCGAGCTCGATCAATCCTCGGTCGGCCGCTTGTCGCGCATGGACGCAATGCAGGTGCAGGCAATGGCGCTTGAGACCGAGCGCCGTCGGTCCGTCGACGTGCAACGCATCGCAGCCGCGATCAAGCGCATCGATACAGACGATTTCGGCTATTGCCTGTCTTGCGGTGACGATATCGCCTTGCCGAGGTTGGAGGCGGACCCAGCGGTCACGCTCTGCCTTGATTGCGCGAAGCGGTGAGGGGACATTATTCACCCGCGCCCTTTAGCCGCAAAGGGAATGCTTGTCGGTCCCACCCGGTCTTGGCATTGTGCTGACTATGGACGGAATTGACCGACAATTTGACGAGCATTCGAGCGAGCGGGCCGACGAGGATGACGGTTTCCTACGCGATATTTGGTATTTCGCTATGCCGTCGAACGAGCTCAAGCGCAGCACCAAATTCGGCAAAACATTGCTTGGCGACCCGGTGCTTTTCGCGCGCCGAAGCGACGGGTCAGTCTATGCGCTCCGCGATATTTGCCCGCATCGCGGCATTCCGCTCTCCGATGGTCGCATGGTCGGAGATGAGATCGAGTGTTGTTATCACGGATGGCGGTTCGAGGGCGGTGGCGCTTGTACGTGCATCCCGTCGCTATACGAAGGCCAGGATTTTGAGGTTTCCCGGGTGCGGGTGCTTTCCTATCCGGTTCGTGAGTTTTTAGGCGGAATCTGGATCTACATGCCAAGCGACCCGCGTCAGACCGACCCGGTGGTTGAACCGCCGAATATTCCCCAGATCGGCTCGGCGCCAAATATGACCGAGCGCATGCTGTTTCCCTCGCATATCGATCACGCTGTTATTGGCCTGATGGACCCGGCACATGGCCCCTTCGTGCACAAGAGTTGGTATTGGCGCTCGTCCAAATCAATCAAGCAGAAGGAAAAAGCCTTCGGTCCGTCGGATTACGGGTTTTGCATGCTACGCCATCCACCATCGACCAATGGCAAGGCTTACAAACTGCTCGGCGGGGAGATGACGACTGAGATCCGGTTTCAGCTCCCAGGCGTGCGCATCGAACATGTGATGGCTGGGCGTCATCAAATGATTGGCTTGACCACGGTGACCCCGATTAAGGCTCAGGTGACCGAAATTCATCACATGGTGTTCTGGACCATGCCGTGGTTGTCGCTCTTGAAGCCAATCCTACGGCCCATTGCCCGGCAATTCCTTGGCCAGGACCGTGATGCGGTAACAAAACAGCAGCGCGGTCTGAGCCACGGCCCAACGCTGATGCTGATCAACGATTCCGACGTCATGGCAAAATGGTACTTCCGCCTGAAGAAGACTTATGGCGCCTGGCGCTCGGGCGGTCCGGAGTTCGAAAACCCGGTTAAAGAGACCACGCTGAAGTGGCGCAGCTGAAGCGATATTTGGGTTAGTGTTGGCGTCTGGCGCCTGAAATCGCTACATGAGAAGGCGTTCGCGCGTCTTCTCGGGTCTTTCATGAGTTATCTTTCCTTTCTGATCGCCAACCGCCGCTTTCTTGGCTTCGGCTTTCTGTTGGCGTTGTCATCCAGTTTTGGCCAGACCTATTACATTTCTGTCTATGGCGGCGAGATCCGTGAGGTATTCGACCTCAGCCATGGTGGTTTTGGCACCGTGTATTCGATCGGCACATTGGCCAGCGGGTTGCTGCTGATGTGGCTCGGCACGGTGATAGACCGGGTTGATCTGAGGATCTATGGGCCGTCGCTTTTGCTGGGATTGGCGACAGCCTGTGTCCTGATGGCAATCACGCCTGGTGTCGTCGTTCTCGCCTTTACGATCTTCATGTTGCGGATGTTCGGGCAAGGCCTGTTGAGCCATGCAGCGACGACCAGCATGGCGCGCTACTTCGGATCCGGAGAGCGCGGCCGGGCGGTCAGTATTGCGGCACTGGGGTTTCCTGTGGCTCAAGGTATTTTTCCAGCGATGGCGGTCATCTTGATGGCAGGCCTCGGTTGGCGCGGTGCCTGGTGGGCCAGTGCTGCGATCCTGGTTGCGATCGTGCCTATCGCACTCTGGCTGTTGCGTGGCCACAGCAAGCGCCACGACGCGATGCTGGAGAAAACCAAGGATGATACTGGCGCAAAATCGGGTGCGCCCAAGCGCCGCCAGTGGACCCGAGCAGAGGTCATCCGCGACCCGCGCTTTGCACTCACCATGTTGGCGGTAATGGGGCCATCCTTTATCGTGACCGGCACCATGTTCCACCAGGTACACCTGGTTGAGGCAAAGGGCTGGACCTTGGGCTGGTTCGCGGCCAGTTTTATCGGTTATTCCGCAACCCAGGTCGGCACGGCACTGATTGCCGGCTCCCTGGTCGACCGGTTCGGTGCCGTACGGCTGATGCCGTTCTATCTGCTGCCGCTCGCTTGCGGCATGTTGGTGCTGTCGTTATACGATCAACTTTGGGCGGCACCGGCCTTCATGTTTCTGGTGGGGATCACCGGCGGGTTCACCTCAAACCTCGCAAACACAGTCTGGGCAGAGCTCTACGGCGTGCTGAACCTGGGCTCGATCAGGGCGCTGGTAGCGTCGTTCTCGGTAATCGCCAGTGCGCTTTCACCGGTAACTTTCGGCGTGCTATTCGACCGAGGCGTCAGCTTCGAGGCGGTGGCGGTCGGGTCGATTTTCTACACACTCTTCGGTGCCGCATTGCTGACACTTGTCTACCGGCGCGGCGGCATGGTTAGAGGTTAGGAATTCTTACGCATCGTATTAGAACCGATCATGTGCGGTCGGGCTTGAAAGACCGGTATAATGCGGCATCTTTATTTCCGAGGGTGGAAGACTAAATGCATTTTGAGACGAGACTTTGGAGCTTCACCGAAGGGGTGCGCGGGCGGATTGTCTGGGCGGTACTGCTTGGCCTGATTGGTGTGTCTCTGGGGCTGGCCCGGTTGGCCCTGCTTGGTTGGTTGATCGCGCAGGTGTTTTCCGGCGCGGAATTCTCCGAATTGATCGGGCCGATAGCCTTGGTCGGGGCCGTGATGGTCGGGCGCGGGTTCTTCGAGCATTGGCGTCAAATTCTAGCCCACGAGACAGCCGCCGTTGTTCAGAAGACACTGCGGCGCACGCTCTATGACCATGTGGCGAAGCTCGGCCCGGCCTTCGTCGGGCGGCAGCGCTCCGGTGACTTGATCTTGTCGATGGTCGATGGGGTTGAGCAGCTTGAGGTGTATTTCGGCCAGTACCTGCCGCAACTCCTGGTCTCGATGCTGGCTCCGGTGCTGATCTTCTGCTTCGTCGCCTGGCTCGATCTGCCGGTTGCTGTCGTGCTTCTCGTCGCGGCCCTGGTTGCGTTGTTTGCACCGGCGTTTTGGCACAAGTTCGACACTGAGCGTTCGGTCGAACGGCGGGATGCCTACGGTGACTTTGCGTCCGAATTCCTCGATTCCATTCAGGGCCTCGCGACCCTAAAGGCGTTCGGTCAAAGCCGACCGCGTGTGGCCATGTTGAGCGAACACGCCCGTGCACTATTCCGGTCGACTATGTGGGTCTTGGCGACCAACGCGCTGTCGCGCGGCATTACCGATTGCGCGATCGCCATCGGTGCCGCGGCTGCCCTGGTGCTGGGGGCCTGGCGGGTAGCAGAGGGCGAAATGAGCCTCACCGCACTCTTGGTCATATTGATGCTCGGCACCGAGATTTTCCGCCCCATGCGTGACCTGCGTACGGTCTTGCATGAGGGCATGGTCGGGCTCTCGGCGGCACAAGGGCTCTATCGGGTCTTCGATGCCGAGCCGGAGATTGAGGATGCTTCCAGCGATGCCGACGTGCCCGTTGACCTGGAACCTCGGATCGAGTTTAGCGGCGTTGGCTTTCGCTATCCCGGTGCCCGCCGTGATGTACATGAAGCACTCGATTTTACTGTCCAACCGGGTGAGCGGATCGGTGTCGTTGGCTCCAGTGGTGGCGGGAAATCTTCGATCGTTCGCTTGTTGCTGCGGTTCTATGATCCGGATGCGGGGTCTATCCGCCTCGGCGGGATCGATCTGCGAGAACTACCGGTGGACCGCCTGAGGGCGATGATTTCGGTGGTCAACCAGGATACCTTCCTGTTCCACGGCACGGTCGAGGATAATATCCGGATGGGTCGGCCGGATGCCGACCACGAGGATGTCGTCGCCGCCGCCCAAGCAGCAAACATCCACGAGTTTGTCGAGAGCCTGCCGCAAGGCTACGCCACTATTGTCGGCGAGAAAGGCATCAAGCTCTCCGGCGGTCAGCGCCAACGCGTGGCGATCGCCCGCGCGGTTCTGCGCGATACGCCGATCTTGGTCCTCGACGAGGCGCTGTCGGCTGTCGATGCTGAGAACGAGGCCGTGATCCAGCAGGCGCTTGACCGATTGATGCGGGGGCGCACGACTTTAATCCTGGCGCATAGGCTCTCCAGCATTGTCGGGTGCGACAGAATTTTGGTTTTGGACAAAGGCGGTGTTGCTGAAACCGGGAGCCATAGCGAGTTGATGACGCGCTCTGGCGTCTATGCGTCCTTGATGGCCGAACAGGCGCGCGAGGCAGAGAGTGCGGTTGAATTCGATACGACCGAGCGCGAAACAACGCCGGCCAACGCCGAGACCCTGGCATCCATCCCGGGTGGCGCCTTCCAAGCGCCAACCGAGGGTATCATCAAGGCTGAGGGGCTCGGCTGGGCCCGTTTGGTCAGCATCCTGATGGGCATTATCATGCCCTGGAAGGGGCGCCTGACGATGACCTTCGTGTTCGGTGTGCTCCGGGTCGTCGCCTATATCGGCGTCGGCGTGGCCAGTGCGTTGATCGTGATGTCGCTGAAACGTGGCGAGCCATTTGATCACTTGGTGCTTTGGCTCGCGGCCTTGGCGCCGCTCGCCGGCATCCTGCATTGGTTTGAATCCTGGGTCGCGCATGACATGGCGTTCAGGCTGTTGGCGGAAATGCGGGTTCAAGTGTTTGAAAAGCTCGATAAACTGGCGCCAGCCTATCTCGTGCGGCGACGGACCGGAGACCTGCTCGGTGTCGCGACGACGGACGTCGATCTGATCGAGTATTTCTTTGCTCATACTGTGGCACCAGCCTTCGTCGCGATTTTGGTGCCGGCGGTCGTACTGGGCGTGCTTGCCTTGCAGGACTGGCGCATAGCGCTGGCCTTGGTGCCGTTCCTGGCGGCTGTTGGACTTATGCCGTTGCTCTTGCGCCGCGAGGTTGATGTGCTCGGCTCCAGGGCGCGTGAGGCCAGTGGTGAGTTAGCCGCCTTCGCTGTCGATTCTGTCCAGGGGTTGGGCGAGCTGGTGGCGTTTCAGCAGGAGGGGCGGCGCGGCTCGGAACTCGACGGGCTGGCTGACCGGGTAATCAATCTCAGACTTCGGTATTTCAGCGCCATGGAACGCCAGAACGCGATCCTTGAAGTGATGACCGGTCTGGGTGGCCTGGCGGTGGTTACGACCGGTGCTTGGCTGGTTTCGCGCGGTCTGGTGGCGTCTGAGACCCTGCCGCTCTTAACGCTACTGGCTATGGCTTCGTTTCTGCCGGTTTCCGAGATCGCCATGATCGGCCACCGGTTGGCTGACACGCTGGGCGCCACGCGGCGGTGGTATGCGCTGGAGAACGAGCCGGTCCCGGTGACCGATGGTCCGGGGGTCGACAAACGCACAGGCCCGGCCGCTATGGCGCTGGAAGATGTTTTGTTCGCCTATCCGGGCGCTAACCGGCAGGCGCTCAACCGGGTTTCGGTAGAAATTCCGCCGGGCTCGACAGTCGCTCTGGTCGGGACCTCAGGTGCTGGCAAGACGACGATCGCTCATCTTCTGATGCGGTTCTGGGACCCGGATCAGGGTCGCGTGACCTTGAACGGCGAGGACCTGAAATCCTATGAACTGGATGATCTGCGCAGCCAGATCGCGCTGGTGGCCCAGGATACCTACCTCTTCAATGACACGCTCCGGGCCAATATTTTGATCGCCAAGCCCGACGCGACAGCCGAGGAAATGACGGCGGCAGTGCGCCATGGCTCATTGGATGACCTGGTCGATAGCCTACCGGACGGGCTTGATACCTCGGTTGGCGAGCGTTGCACCAGCTTGTCGGGTGGTCAGCGCCAGCGCGTTGCCATCGCCCGCGCGTTTCTCAAGGACGCACCGGTGCTGATCCTGGACGAAGCGACCTCGCATTTGGATGCGGTTAATGAGGCTGCGGTGCGAAACGCGCTAGACCGGCTCCAGGCCGATCGCACGACAGTCGTCATCGCCCATCGGCTCTCTACCGTGCGCGGAGCGGATTTGATTGTGGTTATGGAAGAAGGGCGCCTGATCGAAACCGGGAACCATCAGGAGTTGCTCGCTCGCAACGGGCTCTACGCCCGCCTGGTCTCGCACCAGCTTGCCTCGGGCGGGGTAACTGCGGCGGCAGATTGAGTGCGCGACGCGGGATTGACACCTCTGTCAGACCGCGTCGGTCATCGCGCGCCACACGGCGAGCGCCTGTACGGTTTCGGCGACGTCGTGGACACGGATGATCTGTACGCCCGCCTCGGCGGCCTTGATCGCCGTGGCAGTCGATCCTGGAACCCGGCGTTTGGCCGCCGGTTCGCCTGGTGTGAGGTTGGCGATGAAGCGCTTGCGGGAGGCTCCAAGCACGATTGGGCGGCCAAGCCCGTGCAGCAGCGATAGGCGCGCCAGGATCTCGACGTTGTGCTGGGTCGTCTTGCCAAACCCGATGCCTGGGTCGACGAGAATGGTTTTTTCCTCGATGCCGGCGGCAACGCAGGCCGCGATGCGTGCCTCCAGCCAGTCAAAAACGTCGAGTGGGGCGCAGTCGTAGACCGGGGCGTCCTGCATGGATTTCGGATCGCCCCGCATATGCATCAGGATCACCGGCACGCCCCGCTGAGCGATGAATTTCACGGCGGCGGGATCGTGGGTCAAAGCGCTAACATCGTTAACGATCTGCGCGCCGGCGTCGAGGGCCGCGGACATGACACCGACATTGCGGCTGTCGATCGAGATCGGAATACCGGTCTCCGCCAAGGCCTTGATGACCGGCACGACGCGGCCGGCCTCCACATCGGGTGCAATTCCCTCGGCGCCGGGTCGGGTCGACTCGCCGCCGATGTCGAGCAGGTTTGCTCCGGCCGCGATCAGGGCCTTGCCTCGGATGATCGCGTCCTCCGGCGCAACATGGTCGCCGCCATCGGAAAAACTGTCGGGGGTCACGTTCAGGATACCCATGATCATCGGGCGCTCACCGTCCATGGTGAGCCCGGCGATCGGAGACCGAGGGGCCGAAATTCGGGCTAACTGATTGGCGACCGCGCTCGATTGGCCATCCTGAGGCGCCCAGATACGCAGATTGCGGGCATCACTTCGCGCTGACAGGATCCGCTCCGGATCGCGCAACAGCACTTCGACTGTTTCGAAAGAGAGCGCCTGACCGGCGACAGCAAGCGCTTGGCCAGCTTGTACGATGGGAGCGGCACTGGCACCGCGCAATAAGTCACGCGGGGCCAGATAGATGCGCGTGTCGGGATTGTGGCAAAGACCGCGCCGAAGCGCGGCCTCATGAACGATTGCTGCCATCAGTCGCCATCACTTGCCATAAATCGCCATCACTCGGCGCGGCGCGGAGTTAGTCGCCGGGTTGGGGGTCCGGTTCCATTGGACCCGATGAACCTTCGTCGGCCGGCCCGCCCGTTGGTACCGAAGACCGACGCCCACCACCGGAGGGTTTGGTGTTGTCGTCACGGCCGCTTTCGCGGTGAATAGGCATGCCATCGAGCAGTGCTCTGATCTCATCGCCCGACAACGTCTCGTATTCCAAGAGGCCCTGGGCCAGGGTCTCCAGTTCATCCGCGTGCTTGAGCAATATTTGTTTGGCATCGCTATAGGCGGTGTCGGTGATGTTTCTGATCTCTTCGTCGATCACCTTGGCCGTTGCATCGGAGAGGTTCTTCTGCTGGGTCACGGAATGACCAAGGAAGACCTCCTGCTGATCGGATCCATAGGCAAGGAAGCCGAGTTTGTCGCTCATACCCCACTCGGTCACCATACGCCGAGACATATCGGTGACCATGCGGATATCCGAAGAGGCGCCGGTGGTAATCATTTCCTCGCCGAACGTGAGTTCCTCGGCGATGCGGCCACCACAGGCAACCTGAAGATCGGCGATCAATTTAGCGCGCGAATGCGAGATCCGATCACCCTCGGGCAGGCGCATGACCATACCAAGGGCCCGACCGCGCGGAATGATGGTCGCTTTGTGAATCGGGTCAGATTCCGGGCAATGGATCGCCACGACGGCGTGACCGGCTTCGTGGTAGGCGGTCAGCTTCTTTTCCTCGTCGGTCATGACCATGGAGCGGCGCTCCGAGCCCATCATGACCTTGTCTTTGGCTTCCTCGAACTCGGCCATGGCGACTACACGTTTGCCCTTGCGGGCGGCGAGCAGGGCTGCCTCATTGACCAGATTCGCGAGATCGGCACCGGAGAAACCAGGGGTGCCCCGGGCGATGATGCGAGCCTCGACGTCGGGGCCAAGCGGGACCTTACGCATATGTACCTTGAGGATTTTTTCGCGCCCCAGAATGTCTGGGTTCGGCACAACAATCTGACGATCGAAGCGGCCAGGACGAAGCAAGGCCGGATCCAAAACGTCTGGACGGTTGGTGGCGGAAATCAGGATCACGCCTTCATTCGCCTCAAACCCATCCATCTCGACCAGCAACTGGTTCAAGGTCTGTTCGCGCTCGTCATTGCCGCCACCGAGACCGGCGCCGCGATGACGGCCGACTGCGTCGATTTCGTCGATGAAGATGATGCAGGGCGCATTCTTCTTGCCCTGTTCAAACATGTCGCGGACGCGGCTGGCACCGACACCGACAAACATTTCAACGAAGTCCGAGCCAGAGATTGTGAAAAACGGAACGTTCGCTTCACCGGCGATGGCGCGGGCGAGCAATGTCTTACCGGTGCCCGGAGGGCCAACCAGGAGACAGCCTTTCGGAATTTTACCGCCAAGGCGCTGGAAGCGTTGCGGGTCCTTTAGAAACTCGACAATTTCCTCAAGCTCGGCCTTGGCCTCATCAATGCCGGCGACATCGTCGAAAGTCACCCGCCCGACCTTTTCGGTCAGCAGCCGTGCCCGGCTCTTGCCAAAGCCCATGGCTTTGCCGCCGCCGCCCTGCATCTGGCGCATGAAGAAGATCCAGACCGCGATGAACAACAGCATCGGGAACCAGGAGATCAGGACGCCAAGCAAGCCTGACATGCCTTCTTCAGGTGGCGAGGCGAAGATCCGAACGTTCGTGCGGGTCAACCGCTCAACCAGGGTGGGGTCGTTCGGCGTATAGGTCGCGAACGCTCGCCCGTCCTTGAAGTGGCCTTGGATGCTGTTGCCTTGGATCGTCACATCGCTGACTTGACCGCTCTCGACCTGCGAGAGGAAGTCCGAGAAGGCGAGGTTCGAGTAGCTGCCGCGCTGCGCCGATCCCTGGAACAGGTTGAACAAAGCCACCAGCAGCACGCCGATGATGACCCAAAGAGCTAAATTCTTACCGAAATTGTTCACGCTATCTTTCCCGGGGATTTCCCCTAGCCCAAAGAATGCCTCGTTTTAGTCGGCTTGCCTAGCAATGTCACGTCAAACCCAAGTTCCCTGTCAAACTCGTGATCCACTCATTTGTGGGCGAGAACCGAGCAAGGACCCGGACATGAGGTGGCTGGACGCCGATTTCGTGCCCACCGCTTAGGTGGGGGAGCCATAGCGAACCGTCAAGGCCGGATACGATCGGAAGCCCCGATCGTGCCGCATTTGGGATGCCCGCCTCGGCCAATAAGTCGCGCGCCGATGGTGTTTGCCGCAGTAGTCGGCGCCAGTTTCGATCGTTGAGCATTTCAACGGATAACTGGGAATTATCAGCGCTCACCGCCCCTGTAACACTGGCCGAGAGTTCAAACCGATTGTCCCAACGTTGCGGTATGCCGGGGCGTAGCATGAGCCGGTTCGGTTGACCGATTGTCTCTCGTTGGATCCGGATCTTGCCATCCTCCAGCGGCTCAATCAGGCAGTGCCCTAGCGTGCGTGCCTGCTCAAAGCCTTCGGCCAGGTGATCGCGCAATCGGGCAACCCGTTCGGTGCGCGGCGGATAGTCGCGGCCACCGACCGATTGTAGGATTTGGGCCAGGACCAACTCGGTAAAGCGGGCCGGTTGCCGGACCAGGGCATCACGAGAGAGGACGACGAAGCCGGCCGGGTGGACAGAGCCATGCGCCCTCAAAAAGTTGGCGCGCTCCCGATCCATGGCGTCTCGAGCACCGCGCATGGCGCTTGAAAACCGCGTCAAACGGTCCGGCGTCAAACCGGACGCTCCTAACTCTGGCGCTAGTTTCCGCAATCGGATGCGCTCGAACTTGGTGTCTTGGTTGCTTGGGTCTTCGATCCAGTCCTGCTCAAAGGCGCGGCAGGTATCGATGAGCTTTGGCTTAGCGACCGATAGCAACGGACGCAGTACGAGGACACCGCCAACACGCCCTCGAGAGGCTATGCCGGCGAGCCCATCCGGTCCGCTGTCGGCGGCAATACGCAACAAAACTGTTTCAACCAAATCATTTCGGTGGTGAGCCAGCAGCAAGACCCGCGCGCCTCCCGAGCCTCCACTGCCATGCGCGCGGCACCAGTCTCCGAGCAAGCCGAGGCGAGCCTGGCGGGCGGCGGCCTGAATACCGGATGTCGGTTTGTTGCCCTGCCAGGTGAGAATATGGTGCTCAATACCGCGCGCCGTGAGCCAACGCCCGACCGTTTCGGCCTCGGCATCGGAGCCAGGGCGCAAATCATGGTCCACCGAAAGTGCTGTAAAAGCGATGCCATGCGCGCGCGCCCACTCCGCCGCCAGGAGGGTGAGCGCCATGCTATCGGCACCGCCACTGACGCCGACGGCTAGGCCCCGCTTGTGATCGTCTGGCTGCAGGGTGGCGCGCAACAGGCGATCGAATTCTTCTGCTTCAACTGCTTGGAGTGAAGACACAGAGAGACTGGCCTGCGGCTTTAGTTCTTGCACTTGATGCGCTTTTTTTCAGCCGCCGACCGTCGCTTGATCACGTTGGAGGCGTTCGGAAACTGCTCAGCCAGCCGGGCAAGCGCGAAACAGGCGTCCGATTTGCGGTCCAGCTTTGAAAGCGCCATGCCGAGCTTCAGCAAATTGTCTGCGGTCTTCGAGGAGGCTGGGAAATTCTTGTATCCCTCGGCAAATGTCACAGCCGCTTGGGCGTAATTGCCACGAACGTAAAACGTTTCCCCAAGCCAGTAGGTGACATTGGCTGCGAGCGGATCCTTGGGGTGCAGTTCAAGGAATTCCTTGAAGGCCACCTCGGCTGTAGTGAAGTCCTGCTTGCGCAATAGATTGAAGGCGAATTTGTACTGATCTTGAGCCGAGCCATCGGGCAACAATCGCTTCGGGCTCGGTGCCGGAGCAGGTGCCGGTACTACGGCGAATGCTGTCGTGGTTGTGGAGCCCTGAGCGGGTGCCTGGGGCGCTGCCTGGGTTCCCGCCTGGGATCTTGGCTGGGCGCCGGGTTGCTTTTTCATGCTGTCGACGTCGGATTGCGTCAATGTGCCAAACACACCGGCCTTTCCGGAGCCCGGTTGCGGCGCAGTCGCTGTCGATGACGTTGCGGTCGTTGCAGGTGCCGCAGCAGGTGGCGCTGCACCGCTACCGATTGTGCCGTCACTCGTTGTGCCAGTAATTGGCCGGCCGCGTTCAAGCGCGGTGAGGCGGAAGTCGACGTCGGCGACGAGCTTGTTGAGGCGTTTTGAGGTTTGCGAAAGATTGAACGCGGCTTCCTCGACCTTGCCGGTCAGGTTGCGAATTCGGGCCTCAAGCTGCTGCAACCGAATTTCGGCACGGGCGG
>JABIRP010000117.1 GCA_018699735.1 Rhodospirillaceae bacterium | reverse complement strand
GATCGCGCGCTCGTCGTCACGGTCCTTGGCCAAACGCTCAATCTCAGCTCGCTCGATCGCTTGGGCACGTTCGTCTTTGTCGATACCCCGGCGTGAGAAGACCCGCACTTCAACGATCGTCCCGGTTCCCCCCGGCGGCACCTTGAGAGAGGTGTCACGCACGTCGGAGGCTTTCTCACCAAAGATCGCACGGAGGAGCTTTTCCTCAGGCGTCATCGGCGACTCGCCCTTTGGTGTCACCTTGCCGACCAGAATATCGCCCGGATTGACCTCGGCTCCGATATAGACGATGCCCGCTTCGTCGAGGTTCTTGAGCGCTTCCTCGCCAACGTTCGGGATATCTCGGGTGATCTCCTCCTGACCCAACTTAGTGTCGCGGGCCATGATCTCGAATTCCTCGATATGGATCGAGGTGAAGACATCATCGCGAACGATGCGCTCGGAGATCAGGATCGAGTCCTCAAAATTGTATCCATTCCAAGGCATGAACGCGACCAGCACGTTGCGGCCGAGTGCCAGCTCGCCGAGGTCCGTAGAGGGGCCATCAGCAATGATGTCACCGGCCTGAACCAGATCGCCAACCTTCACCAGCGGCCGCTGGTTGATGCAGGTGTTCTGGTTCGAACGCTGGAATTTCAACAGCGAGTAGATGTCGACATTCGAGGCCGTGCTATCCGTTGCCTCGGATGCTCGGACCACGATCCGAAGTCCGTCGATCTGATCGACGATACCGGACCGCTTAGCGACAATCGCGACACCGCTGTCCCGGGCAACGCGCCCTTCCATGCCGGTGCCGACGAACGGCGCTTCGGCTTGGATCAACGGCACAGCCTGACGCTGCATGTTCGAGCCCATCAGCGCGCGGTTAGCGTCATCGTTCTCAAGGAATGGGATGAGTGCTGCCGCAACAGAGACCAACTGCTTCGGAGAAACGTCAATCAGGTCAATATCTTCAGGGCGCGCTAGGCCGAAGTCGCCTTGGCGCCGAACAGGCACCAGTTCCTCGACAAACTTATTCTTGGAGTCGAGCGCGGCGTTTGCCTGAGCAATCGTATAGCGCCCCTCCTCCATCGCCGAGATGTAGCGCACTTCGTCGGTAACCTTGCTGTCGGTGACCGTGCGATAGGGTGTTTCAATGAAACCGTACTGGTTCACGCGAGCGAAGGTCGCCAGCGAGTTGATCAGGCCGATATTCGGGCCTTCAGGCGTCTCGATCGGGCAGATCCGGCCATAGTGGGTCGGATGCACATCACGAACCTCAAAGCCGGCACGCTCACGGGTCAGGCCGCCCGGCCCGAGAGCCGAAAGGCGACGCTTGTGAGTGATCTCAGACAATGGATTGGTCTGATCCATGAACTGGGACAGCTGCGAAGATCCGAAGAACTCGCGCACAGCCGCCGCAGCGGGCTTGGCGTTGATCAGATCATGCGGCATGACCGTGTCGATCTCGACCGAGCTCATACGCTCGCGGATCGCCCGCTCCATACGCAGCAGACCGACGCGGTACTGATTCTCCATCAGCTCACCGACCGAGCGCACCCGGCGATTGCCGAGATGGTCGATGTCGTCGATCTCACCCTTGCCGTCCTTAAGCTCGACCAAAATTTTCAGGATCGCCATGATGTCCTGCTTGCGCAGCACACGCACACTGTCCTGGGTCTCGAAGTCCAACCGGGCATTCATCTTCACCCGACCGACAGCTGACAGGTCGTAGCGCTCGGAATCGAAGAACAAGCCGTTGAACAGAGTCTCCGCCGTCTCCAAGGTCGGCGGCTCACCCGGACGCATGACCCGATAGATGTCGATCAATGCCTCTTCGCGCGTGGCGTTCTTGTCCGCGGCGAGCGTATTACGGATATAGGCTCCGATATTCATGTGGTCGATTGCCAGAAGCGGAAGCTCGGTTACCCCGACCTCAGCCAACATGGCGAGATTCTCTTCCGTCAATTCCTCACCGGCATCGATATGAACCAATCCGGTTTTCTCGTCGATCAAGTCGGTCGCAACGTAACGGCCAAGCAGCTCTTCGGCCGGCACAAAGACGTTTTTGACGCCCTGATCGGCAATCTTTCGCAGCGTCCGCGGCGTCAACTTGTCGCCCGCTTGGGCCAATACGGTGCCGCTATCGGCGTCAACGAGATCGTCGGTGATTTTCTGGCCACGAAGCCGTTCGGCGTCAAACGGCATGCGCCAACCGTCACCGTCCCGTTTGAAGGTATCGGACTCGTAGAAGTAGGCGAGGATATCCTCAGCCGTCATTCCGATCACTTTCGCGCGATCCGGATCCTCGCCGTTTTCGGCACATTCCTTGAGATACGCCTCGGTATTGTCGCCAAGAAGAGCCAACAGAAGCGTGCTGGCCGGAAGCTTGCGACGACGGTCGATGCGGACATAAGCGATATCCTTGGCATCGAACTCGAAATCGAGCCAGGACCCGCGGTAAGGAATGACCCGGGCCGCGAACAAATACTTACCCGACGAATGGGTCTTACCTTTGTCATGGTCGAAGAACACACCCGGAGAGCGGTGCATCTGCGAAACGATCACCCGCTCGGTCCCGTTGATCACGAAGGTGCCGTTCTGTGTCATGAGCGGCATGTCGCCCATGTAGACATCCTGTTCCTTGATGTCTCGGATTGAGCGAGCCCCGGTGTCTTCATCGACATCCCAGACCACCAGCCGCAGCGTTACCTTAAGAGGGGCCGCGAAGGTAATGCCGCGCTGTTGGCACTCCTCAACGTCATATTTCGGGGTTTCCAGCTCGTACTTGACGAACTCAAGCATTGCCCGGTCGGAAAAATCCTTAACCGGAAAGACCGACTTGAAAACCTCTTGCAGGCCAAGATCGTCGCGCTCGGTTGGCGCGGTATCCATCTGCAGGAAGTAGTCGTACGAGGCTTTCTGCACCTCGATAAGGTTCGGCATCGGTGCCACCTCGGAAATGCGTCCGAAATCTTTACGGACACGCTTCCGGGCGGTGAAGGATCCAACGGGGGAATTCGCCATGATATGACCTCGTCCACCTTGCGGTAGCTAAAGGTGCGCCGAATTAGTGCCGACACACCGCGAGCGGCGCCCTCTGGCGCCCCTCAGGGAAAGAACGTTTGCCGCTCTTGGCGCCGGACGGGAAACTTCTCCAACATCCGGCATCAAAAACGGCAAAAAGGGCGGGGTCGCGGAGCGCCAATAAGACACTCCGCGATCCGCCCGATTTAGTACGCGTCGTCAAGGTTTTACTTAACCTCGACGGTCGCGCCAACAGCTTCGAGCTTCTTCTTAAGCTCTTCGGCCTCTTCTTTCGTGGCGCCCTCTTTGACAGCCTTCGGCGCGCTTTCAACCAGATCCTTGGCCTCTTTCAGGCCGAGGCCGGTGATCGCACGGACTTCCTTAATCACGTTGATCTTCTTTTCGCCGATCGTCGCGAGGACGACGTCGAATTCGGTCTGCTCTTCGGCTGCACCACCGGCGTCGCCACCGGCAGCACCGGCAACAGCAGCCACGGCAACCGGAGCGGCGGCGGATACGCCCCACTCTTCTTCGAGCATCTTGGACAGCTCAGCGGCCTCGAGGACCGTCAGGCCGGAAAGCTCATCAGCGAGCTTTTTCAGGTCAGCCATTTCTCATATCTCCTTGGCTTGGACTAAATTGAACGGAGCGACGCGCGTCGCTCACCCTTCCTGGCTGCCACGGGCACTCAGCACCCGGGCAAGTTGGCCGGCCGGAGCCTGCAGAACACCAGCGATCTTTGTCGCCGGGGCCTGAAGCAGACCGACCAGTTTTCCACGCAGCTCGTCGAGAGACGGCAACTTGGCGAGGGCCTTGACCTCCTCCACACTCAGGAGTTTGTCGCCCATAGCGCCGGCGACGATGGTCAATTTCTCGTTCTTGTTGGCGAACTCGACGGCGACCTTGGCTGGAGCAACCGGATCCGACGACGTAGCGATCGCTGTCGGCCCCGTGAAAACCTCTTCCAATGCCTCGTACTGCGTGCCCTTTAGAGCGAGACGAGCGAGCCGATTCTTGGTGACTTTGTAGCCGGCACCCGCATCTCTCATCTGCCGCCGAAGGTCTGTGACCTCGGCAACCGAGAGACCGACCTGCTGGGTAACCACAACGACTGCGGAATCCGAGAAGGTCTTGTTGAGGGTTTCGACCAGTTCAGCCTTTTCAGTACGGTTCACTGATCTTCTCCGCTTGGAGGACCCTCAGGACCGAAATCCTAGGGATCCGTTGCACGATGGATCGAAGCCATGCTCCGATCCGGTTCGCCTGTCCCAGAAGTCCAACGCCCACAGGTTCACCTGAGAACCAGCAATTCGTTCGACACTGTCTGTACGGGCGATTTTTAAGCCGCAGCCCCGGAAACGTTCCGGAGACTGGCGGCGCCCGTAGTCTTGGACAGGTTGGCCAGGTTTCCCCGGCCATACCCGGTCGCCACCCCAGAGGACAGCGGCCGGAATTCGTTTAGATCCGGGCTAAGCGGCCCCAATCTGCGACGCATCAACCTTGACGCCAGCACCCATGGTCGAGCTGAGCGCCGTCTTCTTGATATAGGTCCCTTTGACGCCGCTCGGCTTTGCACGCTGGATCGCCGTCACGAACGCGGTCGCGTTTTCAGCCAACTGTTCGGCCCCAAAACTCGCTTTACCGATGCCGGCCTGGACGATACCCGCCTTTTCAACCCGGAACTCGACCTGACCCGCTTTAGCTGCCTCAACAGCGCCAGCGACGTCGGGCGTAACCGTACCCAGCTTCGGGTTCGGCATCAGGCCGCGCGGGCCCAAAACCTTACCGAGCCGGCCGACGACTGCCATCATGTCCGGCGTCGCGATAACCCGGTCAAAATCCATCTTGCCACCCTGGATCTCTTCCATCAGATCCTCAGCACCAACGATATCAGCGCCCGCCTCGCGCGCTTCGTCAGCCTTCGCATCGCGTGCAAAGACCGCAACACGAACCGCCTTACCAGTGCCATGCGGCAACGAGACAACACCCCGGACCATCTGGTCGGCGTGACGCGGGTCGACACCAAGGTTCATTGAAATTTCAATGGTTTCGTCGAACTTTGCCTTGGCACTGTCCTTGACCATCTTCACAGCTTCGTCGAGCGGAAACGCGGTTTCACGATCGAATTCGCCGTATGCCGCCTTTAGGCGCTTACCTTGCTTAGCCATAATCTCACCCCGCCACTTCGATGCCCATGGAGCGCGCGGATCCGCGGATCATTTGGCACGCACCCTCCATGTCGACCGCGTTCAGATCAGGCATTTTGGTCTCGGCGATCTCGCGAACCTGTGCCTCGGTGATGCTGCCCGCAACCTCACGACCCGGTGCGGTCGAGCCCTTGGGCAGACCGGCCGCCTTCTTGATAAAGAAGCTGGCAGGTGGGGTCTTGGTGATAAAAGAGAATGTGCGGTCGCCATACGCGGTGATCAAGACCGGGATCGGTGTCCCCTTCTCAATCTTGTCCGTGGCCGCGTTAAAGGCCTTGCAGAACTCCATGATGTTGAGCCCATTTTGGCCAAGGGCCGGGCCCACCGGTGGCGACGGGTTTGCCGCGCCTGCCGGAATCTCCAGCTTGATATAGCCGGCGATCTTCTTTGCCATTTGTCAGTACCTCGTTTTCTGGATCGCGTGGTGCGACCCGCCTAGGGTTTTAGGCGGTAATCTCCCACACGACCGATTATCCCAACTCTCCCGAAATAGCGCCCTATCGGGCCCAATTCCGCCGGAACGGAGCGCCGTCAGACTTTTTCGACCTGGCTGTATTCCAGATCGACCGGTGTAGATCTTCCGAAGATCGACACCGCAACCTTGAGACGCGCTTTCTCCTCATCGACATCTTCAACATACCCGTTGAAGGACGAGAACGGCCCGTCACTAACTCTTACCTGCTCGCCAATCTCAAACGTGATTGACGGCTTCGGCCGCTCGACACCTTCGGCGACCTGCTTGATAATCCGGGTCGCCTCACGCTCCGAAATCGGAGAGGGGCGCCCCTTGCCACCAAGAAATCCTGCGACCTTCGGCTGGTCCTGAACCAAATGCCAACTGTCGTCGTTCAAATCCATCTTCACCAGGATATAGCCCGGGAAAAACTTGCGCTCGGAACTGACTTTGGAGCCGCGGCGGACTTCCACCACCTCTTCGGTCGGCACCAGGACCTCTTCGATGAGATCTTCCATATCCTGCACATTGGCCTGTTCACGAATAGCCTGAGCCACCCGCTTTTCGAAGCCGGAGTAGACGTGCACAACGTACCAACGCATCGCCATCTTACATCAGCCTCCCAGTCCAAGGACCGATTGCACGCCCCAGGACAGAACCGTATCCACGAGGGCGAAGAATATCGCCGCCAGAGCCACCATGATGAAGACCATCATGGTGCCAATACCTGTGTCCTTGCGGGTCGACCAAGTGACCTTGGACACCTCTTGGCGAACCTGCCGGACGAATTGCGCTGGTGTGACCTTCGCCATTTCCATTCTCATTATGCCTCTCGAACACTGTGCGAGAGGCGTTGGCAGGAGTGGCAGGGATCGAACCCGCAACCCCCGGTTTTGGAGACCGGTGCTCTACCAATTGAGCTACACTCCTCCGCCTCGCCTCCGACCACCCACTTCACATCGTGGCCGGAAACCATTTAGTTAGTCGAACTGACCTACTCGATAATGGAGGCGACGACGCCGGCTCCGACGGTGCGACCGCCCTCTCGGATGGCGAAGCGCAAGCCGTCGTCCATCGCGATCGGTGCGATCAGCTCAACCTTCATCGCAATATTATCGCCCGGCATCACCATCTCG
>JABIRP010000116.1 GCA_018699735.1 Rhodospirillaceae bacterium | reverse complement strand
CTACCTAGCGCTTATGCTGCTTCGCGCCACATCGGTCAACCGGAGGCTTGGCGCTGCTCGCGCTTCAAGCGGGCTTCGCGCACGCCGATATACGTCGTCGAGGCGAAAATCATAAACCCGCCGGTCCAGACATAGATATTCGGAATCTCGCCAAACATCATAAAGCCAATGAGCGCAGCCCAGATCAACCGGGAGAACTCGACCGGCAGCACAACTGACGCATCGGCGATCTTAAGCGCCTGATTCAAAAGGGTTTGCGCAATGGTACCGATCGCACCCAGTAGAAATAAAATTATCCACAACTCAGGCGTTGGCCAAGTCCAGAACGGCCACGCGATAACGAATGTGACCGGCGTCAACATGATCGAGGCATAGGCCGTGATCGTCACTGAGCCTTCGGTTCGGGTCAGCACCTTGATTACCATAAGCGCGATTGACCAGACCGCCGCTGAGAACAGGATCAACAAAGACCCAATCCCGATTTCAGCCAACCCCGGCCGCAGGATCACCAGCGTGCCGAGGAAACCGATGCCGATGGCAGTCCACCGCCTGGCTCGCACAGTCTCGCCCAGGAACAACATAGCCATCAGGGTGGCAAATATCGGGGCCGAAAACCCGAGCGCCGTCGCCTGTGCCAGCGGCGTCAAACTGAGACCATAAAAAAAGCACATCATGGCAATCACATTCAGCACTGCGCGTATCGAGAACAGCTTGAGCTTCGTTGTCCTGAGCGGTGCTAAGCCCTGGGCCATAAAGACGGGCGCTAACGCGACCAAGCCGAAGAACATGCGAAAGAAAGCGGCCTCAAAGGGGTGGATCTCTTGCGTTACATGGCGAATAAAGCCGTGCATAACCGAGAAGGCTGCCCCAGAGATAGCCATCAAAATAATGCCCCTGATCGGAGCCGGGATGGCAGCGAAACGGGCGCGGAGTGCTTGAATTTGGATCACCGGAAGACGATACAACTCTCGCTACATGCGCACAACGCATTGCCGCTCATGGCAGTTATGCGAATAATGACCACCCGACATAGGACCAATTGCCATGACCGCAGATCTCGTCCTCAAGAACGCAAAGATCGCCACCCTCGACGCCGATGACCGGGTGGTCGAGGCCATGGCGTGCCGTGGTGCTCATATCATAGCGCTCGGCAGTGATTCGGAGGTCTCCGCGTGGATTGGTCCCGAGACAACGGTCATCGACCTAGAGGGGCGCACCGCAATCCCCGGTATCGTTGATAGCCACTGTCATCCAGATGGCTACGCGGCTCGGTTAGCCTGTTGGCGCGAGGTCTCACCCGCCAATGCGCCAAATCGCGAGAGCCTGCTCAACATCATTTCTACGGCAGCATCCGAGTTGCCCGAGGAAACGTGGATTGCCTGTTACCGGCTTAATGAAAATAAGAGCGGTGGTTACCCGAGGCTTGCCGAGCTTGATGCAGCAGCGAGCAATCACCCATTGTTCATCCTGCGCACAGACGGCCATCTGGGGCTCGCCAACAGCGCCGCGTTCACAGCCCTTGGCATCACCAAGGAGAGCAACGACCCAGAATTTGGCCGCTTCGATCGCGACCCGGTCACCGGAGAGTTGACCGGATTGGTTCGCGAGACCGCGGCCCACTTATTCCTGGAGCGCATCCACGGCGGCGACACACCCGAACTCATCGCCGACGGTCTGGAGAAAGTCTTTGCCGAGTGGTCAGCCCTCGGCATCACCACGGTCTACAATTCACTAACCCCGGCGCGGGCGATATCGGCCTACCAGATGCTTCAGCGGCAGGGTCGCCTGAATATGCGGATCGGCATCATCGCGAGCGGCCGTGAAGACGGGTTGGTCGAGAGCCTCGTTGCGACCGGCATGCAATCTGGGTTCGGCGATGACTGGGTCCGTCTGATCGGTGTCGAGTGGTGCCCAGACTGCTCGACCAGCGGGCGCACGGCGGCCTACTACGAGCCCTATGTCGGCACTCCGATCCAGGGCGAGCCGGTTCCAAACACTGGAATTCTGCTCTATGAGGCCGATGATCTTAAGGCCCGCGCCCTTGCGGCCCATAAGGCCGGACTACAAGTTATGATCGAGGGGGTTGGCGACCGCGGTATCGATTTCGCGCTCGATGTCTTAGAGGCGACACTTGAAGCTCACCCTGTTGAAGACCATCGCATGCGGGTCGAGCATTGCTGCAACGTCACGCCGGCGATCTTGCAGCGCATGAAACGGCTCCAGGTTGTCGATTCCTCCGCCACTGGGTTCATGTACGATTTAGGGGACGCCTACATCGCCAACCGGGGTGCGGACCAGATGAAATACATGTGGCCCCATCGCTCTCTGATCGACGCGGGTGTGCCGGCGCCTGGGCATTCGGACGCCATGATTTGTCGCGCCGAGCCGTTCGCGGCGATTTACGCCATGGTCAACCGATGCAGCGATACCGGTGGATCGCTCGACCAATCTGAAGCCGTCACCGTCACCGAGGCTCTAAAGGCCTATACGATTCTCGGCGCCTATGCTGGACGCGAAGACCATATCAAGGGCACGCTCGAAGTCGGCAAACTGGCCGACATCGCGGTGCTCGATCGAGACGTATTCACCATTCCGCCAGCATTAATCAAAGGTGTCCAGGTCGCCACAACCATCCTTGGCGGCTCGGTCGTCTTCCAGGCCTAGTGCTATTTCAGCTAGGAAGTGCCGGTTGTTAACCATCGGTAAACCTTGCTCCGTTACCTTACGGGTTTCCGCTGATTGACCATTAACCATGCTCGGATGATAATCAGCACCATTGCACGCATGCTAGCGACGAGGGAGCCGCTCGAATGAGCGAAGTCGATGAAACGCTAAAGAAAGAAATCGTCCGACTTTACGGATTCATGACTCAGCTCAAGACTGAGCTCGCAGGCATTCGCCAAAGTCACAGTGTCGAGGACCGGTTTCAGTCGATGGCTGAAGAACTGGAGGCCATCGTTGGGGCGACCGAAGGCGCGACCAATACTATTTTGGGTGCTGCTGAGCGGATCGACAACGCCGTCACCAGGATTGACGAGCTTGGCTCTACAGACAAAGTGATGTTCGATCAGACCGAAAAGATTAAAACCGCCATCGGCAACATCTTTGAGGCATCCAGTTTTCAGGACATCACAGGTCAGCGTATTTCAAAAGTGATGAAATCGGTCACCGCCATTGACGACCATGTCGGTCGTATGGTCCACCTTTGGGGGGCCGAACAAGTTGCCAGTGTCGATATTGGTGATGACAAGCGCACAGACGACGAAAAACTCCTGAACGGCCCGCAAGTCGAAGGCGACGGCATCTCTCAGGATGAAATCGACAAACTGTTCGGTTAGCCATTCCAGCATGTGCGCCGTAATTTCGACTGACTTCATACGCGATTCCATTTAATCGGGACATGCTCTAGCTTTCCGCTCCCCGGAAGTTGCGCAGCGGCTATCCGGGGCCTCGCCGAGAGGACGCGACCAAGCCCGATCGAGATCCCGGCTCTCGCAATCCTCGGCCGGGAAACGGTGGTTTTGGGTGGGACAAAGCCTAATCGGACACAGGTGCAGATGACGTGCGACGAATAATCCGTTCAGCTTCCCAACTAGCATCACCAGACCTACAATCCGACAACCGTCACCCTCTCTCGCTAGGAAGCACTCATGCGCCTATTTGACCCCATCCGCGTTGGCCCCCTGGAGCTAGACAACCGGATTGTCATGGGATCCATGCACACTGGGCTCGAGTCCGGTGGTGAGGCGGAGTTTCAGCGGCTTGCTGGATATTTTCAGGCCCGGGCAAAGGGCGGTGCCGGGCTCATGGTTACCGGCGGGTTCTCACCCAACAGCGAAGGCAATCTCGGAGCCCATGCAGCCGAATTGAACGAAGCGGCTCTTTCGCGCCATCGGATCGTAACCGATGCGGTGCGTGCGGCGGGAGGCAAAATATTTGTGCAGATTTTGCATGCCGGTCGATACAGCAAGCACAAGGATTTGGTGGCGCCATCTGCGGTGCGAGCGCCGATCAATAAGTTCGAGCCTCGGGAGATGAGCGAAGCCGACATCTTGCGTACCATCGACGACTTTGGCCACGCGGCTGAACTGGCGATACAGGCTGGGTATCATGGTGTCGAGATCATGGGTTCGGAGGGCTACCTGCTGACCCAATTCCTTTGCCAACGAACCAATCGGCGCGAGGACGAATGGGGCGGCACCTTCGACAACCGTGCCCGTCTGGCCCGAGAGGTCGTTGCACGGGCCCGAAAAGCTATTGGTGATGCCGGCGCCATTGCGTTCCGGATCTCGGCTCTGGATTTGGTTGAAGGCGGATCCACGGCAGAGGAAATTTCTGCCTGCGCCGCCATGGTTGAAGCCGCTGGTGCCGATATGTTGACGACCGGTATCGGCTGGCACGAGGCCCGGGTGCCGACCATCGCCCAGGCCGTTCCGCCGGCCGCTTTCACCTTCGCGACCGCCCGTTTGCGAAAAGCGGTCTCCATCCCGGTCGCCGCCAGCAATCGGATCAACACTGCGGAATTGGCCGAGGACGTATTGGCCAAGGGTGAGGCGGACATGGTGATGCTCGCCCGGCCGTTTCTCGCCGACGCCGCGTTCGCCGCCAAGGCCCGCGACGGCCGAGGCTCGGAGATCAACGTCTGCATCGCCTGCAACCAAGCCTGCCTCGACCGCATTTTCAGCGGCAAGACCACGGGCTGCCTGGTCAATCCCGCAGTTACCCGTGAGGCAGAACTGGCGCCGAAACCGGCGAAGCATGCCCGACAGATCGCTGTGATCGGAGGCGGAGTGGCCGGGTTGGCCGCCGCGGCGACAGCAGCCGAGCGCGGCCATGCTGTCACCCTGTTTGAGGCTGCAGACAAGCTTGGTGGTCAATTCAATCTCGCCGCCCGGATCCCCGGCAAAGCGATCTTCACCCGCACCATCAGCCAGATGGCCGGCAGGATTGAGCAGGCCGGCGGCACTATTCGCCTGTCGACCAGGCCCACACCCACCGAGATCGGAGCAAATTTCGAAGCGGCGATCCTTGCCACCGGCGTCACACCGCGGACCCCGGACATAGAGGGTATCGACCACCCCTCGGTTGCCCGTTACGACGAGATCCTTTCTGGCGCCCGCACAGCCGGCCAGCGGGTCGCGATCATCGGCGCCGGAGGGATCGGTTTCGATGTGGCGCTATTTCTGACGGAACAGAACTCGCGGGCCCATGAGGATCCCGCCGCCTTCCGCAGTTACTGGGGCATTGATGCGGCGATCACCGACGCCGGTGGATTGGCCGAGCCGGTCGAACCCCGAACCCAGCATCAGGTCACATTGCTGAAGCGGAGCGACGGGCGGTTCGGGCGGAGCCTCGGCTTGACCACCGGTTGGGTGCATCAGATCGAGTTAAAACGGGCCGGGGTCGAAATGCTGGCTGACGTTACCTATCAGCGGATCGACGAGGTGGGCCTGCATGTGGAAAGCGAGGGTGAGAGCCGGCTGATCGAAGCCGACACGATCATCCTTTGCGCCGGTCAAGTGTCAGTCTTGGATTTGGCCGAGCCGCTTGCCGCATCCGAGATCGAGGTCCAGGTCATCGGCGGTGCCAAACTCGCGGGTGAACTTGACGCCGAACGTGCGATCGAAGACGGAACCTTGGCCGGGCTCACGGTCTAATCCGGAACCGCCCGGTGTCAATCCTCAGCCAGCAAAGCCGCAATGATGCGGTCTCGCGACAAGGGCATGTCGTAGAGACGAACCCCTAAGGCATGCGCTACCGCATTGCCGATCGCGGCGGCGGTCGGACCGACCGAGCATTCTCCAACGCCGAGCGAAGGCTCATCGGGGGCATCGATCAAGACGGTCTCAACCTCCGGAACTTCGCTGAACTTTAAGATTGGATAGCTTTCCCAATCCAAAGTCGTGACGCCCTGGCCCTGCATGCGCACCTGTTCCTTCAGCGTCCAGCTCGCACCCTGCAAAGCACCGCCTTCAAGCTGGTTGCGCACTCCATCGGGATTGACCACCAGTCCCGCATCACAGGCGATCCAGATATGGTCGAGGCGAACCTCCTCATCCACCGTGAGCGCAACAGCGATTGCCGCATAGGCCGCCATATTCTTATAGCGCGCAAAGCCGAGGCCGAGGCCACGCCCGTGGCCGCCCGGGCCCCTCTCGGACCAACCTGAGGCCTCAGCGGCAGCCTCGATCACACGACACGCCCGCTCATCCGACAAGATCGAGAGGCGGTAGTCGACCGGATCCTCACCAGCCGAGATTGCGATCTGGTCGATTAAACCCTCGATGGCGAAGACGTTCGGCAAAGCGCCCAACGTGCGCAATGCCGAGGTTCGAACCGGTGCCTCCTCAATCAAATGATGAAGGATGCGGTGGCTCGGAACATCGTAGAGCGGCACGGCATTCCGCGTGCCACCGCCACCGCGTGCTTCCGGTGGATCCTGAACGACCGGTGGCGCAAGCGGTTCCGAGATTGCCTCAGAAGCCAACAAATAGCCGCTACCGGACCCAGGTCTCTGGACATGGGTTGGGCTCCAGATTTCCGTGGTCCAATCCCTTGGGCGGTTGTTCTCATCCAGCCTGACCGCAAGTTGGACAAGCATCGCAGGGCCCACAGGCTCGTAGCCGAACTCCTCCTCACGACGCCACTGCAATCGGATGGTATGCCCCGGCATGCGAACCGCAATCAGGGCGGCGTCAAGGGCGGCATCATCGGCGCCGTTATGCCCATAACAGCCGGGGCCATCCATGTGCCGGGCGCTAATCACATCCAACGGCAGCCCCAGAACATCGGCCAGATTCTTTCTGAGCGGATGCATGCCCTGACCGTGCGACCAAACGGTCAGATGACCATCCTCGAACCGAGCCAGGGCACAAGAGGGTGCCAGCGAGGCGTGCGCCACATAAGGGCGAGTGAAGGTTGCCTCGACCAGCCGTCCGGCAGCCACTTCATTTGGTGCTGCTCCGATTCTTCGCTCGATCGACGGGAGCGCTTTCAGCGAAACCGCCTCGGCTTGGTCCGGATGGATATCGCGCGCGCCATTCCACACTGCATGCTGAACCGCCGCCGCACCCGCCGCCTCTGCAACGGCTTCGTCAGGGCTCAAGAATGCGACAAAATTTCTCTCTCGCACGAATTGGATCGTACCGCGCGCCGCCTTGGAAATCGCGGCTTCGTCCAGGGACACCAGCTCCGCCACGCGGCCCGGTTGGCGTAGGGTGCGGGCATGCAGCAGATCGCCGAGGCCGTCCGCTGGGTTCAAGTCGTGCACATAGACGGGGGCACCTGACAGTTTTGCCGGCAGGTCGCGCCTGGGCACGCTCTGGCCGACAATCGAATAGTCGGGCACGGCCTTTACGGCGGCCTTGCCAGTGGCCTCACGGCTCCAGTCAATCTCCGACGCGACGGTCCAGTAAGTGAGATCGACCGCCTCTCCGTTTTGCAGGAACCGACCATCCTCGACCGAAATCTCCGCCGGATTGCAATTGAGCCGCAGCGCCGCGCGTTCGGTCAACAGCATGCGGGCTTCGGCGCAAACCGTGCGCACCGCGGCACCAGAATTCGCAACCGACAGACTGGACGTGGTGTAGACCTCGTCCGGTCCTTCGTCGGTGTCCCCCGAAAGAATGGCAACCCGCTCCAAAGGCAGGTTTAATTCTTCGGCGGCGATTTGAGCGATGGCGGTAACGATGCCCTGCCCCATCTCAACCTTGCCGGTTGCGATCCGCGCGGTCTCGTCGGGCATGAACTTGATCCAGCGATCAAGTCTGGGATTGGCGGCCAAACTTGCCGGCAGGGTCGTGCCCGTTGGCTGTGCGGCACTCACGACGTTTGCTCCTGAGACAGAGCAGCAGCGGCACGCTCGACCGCGCGGATGATCCGTGTATGGGAGCCACAGCGGCAAAGATGCCCATCCAGGGCCGTGACGATTTCGGCACGGCTAGGGCTCGGGTTTTGATCCAGAAGTGCTTTCGCCGACATCAAAACACCCGAGAGGCAATACCCACACTGGCCGGCTTGTTCCGCCAGAAAAGCCTGCTGCAAGGGATGGTCCACAGAGCCTGCATCCGAGCCGACGCCGCTTAAACCTTCAACGGTTCGAATTTCTCGCCCTTCGGCGGAATCAACCGCGCGCGTGCAGGCGTATGCCGGCTCGCCGTCGATCAAGATTGTACAGCACCCGCATTGCTCAAGACCGCAGCCGTATCGCGTACCCTTGAGCCCCAATTGGTTCCGCAAAATGTAAATCAGCGGCGTATCGGCCGTTGCCTGAACCTGTCTGGCCTCACCGTTGATGACGAGCGTGTAGGTCTGCGTCATGCTGCGTTCCCCGTCGAATTGTGTAGCACCACCAACCTCAAACGGAGAGGCGAGTTTGAAAGGCGTGCTTCTGGTTGCCGGATCTTATGTCTATGATCTTAAATGATCCAGTAACCCTCTTGGACGTCGGTGCCGACTGGGACCGGTTCGTCGACACTGCAAATGGAGCCACTATGATCGAGGAGACAATCGGCGCTCGCATCGTGCAAGCGCGCGAGCAGACGGATCTCACGACGGCCCAACTGGCGCGGCGCCTGGGCGTGCAGTCAAAAACCATGGCTGCGTGGGAAAACGGAAATTCGGAGCCGCGCTCGAACCGCTTGGTCAATCTTGCCGGTGTCCTCAATGTGTCGGCCCTATGGCTTTTGACCGGCCAGACCGGGCAACCAGCGCATATGGATCCCGACCAGGAATTGAATCAGATCCGCGTCCAAGTCGAGGACGTCCAGGCCCAACTCATGCGCCTGTCAGAAACCATGGGCACGTTGGTGCAACGGATTTCGGATTTTGAGAACCGCTAGACCGGCAACCGGCCAAGCGACGCGCTAGCAATCGAGAGATTGATTAAGAACTCACTCGGACACCGCAGTTTCGGCCGGCTCCGGCAGGTGCATCCAATCGGGCACAATCGGCGTGGCCATCGCGTCACCCGCAACGAGCGGTCGACCAGCTTGAATAGCATCCACGCGCAATTCGGCGAGGGCCATATCACCACTCGTCGATCGGATCTCACCAACCTGCCGTTCACCTTCGGTTATCGGCGTGCCAGTTTTCGGTGCGGCCCCGTCCAGGCGAACCGGTACCAGGCGACGTTTGACCAGGCCACGATAGCGCGTGCGGGCGGTTACCTCCTGGCCCAT
>JABIRP010000115.1 GCA_018699735.1 Rhodospirillaceae bacterium | reverse complement strand
GCGAGACCATTCGGTCTGAGAGGCCGGTTCGCTCCAGCATCTGCGTCTCGGCGGCGGCGGCCCGATCGAGGACTTCGGCCTCATCCAAGCTTTTCACCTGGCGGCCCCGCATGAGAATCTGACCGGCGACAATGGTCGTATCAACATCGGCACCATTGGCAAAATAGATCGCACGATCAACCGGCATGCTCGGTGGCCAGAGGTGTGGTTTGCGCATATCGAGCAGGATCACATCAGCGCTTTTCCCAACCTCAATCGAGCCAATTTCTTCGGCTTTGTCCAGTGCCTTGGCGGCATCGATCGTTGCCATCTCCAGCACCTTACCCGGCGGCATAATCTGGTCGTCGCGGAAGTGGCGGCGGTGATAATGCATGCATTGCTGCATGTGCCGGAACATATCGAAACTGCGGTCCGGTGCCGTGCCGTCCGAGCCCATCGCGACGGTCACCCCAAGGTCAAGCAACTCAGGAACCGGGCACCGCCCCCGGATCGAGGCGACCGCACTCGGGTTGTGAACGATGCGGGTATCAGTTTCCTGACAGATCTCGACCTCGCGGTCGGTCAGATCGACGCAATGGGAAAGATAGGCATCGGGTCCCAGGAAATTC
Organism: Rhodospirillaceae bacterium; assembly: GCA_018699735.1. Taxonomy (GTDB): domain Bacteria; phylum Pseudomonadota; class Alphaproteobacteria; order Thalassobaculales; family Thalassobaculaceae; genus JABIRP01. The sequence continues at coordinate 3,234 of JABIRP010000115.1, read as the reverse complement.
TCCAGATGGTCATGCGCCCATTCGATCGAGCCTGACCGGTGGCCGTCCTGGGTAAACAGCACACCCTTGCGCCGGCCAAGTGCCCGGGTCTCATTCGCATGCTCGCGCAGCGTCGCTTCGTCCAATCCCTCAGGAAGAGGGCGGGACGCGTGGTGCACCGGATAGACGACGGACACCGCGACCCGGCCGTTCGCACCGCCATGCCAGCGATCGATAACGGTCTCGACGGTCTGCATCTGCCTCTCGAAATCTACTGAGAGGTCTTGGCGGGTGCCGCCCTGCCAGCGTGCGAAGGTCCAGGGAAATGGGGGACGGCACGGCCCAATCGCAAGCACCGAACGCGTTCCCGCACGCTCGACCGACCGGCAGTGATGATCCGCATAAGTTGGATCATCACTGCGCATGACACTATCCCCACCGCCGAGATAGGAGACGCCGGTGGTCACGCCGCATTTAATCCGCTCGAGCGCCGAGAGAAGCGCTTCGGCTCCCCAGAACTCCTCATCCGATCCGGTTGTGTAGATCTGACCGCAGGCTTTGAACCACACCTCTCCATCACCGCCACCAAGCGTCTTAACCAGACCGTGACCGGCATGCGCATGCGCATCGATCAGCCCGGGCATGGCAAGCATGCCGGTGCCATCGATCATCTCTGCGGCCTCTCCAGCGACAGCGCGGGCATCAGGTCCAATGGCAGCGATCTTGTCGTCAACGATAGCGAGCTCGGTCGCTTCGAGCACGCGACGATCAGCGTCCACCGTCACCACCGTCGCGCCGGTAATCAGTATCGAACCCATGTCCGATCATTCCCTTCGAATTTAGGCGAGCGATGAAAGCTCGGCCCATCTGCAAAAGAGAACCCTGGCATCATTCCTATCATCATGAAAAGGCCGAAATGCAAAAGGCCGCGGCCTGGATGCTTATGGTGCACCCAAACCGCGGCCAATTGACGATCAGGTCGTGCCGATCAGACCCTGTGGATCAGGCTGCGCGCACGTCGTCCAGGAACTTGCGGACGATATCATTCATGACATTGGCTTGCTGCGAGACCTCTTGAGCAGCGCCCAGCACCTGGGTCGCGGCCGAGCCGGTTTCTTGCGCGCCTTGGTTCACGAGAACGATGTTGGACGACACCTCTTGGGTTCCGGTCGCCGCCTGCTGAACGTTGCGGCCGATCTCCGAGGTTGCGGAGTTCTGTTCTTCAACGGCAGAGGCGATTGCGGTTGCAATCTCGCTTACCCGGGTCACGGTTTCGGCGATCTCGCGAATTGCCGTCACAGCCTTTTCCGTCTCGCTCTGCATCGAGGAAATCTGACTGGAGATCTCTTCGGTCGCTTGGCCGGTTTGGTTGGCCAGGCTCTTAACCTCGGAAGCAACAACCGCAAAGCCCTTACCTGCATCACCGGCACGAGCCGCTTCGATCGTCGCGTTTAGGGCCAACAAGTTGGTCTGCTCGGCGATGTCATTGATCAGGTTGACCACTTGACCAATCTTCTGAGCCGCATCGCTCAGACCGACAACCGACTCGCTGGTTGACTGCGCCTGATTTGCGGCTTCGGCCGTTATGCGGGTCGACTCCGTTACCTGCTGGCCAATCTCGCCGATCGAGGCTGAAAGCTGCTCGGTTGCAGCCGCGACTGTCTCCACGTTGGCTGTCGCCTGCTCCGATGCGGCGGCAACGGTGCCAGCTTGCTCGGACGTACGTTCGGCAACCGTGGTCATCGACTGGGCAGAACTCTCCATCTCGGTGGCCGCGTTCGCCACCGTCTTCAACACCTCACTAACGCCGGTATCGAAGCCCTGTGTCATTTCCTCAATACGTCGCGCGCGTGTGGCCCGGGCCTCCTGCTCACGTTCCTGTTCGGCGCGCATTTCCTCATTGCGGACCATGTTATCCTTGAAGATCTGGACTGCATTGGCCATCTCGCCGATCTCATCCGAACGCTCCGTACCGGGAATTTCGACCGTGAGGTTGCCCTCGGCCAACTCGCTCATGGTTCCGGTCATGTTGTTGATCGGGGTGGTGACGCCACGCGCCATCACGTAGCCAATGGCGCCAAGAACGACCAGGAGCCCAACTCCGATTATAACCATCATGTTTCGCATGGCATACACGGGGGCCATTACCTCGGCCTCGTCGATCTCGGCCAGGACCGCCCAACGCACGCCCTCGAAATCGATCGGCGCGTAGACCGACTCGACGGGGATACCACGATAGTCGGGGACCACATCGACGCCCGTTTCGCCCTTGAGCGCCGCCGCAACCGTGGCGGTTTCAACCTTGGTCTTCAGGATGGTCGATTCCTCGCTGAAACGGCTGTCGCTTCGCATCAGATAGTCGGCTCCAACCAGATAGGTCTCGCCGCTTTCACCCATGCCGGTCGCGACCTGCATTACGCCATTGATGCGATCGATCGGCATCTGGAACACCAGCACACCGACAAGCGCAGTGTTATCTAGGATCGGCGTGGCGATGAAGCTGGCCGGCGCATCGGCGCTCGGCGCGTAAGGGCTGAAATCAGTAAACGTGACGAAGTCCTGCTTGCCGCTGTCCCGAGCCGCCTTGAAGACATTGGCAAGATCGGTGTCTTTCCACTCGCCGGACAGCAGATTGGTCGCGTAATCAAGCTCCTTGAACACGGTGTAGACCACGTCACCCTTTGGCGAGACCAGGAAAATATCATAATAGCCGCGCGCTTCGAGCGCCTTGCGGAACCAGGGATGTAGTCTCGCATGGGTCCGGGAGTAATCGGAAGCATCAGGTGCGGCATCAAGCTTGTGTTTTTCACCGTTCGGATTGGGGTTTTCCTTAATATAGAGACGCTGCAGTTCCTTGACTGGGTTGTTTGCCGAGGCGACTTTTCCAAATCCGTCCGTGAACTCCTTGGTCGCCGAGACGACGCCCTCGTTTTGACCAAGGATCAACAGATCCTCACGGATCGACCCAAGATACTGGCTGAGCGACTGGACCCGGGCAGCACCCAAGGCCTCCAATTTTCCTCTGGCGCTCTGCTGCAGTTCAGTCGCGGCGCTCATATAGCTCATCACGCCCACAATCACGATCGACAACAACGTCGCCAAGCCGATCAGTACAGGAATCTTAGTAGATATTTTTAAATTGTTCATCGGTCCCACCATTATTACCCCAACCCAAGCCGAGAAAAATACCCACTGTCAGTGACCAGAATTTGTGCATATGAGTGCATTTCTTAGGCACTCGGCAGCTAGTCACTT
>JABIRP010000114.1 GCA_018699735.1 Rhodospirillaceae bacterium | reverse complement strand
GGTGCCGGCGTCTCAAATGGAAAGGCGGTTTGAGCGGCGGTCGGAGAAACGATCACATCGACCGTGTTCACGACTTCACAAAATTCCTGTCCGATCCGTTCCAGTTCACCAAGTGCCGCCTCATAACGTTCCGCACCGGCGCGTTCCCCGTAAGCAAGCATAGAGCGGAAACCCTCTGAGCACATGTCAGGCTTAAGCTTGTCGCGCAGCATTTGCGCGCCCTCATACTCGATGACCAGCAATCCGAGCCGGCGTGTCGGCGAAGGCTCGTAGTCCGGGATCGAAAATGACTGAAATTTGACGCCCCCTCCAGCCAGCAACGCGTGTGCCGCGGTGAACGCGCGATCGCAGTCCACCTGCACCGCCACCTCGTCGAAATTCTGCAACATGCCGAAGGAGAGCCCAGCCAACTCTGGCACCGGCGCATTCGCCTGCATCAGCAAAGCGATGTCGCCGACCGAGTGTGTGATCGGTCCGATATGGTCCAGTGTCGAACTCAGCAGGAGCATGCCGTCTCTTGGCCAGGTGTCGCGGGAGGGTTTCAGCCCGACAAGACCACAATACGCCGCCGGGATCCGGACCGATCCCATGGTATCGGTGCCAATCGCCCACGGAATCATCCGAGCGGCAACCGCCGCGGCCGAGCCACCACTCGAGCCACCAGGCGTCCATCCGGCCCGAAGCGGGTTCTGGGTCTGGCCGTGGAATGGGTTGTCGGTCGTGGCGCCGAGCGCACCCTCATGCATGTTCGCCTTGCCGAGCGGGATCATCCCAAGCGTACGCAATTCCGATATCACGCCGGCATCCCGTTTGGCGGGCCATGCGGCATTGAACCCACCGGTAGTATCCATGCCTGCGATATCGATGTTGTCTTTGGTCACGAAAGGAACGCCATCGAGATCCGAGGCTGGCTCTCCCCGGGCCCGGCGCTCATCAGCCTCATCGGCCGATCGCAATGCAGCTTCGGGCGCCAGCGCCGTGATCGCTTTTATTGCATCGTTATCAGATTCGATCCGAGCCAAGCAGGCTTGCACTAAATCACGCACCGAAATCTCACCCGCCGCGAGGGATTGCGATGCCTCGGTCACACCAAAATCTGCTGGATTACTCTTCATCGCTCGTCAATCAAGCGGATCGGTTTCTGCCTGCTCTCGATTTGGGTCAAAGCGGCGGTTCCGCCGGGCCCAGTCAATTCTACCAGAAGGCCAACACCCAGACGCCGGCGCAGCTCTTCGCTCACGCTCGCCTGAAGCCCGGGCGCAGACTGATCGTCGCTGGTTTCGACCATCACCGTCATCTCCTCGCGGCCATCCTTCACATGGGCTTTGCACACATACTCGCCGTTCAGACCGTCGATGGCCGCCAGGATCGGCGCGATTGCGGTCGGGTAGACGTTGACACCGCGCAGTTTCACCATGTTGTCAGAACGACCCTGGAAACCGGCGATACGCCGCAGCGCTGGACCCAAAGCCCCCTCGCCCGGCAGTATGGTCGACACGTCTTTGGTATCGAAGCGGATCACCGGGTAAATCGTGGTTTTGAACAGCGGAGTCACGCAGATGTTGCCGGTCTCGCCGTCGACGAGAGGCGCACCGGTGTCCGGATCCAGGATCTCGACCAGATGCGCGTCTTCCCAGAGATACAAGCCGTCCTGGTCCGGCCCTTCCGCGGCAACGATGCCGGTATCGCCAACCCCATACCAATCGTAAGCCTCGGCTCCCGGCCAGGCCGTCTCAAGTGTCGCCCGGCCGTCCTTGGAGAGGTGGCCCGAGATCATCCGAATTGGGATATCCCGGCCCGGCTCCAAACCGGCCTCAAGCGCCACTTGGGCAAGTTTGGCGATGTAGTCCGCGAACCCGACAATAACGGTCGCTCCGAACCGCTTCATCAGAGCTACCTGCTGCTCCGAGCGGGTCTCAAGTCCGGTACCGGCCGAAAGCAACATCGACTTGGTGTAATGCAGCATGGTCTCACGGATGTAATGCCCGCCATTGACCATGCCGAAGCCATAGACCGAGTGCACCACGTCCTCGGGGCGCAAACCCTGCAGCAGATAAGCGCGGGCCAGCAGCGCGTTTTGAACCTCCCGGTCGTAGGCACCATAGAGCAGCGGTTGGGGTGTTCCCGTCGTGCCGCTGGTGGTGTGCAACACGATGCTGCGTCCATCCTCCATGCCGTGGAAATCGCCGAGCGGCGGATGCGCCTCAACACTCGCCATCAAATCGGACTTCGAGAAGGTTGGAATTTTCACCAAATCGTCGAGGCTTTGAATGTCCCCCGGCTCCAATCCAGCTGCGTTCCAATGCCGACGGTAGAATGGCACCTGCCATCCGCGTGCCACGACTTGGCGGAAGCGGCGTTCCTGGAGCGCATGTAACGCATCGCGCGACATCGCGGTGATAGTCGCGAAATCCTCTCCGATCGGATAATCGCGCAGGATCTGGGCTGGGTTGGCTTCTTCGAAATAGGTGGTCATTGGCTCATGTCATTCCCGGTCAGCGCGTCACCCTCACGGCATCATGCAATCGATCAAGGTCCGCACATCGTCGAGGGATTCCAGATTGTCGACCAGCTCGATCATGCGTTCGGCATTTTCAGCCGCTACCGGATTGGCCGCTGCCGCCCAGTTGCGGCGGAACTTACCGAGATGCGCCTCGCGGGTCATGGGTTTCGCCGGATTGCCATAGACGATCTCCTGACCGCGTTCGAACTTGCGGCCATCGGTGAGCTCAATCTCGACTTTTATCGGGGTCAGCGCATTCGGGTCTGGGTTGCCGTCGATTTCGATTTGCACTTTGCGGCCGAGGGCGACGCGTTCCGGATCACGACAATTGGAGAGCTTGAAGTCTTCGATCGCGACCCCACCGGTAATTAGGGCACTGGCGATCGTGTATTGACCGTTCAGCCGAGCGTAGTTCGATTCCATCTCGTCGTGGATCGGTCGGCCGACCAGATGGTGCGTCAGCGGCGGGATCGCGGCGCGTACGGCAGCCACGTCACTGGCCTCAAATCCATGCTCGCTTTTCAACTCCAGCAGCGCGTCGATCATGCCATGAGTGGCGCGACCGCTTGGGAACGGTTTATGCGCCACCTCGGTGATGCGCCAAGTCTTGCCCATACTATCGAGCACCGGTGCCAGGTCCCATTCGGTTTCGATCATGCCGAAGTATCCGAACGGTCCTTCCAACACGCCTTCGATACCTGGGATCCCCTGGCCCGCCATATCGCAGGCGACGACGGCATTGCGCGCATTGAAGCCGATCTGCATCCCGAGTAGTGGGGAGCCTTCGGTATGCGGCTGCATGGTGCCGCAAAGTTGGCCATAGCCCAACCCGAAGGCGTTCACCAAGGTTTGGCGGTCGAAACCCCGAACCTTGCCGATGCCGGCCACTGCGGCAAAAGCACCGGCTGTTGCCGGCCGGAAAAACCGCAACCCGGACTTACAGGCGACACCGAGATTGCAGGCAGTATCGACGCCCAGAACCGACGCCATGATCAGATCCTTGCCGCTGACGCCGCCAATCGCGTCAGCATACGCCATCGTGGCAGAGAGGATCACCGTCATCGGATGGATGACCGCCTTCTCATGCACGCAGTCGTATTCTGAATTGTGGATGAAGTAACCGTTCACCGCTGCCGCCGCTGGTGCGGCGAGCGTTTGGTCATAGCCCCAGACCCGCGCCTGCGTGCCCGGCACCAGTCCGGCAAATCCGTCGATCCATTCCTTGACGTAGGGCCCACCGGTGCCAGCCATGCCGACACCAAAACTGTCGAGTATGAAGATTTTTGCTGCCGTTATTGCGGCGTCCGGCAAGTCGTCCCAATCGGTCACGACGACATGTTCAGCAAAGGCTTCGATCGCATCGGCCATATCGGGTTCTCCTTAAGGTTCCTTGGGATAGGGATAGCGCGCGGCCCAATGCTCGGCAATCTCCCGCCTGGTTGCTATCCAAACACCATCATGCTTGGCGACATGATCGAGGAATTTCTCGAAATAGCCGATCCGTCCCGGCCGGCCGATGATCCGAAGATGGGTGCCGAGCGACATCATGCGCGGCGAGGACGCTCCCTCGCGGTAAAGCCAATCGAAGGTATCAATGGCGTATTGCAGCCAATCCGCCGGCATGAAGGCGGGTGAGGTCCACATCTTCATGTCGTTCGAATCGACCGCATAGGGCATCACCAGGATCGGCTTGTCGTCAACTGACCCCCAGAACGGCCGGTCATCGGAGTAGTCATCCATGTGATAAAAGAAGCCCTCTTCTATCAGTAACTGGCGGGTCTTTTCGGTATGCAGATATCGTGACAGCCAGCCGACCGGTCGCGCACCTGTCGCCCGTTCGATTGTATCGATCGCCTTACGAATAAAGTCTCGTTCCGCGTTTTCGTCCATGTGGAACTGATGCACCCAGCGCCAACCGTGGGCGCAAACCTCATGGTGATCCCGCATGATCGCGCGTGCGAGCTCCGGATCCCTCTCCAGACTGAGCGCTGCGGCAGTGAAGGTCGCTGCCATGCTTCGGTCCCGTAGAAGCTGCAGCACCCTCGGCGCGCCGGCCTTCAAGCCATAGAGATAATTGCTCTCATTGCCAAAGTTACGGACGGGCTTCTTCAAAACCACGCCCAACTCGTCAACCGGTTCCGGGCCCCGGTCGCCCTCGGCGATCGACGCCTCAGATCCCTCCTCGACATTAACCACGAGCGACAGCGCCAACCGCGCGCCATTCGGCCAAGGTGTCCCGGTCGTCATACTTTCTCTCCTGAACCATGTTTCGGTGGCGACCCTAGCAGCAACCTGACCAGAACGAAAAGGCCACCGCATGGCGCCTCACCCATTCCGCTATGCGATAAATCCGCGCCCTTCAAATTGGCATTGACGGCGAGCGCCAATGAGACGAGGAATGCTCTCCGTCCTGTAAAGCAAATGGAGAGCCTCATGCCCCGCTTCGATGGCGAATGCGCGTTGATCACCGGTTGCGGCAGTGGAATAGGCCTCGCAGCCGCGAAAATGTTCGGGGCAGAAGGTTGCCGCGTCGTTGCTACGGTCGAACACGAGGATCAGATTGCCGACATCCACAACATTCCGGGGGTCGCCCTCGCCCGTAAGCTCGATGTCACCAGCGAAGAAGACTGGCAATCAGTGGTTGGCGAGGCAGCGCACCAATTGGGCGGCGTCGACATCTTGTTCAACAATGCCGGTGTTACGGTCTGGGGCGACCTTCAGGCAACCGACCGGGCGCTTTGGGATCGGATGCTGCTGATCAACCTGACCGGCCAGTATCTTGGATGCCGCAGCGTGATTGACGGCATGTTGGCCAAGCGCAAGGGATCCATCGTCAACATCGCCTCGATCAATGCGATTCGCGGCAACAAAGGTCTGATAGGCTACTCCGCCGCCAAAGGAGGCGTCGCCGCGATGACCCGGGCAATTGCACTCGACCACGCGGATCAAGGAATTCGCGCCAACTGTGTCTGTCCCGGTACGATTGATACGCCAATGGCGCAGACCTCTATCGACATCGCCGATGACAAAGATTTAGCGCTGTCCTCAATGGTCGCTAAGCACCCGATGGCCAGACTAGGTTTGGCCGAGGAAGTGGCCTCCGTGGCCTTGTTTTTGGCCAGCCAGGACGCCGCGTACGTCACAGGCCAGGCAATTCCGGTCGATGGCGGGCGAAGCATTCGGTAAGCCAAAAATCGGGGATATGGGTACGAGTCACAACAGGCAAACAATTGCCCGGCCCTGGTGCAGGGCGCCTGAATTCAACTCACGCGAAATTAGCCTCTTATGAAGAAATATGTAATTAACCATTTCAACCCAAGCTTTTAATCAGGTTCAATCTAAACCATTAACACCTATTACGAGTATTTTGTCAAATACATAGCACCCTATGGAAATCTGTAGCTTGCTGCCACCCTCGGTAAAGCACACGATGCCCTGACTGGCGCGGGCGGGCGCAAGAACTGTGCGTCGTAGTATGCTTCAATACAATTGGGGGGTGAGACACGTGAACCTGAGCGCTGATCTCACAAAACGTGAAATCGAATGTCTGAATTGGCTTGCCCATGGCCTAAGAACAGACCAGATCGCCAATCAACTCTCTATTAGTCGCGCGACCGTCGATTTTCACCTAGCCAATGCCCGAAAAAAATTCGCAGCCTCCACCCGCGAGCAAGCCGTTGCCCTGGCGGTAGCGGGAAAATTTATCGATCCAACTAAATAGGAAACCTGGGCGCGCTGCTGCACAACACCAACCGGGACCCTATACGAATCTCTAGGTTGTCACGCACTTGAATAAACGCAATACAAATGTACGTATATTCTATTTGGCTGGACCCCTTGTAATGCTCGCATCGATTACAAGAGCTTTACCGTACTTGGTTCGAATTGCGCTAACCGGCAGGTCCATCAGCCGGGCGCAGAAATTTGGCGAAGGATGAGCGAACCAGTCGACAATAAGTTAGATCTTCTCCAACAGCATTGGCTCGCATTGAAGGGGGAAAGCCCTCTTCCCCTATCCAGCGATATCAGACCCGAGAATTTCTTCTACCTTCTGGGCCGTGTGAGTATCATTGACGTCAGGAATGGTGATTATATTCTCCGCCTCGTCGGCTCGGGTATCGAAGAGCTCTATGGAATGCGCATGCAAGGTCGCCTGCTAAACGACCTACCCGTAGTCAAAATGTCTGAAGATGCGCGCGATCAGCTCAACGAGGCCGCCTCATCAAGACGACCCACGCGAACGCAAACCCAGATCTCTCACGGAACATCAGTGGCGTACTACCACCGGCTCGTCCTCCCCTTTGCGGATAAAGACGGGCCGTCGGATAAGGCCGCGGTTCTCTTGACGGCGCTCGATTGGTTGCCCGACGATGAGTATTTGCTTTCGCGTTACGCCACGGGCAATGCGACCTGATTCACCCGCGACGAACCACGCGACGCATGATCTGCATTCGGTCGTGGTGATAGCCTGAAACCGGGTCCTCGCTATCGACCACAAACTCCGTGCCGACTTTCGACCACGGATAGTCGGCAAATGCGGTCGACTTGTCAGTCCGGTTGATACAGGCGAAAACGCCGGCCGGCCGGAGAGCCTGCTCTAATAGGCCAAAATACCCCTCAACCTGCGCCTGGCTCATCTCCCCGAATGAGGTGACATTGACTGCCGCGTCGTACACCCCATCCTCGATCGAATAATCATCACTGGATTGAAAGCGCAGCCAAGCATCGCCAACGGCCTCGTTCGGCAAAGCGATGGGTACGTCGGGCGCGAAAGCCCGCATCATCGCAAACCCCATGGGCAGCACAAACGGCAAATCGATCACATCGTACCGCTGCACACCGGCGACACGCCGCAAAAGCAGCGGTAGCAGGCATCCCCCGGCGCCGATTTCCAAAATCCGCAACCCCTCACCGGGCGCTGTTGCCTGTTGCTCTATCAGGCGGGCAACGCTTAAGTTTTTATAGAGGTCATAATGATCGATCAGCGAAGGCAGCAGCGGATACCAAGACCTGATCAGGGGCCCATCTCGATCGACGAACTCTTTGAACACCCGCTCCTGGACGTTGTTGCGCGCCGGCAGATTGAAGGTTTGCCCGGTTGGGTCAATAAACTGGCCGATGTAGCCGCTATCGAAATAACCGCAGATCGCGAGCATGTTTTGTTGGCGGGAAAAGACGTAAAGAAAATTGCTCGCCCGCGCGTCCCAGTAATCCGAGATCTCTTCGGGTCCGCCCGCCATGCCGCCGGCATAACCCCGGATCCGCGCCCAATCCTCGGCCCGCGTCGGCAGATAGAACACCGTTCGGGTTTCGAATGTACGCCCAGCGGCCGAGATATTGGCCCGTCCAAGCAATGCCAGATCCTTGGCTTCAAAGGTATCGACCTCGAAATACATCGCTGGTTTCCGGTCTAATCCACGAAGGTGTGAAACGGCTCAATCGCCACACCGGCGGCAACGATCGCATCACGGATCTGTTGGGCCATGGCAACCCCGGCAGGATTGTCGCCATGCACGCAGATCGTGTCGATCGCAACGTCGACACGGGCGCCGGTTCGGCTGGTAATAGCACCCCGCTCCAACATTTCCAGAACCCGGGCGCAAGCCAATTCAGCGTCGTGGATCACGGCTCCGTCTTTCGCCCGTGGGGTTAAATTGCCGTCGTCCTCGTAGGTTCGGTCGGCATAAACCTCGCGCGCCAGGCGCAAGCCGACGTCCTGACCAGCCCGCTCCGTTTCCCGGCCGGGCATGACAATATAAATCAACTCCGGGTCCGCCGCTTTTATGCCGCGCGCAATCGCGGTCGCGACCTCAAGATTTTCGGCCGATACGTTGCCGAGTGAGCCATGTGCCTTAACGTGCGTGACGGGATGGCCGTGCATTGCGGCGATGCCCTTCAAGGCGCCAATTTGATAGACGATCGTGCGCTCCAGTTCGGCCGGCGTGTCGCCAACAATTCGCCTGCGGCCAAATCCCCAGAGATCCAAGTAACTCGGATGGGCACCAACCGCGACGCCCTTGGATTTGGCGAAACGGACCGTCTCGCTCATCACATCGCTGTCGCCGCCATGAAAGCCGCAAGCGATATTGGCCGAGGTTACGATCGACAACATCTGTTGGTCTTCACCGATCGTATAGGCACCCCAGCTTTCGCCAAGATCCGAATTCAAGTCCACGCGATCAATCATACCGGCGCTCCCGGGCCTACGGTTCCGCCTGATAATCGACGGTATTCGTCATCTCGTCCCCGGCCTCGAATCGACGAAGGTTCTCGAAGATGGTTTTGAATTTCATCTCCATCGTATCACGGGTTCCCGGCGCGTGATGTGCTGTCATAACCACATTGGGAAATTCTGCAAACGGGGTTGGGTGAACCGGCGGCTCAACTTCGAAGACATCGAGACCTACCGCCCCAATCGTACCCGCCTTCAACGCTGCGACAAGGGCCGCTTCCTTGACGACGGGCCCGCGCGCGCAATTGATCAAGACCGCATCAGACGCCATAAGCGAGAGCGCGCGCTCGTCGATCATGTGGTGGGTCAATTTCGTCAACGGGACATGCAAGGTTACGAAATCCGATCGCGACAGAAGGTCATCTAGCTCGACCCGCGTGACGTTCAGTTCACGCTCTACATCAGGGCCCATTTCAAGCAGATCGGTGTAGAGCAGCTCGACACCAAATGTCCCGAGCCGATGCGCAAGTTGCTTGCCGATCCGGCCAAGGCCGATAATGCCAACGGTCGAGCCGAGCAGTTGGCGCGCCGACGACCGAAAGGTGTTGGAATGCCAGCGCCCCTGCCGCAACTCGGCATCCACAAAAGCCAACCTGCGGCCGGCCGCGAGCATCATCATGATCGTATGCTCCGACACGCCTTCGCTGGTTCCCTCCGGTGTCAGGGATAGGGGCACGCCACGCATCGCCAGCGACTTCCAGTCACAAGTGTCGTGGTATCCAACCCCCTGATGCAGGGCTACCCGCAGGCGCTGCGCTTTGGCAATATGCGTGCCCTCAAGGCGATAGCCTCCGATTATGACCGCATCGGCGGACGCGAGCAGGCGTGTTTCCTCCGCCTCGTCGCCGACGGACATCGTCATCAGTTCATAATCCTCGGGCATCTGGCCTCGGATCATGTCGTAGAAGGCTTCGTCGGCTTTTACAAAATAGAGGACCTTGGTGGTCATCGCACAAGCTACCCCGGCTGGTGATGCGCTGCGAAAATAGCGCCTCATGTCGTCATATAGCGAGACCGGTGTCGTGGAAAGGGGTGGATCGTGCTCTATAGCCGATCAGTCGAGGTAAGCCGGCAATCCAGCGCCAATATCTAAGAAAACGCGGCCCGAGACCTGCATGGTTTCCAGTTCATCATCATGCGCGTCCAGTCGATTTCGTTTCTCAACCCGACTTGAACAAAAGTAGACAAGATTGGCTTGGCCTTCGTCATTCCGCATTGGGAATGCGACCGTCGACCGCACCAGTTTTCGGCCGGCCTGGCTCACACCGCTTAGTTGGACAGCCATGCCGCAAGGCTGCCCGCACACGACATGAATTGCGTGTGAGGCTTTCTCGCGTCGGCCTTCCTCAACGAAATCGAGATAGTTTCGGTTTGTCACCTCCTGGCCATAGTCCTTAACCATCTCGGTGCCAACCAGTCGCATACGAATAAACTCCGGGCTGATCAATTCGTGGATCGCCATATTCGGTATGACAGAGGGCACCTTCTCAGGCTTGAAGGACGAGCGCATAGGCACGAGGTCGACTTTTGGCAGCGATAGCCAATACTCAGCAAAAATTCTACCGACCCCGGTCAATTCAATGACACGGTCCATATCGGCCATATTCGAAATCACATTTGGTCCCCGTTGCCGCCAAGATTAAACAAGTTTCGTTCTTGGCGTTTTGCCGCAAATACCTTTAATAACAGTTAACAGTCGGCTTTTCGCACTCTACTTTATCAATTAAAATATTTTAAAAACTTTATTATTACGGTAGGAAATCAACTTCATCCAGCACGAGCGTTTTCGACCATTTCTGCTAACTGCCCCAGATCCCTGATGACCAAAGCCCCCTTCGTGCGCTCGAGCATTCCATCGCGTTCAAGTTGGTTCAACTCACGGGTAACGGCTTCGCGATGGGTCGAAATTCGGGCTGCGATCTCGGCATGCGTTGGCGGTGGCGAAACACGTCCGGCGCCGTCAACAACCCGGCCAGCCCTGGCTAAACGAAGCAACTCCGCATGGATCCGGTTCCGCACACCAAGCGTCGAGAACTCGACCACTCGTTCGACCAAACCTCGAACAGCACCGGCCAATCCCCGCATGATGTCTCGCGCTATTTCTGGTTGGGTCTCCAACAATCCGTGGAACATGCCGGCCGGCATGGCCGCAACCAAGGTTCGGTTCAAGGCCACAATGCTCGCCGACCGGCTGCGACCATCTATCGCAGCATACTCACCAAAATGATCGCCGGCTTTCAGGTCGCTGATAATCACGGTTTTGCCGGTCTCAGAATAAACCGTCACCCGCACCTCACCCTTGATCACGAAATACACATCCGTGCCTTCGTCCTCAGCGACGATGATGGTTTGTTCGGGCTCATAGGCGCGCCAGCGCACCCGCTGGTCCAGGTCGGCGATCCGGTCAGCAGGCAGCGCACCGAGCAATTTCGAATGCACCAACGAACGTTCAACGTCGCTCATCCACCTCCCCTTTCGCGCAATCGGTTTCGACATGTGAGTTTCGCCACATCGAAAGCACAGGCCACACAATACAGTGAAAAATCGAAACGAGGCACTCCCCCGCGCTCGTTTCTAACGCTCCCACTAGATAGCCCCGATCCGGGAACATTCGGATCGGGGCTCTTTTTTTCTCCATCGCTCAAACCAGAGGAACCGGGGTGTGAGATTCGCCACATCGCTTCCAAACCAAATCCCCTAACTTCGAGATCAAGGACATGGCGGCTCCTCTTCCCCCGCCCCTCTCTCTCCCGAGAGTCGTCCGCAACTACTTGGGGCCGTATGACGGGATCGGACTAGACACCCGGTTCAAATTCCACCCCCGCTGGAAATGTCATACGGTCCCGAGGCTCTCTTTTTCATAATCCCCGCCCACAAACGCCGCCGTTTGCTTGACGCCGGTGGCCCGGTAGCATACTGCGTCGATCATGCGTGTCTTAAACCAAGACTAAGGAAACCAATCATGGCCCGCCACCTGAAGACCAGCATTTCCGAGGCGGAAAAGCAGGAAGAGTTGGACAAGGTCCGGCAGATCGTCGAGCAGACATTGGCCGAAATTGAAAGCAATGGCGATGCGGCCGTCCGCAAAATGTCGACCCGCTTCGACAACTGGGACCGTTCAAGCTACAGGCTGTCAGAGCAAGAGGTTGAGGCCTGCCTTGCCAAAATGTCCGCCCGTGATATCGACGACATCACGTTCGCTCAGACACAAATTCGCAACTTTGCCCAAATCCAGAAGGACGCGCTAAAAGACGTCGAAGTCGAAACGCTACCCGGCGTTCGCCTCGGCCATAAGAATATCCCAGTCAATAGCGTCGGTTGCTATGTACCGGGCGGCAAGTATCCTTTGGTCGCCTCGGCTCATATGAGCGTGGTCACGGCCAAGGTCGCCGGCGTTCCTCGCATCATTACCGCCACACCGCCTTTTCAAGGCGAACCGAGCCCGGCCGTGATCACCGCCATGCATCTGGGCGGAGCCGATGAGATCTACTGTCTAGGCGGCATTCAAGCGGTTGGCGCCATGGCCCTTGGGACCGAGACCATCGCCGGTGTCGACTTGCTCGTTGGCCCCGGAAACGCCTTTGTAGCCGAGGCCAAGCGTCAGCTTTACGGCCGTGTCGGCATTGACCTTTTCGCTGGACCGACAGAGACGCTGATCATCGCCGATGAGACGGTAGATGGGGAAATCTGCGCCGCCGACCTGCTCGGCCAAGCCGAGCACGGTCCGACCTCGCCGGCCATCCTGTTGACCAACTCCGAAAAACTGGCGCGGGACACCATGGCCGAAGTCGAACGCCAGCTCACCATTCTCTCGACCGCTGAAATCGCCGGCCAGGCTTGGCGCGACTACGGTCAGGTCATCGTTTGCGAGGACGAGGCAGAGATGATTGCGGTTGCCGATGAGATCGCATCGGAACACGTCCAGGTCATGACCCGGGACCCACAGGTGTTCCTCGACAACATGACCAACTACGGCGCGCTCTTCCTGGGGCCGCGCACCAACGTTTCTTTCGGCGACAAGGTGATCGGCACCAACCATACGCTGCCAACCCGCAAAGCGGCGCGCTATACCGGCGGGCTCTGGGTTGGCAAGTTCCTCAAGACCTGCACCTATCAATGGGTCGACACCGATGAGGCCAGCGCCATGGTTGGCGAGTACTGCTCCAGGCTTTGCGCGATTGAGGGGTTCGCCGGCCACAAAGAGCAGGCAGACATACGTGTGCGCCGCTACGGCGGAAAAAACCAATCAGCGGAGTAAGTCAGATGGGCAACGCCATGGAGCGCTTCAGGCTCGACGGGAAGGTCGCTCTGGTCACCGGTGCCGGACGAGGTTTGGGTGAGGGCTGTGCGTTGGCATTGGCGGATGCTGGCGCCGAAGTCATCGCAATGAGCCGCACCAAGAGTGAACTCGAATCGGTGAAAAACCGTATAGAGATTGCCGGTGGACGAGCCAGGATCGTGGTCTGCGACGTAACCGATGCGGCAGCGGTTAAATCGATAATTCCAACGCTCGGGCCGATTGATGTCTTGGTCAACAACGCTGGGACCAATGTCCCCGAGCCGTTCACGGAGGTGACGGAAGAGCATTACGACCGGATTATGAATATCAATGTCCGGGCCGCATTTCTGCTGGCCCAATCCGTGACGAAAATCATGATCGAACACGGTC
>JABIRP010000113.1 GCA_018699735.1 Rhodospirillaceae bacterium | reverse complement strand
TCGCCGATACCTTTCTGCATCCCATGGACCGGGCCTATCGGGTTGGCGAGATCAAGGAGCTCTTGCACGATGCCGGGCTGGATGCCGTGGAGTTCCTGCCCTCCTTCCGCCACGACCCAAGCCTGATGCTAGGCCCAGGAGCGGCTCTAGGTAAGGCAAGGGCGCGGGTTGCTGAGATGGACTGGTGGAGCCGCCGGGAAGTGGCTGAGATGTTGAGTGGTGGCCCGAAGAAACACGCTCTGCTCGCACGGCGCAAAGGTCCGAGAGACGGGTCGATCGCCGAAATCGAGCCCGGCATGGTCGCCGTCCCGGTCGATGCGATGCTGGCAGAAATTCAACGCCTCTACGTGCCAGGCCAGGCGTCCTTACGTCTTGAACTCGTCGTTGACGGGGATGCCACCACGGTCGGATTGCAAGTGGATGATGATCAAGGACGGGTGTTATTGGCATTAGATGGAGAACTGACCTTGGAGGCAATTCGAGCCCAGGCGCTGCCGGACCTTTCTTGGGACGCATTCCTGGAGGTTGCCGAGAGGCTGCTACGCCAATTGACGGCGCTGGGCGTGGTGTTTCTTAACGTCAAACGCGGGAGCGAAGCGTGAGCATGAGTGACGATGGGCCCGGCCCAGGGCTGAAGGGCCTCAATCTCGGCTGCGGGACCAGCCCCAAGAAGGGGTGGCTCAACCTCGACATTCAGGCGGGCGAGGGCGTGGACGTGGTTTTCGATCTGGAGCGCTGCCCCGATGAACCTCTCCCCTTCGATGCCGACACGTTCGATGCGCTGTGCATGTGGCATGTTTTGGAGCATGTCGAGAACGTGCTGCCACTGATGCAGGAACTCTACCGGATCGCAAAGCCGGGCGGCCAGCTCCTGATCGCAACCCCACATGGTGGCAATGACGAAGCCTGGATGGATCCTACCCACAAGCGGCCGTACTTTTCCGGCAGCTACGATTACTTCGCCCAGCCGTTCTATAGCTTCGCCGACTATGGCTATCGTGGGGACTGGAGCTTCCTCGAACTGCGCTATCGGGTTGCCAAAGTCAAAGTGGAAGACGGTAACGGTCGTGTCGATGTTGACGATGTGCTGCGACGGATCGACGTAGAGCGCAATTTGGTCGAAGAAATGATTGTGTTGTTAAGTGCGGTCAAGCCCATCCGCGCGCGCAATCGGGATTTGTTGAGCAAACCGAAAGTGACGGTCTTCGTCGATTGATCGATAAGAAAAAGGCCCCGACGAACTGCGCCGGGGCCTGATTGTATCTGTCAGGGCGATCAACAACCGGACTTGCACATCCCGGCGCCGTCGAACTCCATGGTTCTGCCGCTGAGGGGCAGGTGAACTGGCACATTGACAGCATTCATAAATGCGGCGGTGCGAGTGCCCGCAATCACCTTGCCGCCCTTCGTCGCCGGTTCATTGGCATGACTGGCAATCACAGAGGCCGGTTTGATCATATCGTTGATCACATAGGCCGCTTCTTTCGGGCCCGTGGTGTAGGTGTCGCCGATATTTATAACTACCAGTTCCGCTTTGTAGTAACCGCGAACCACCTTGTCCTGCTCAGCCGTCATACCTGTGTCGCCGGAAAGATAGGCGACCAACCCGTTGGTGAACTGCAGGATGTAACCGGTCGCACCACCGACATATCCAGAGAAACCGGCAGCTTTCATCGCTTTGCCGAGGTCGCCACCGATGAAGGCGGGATTCAAACCATTGGTATGGAGAGCGGGCACGGTTGATATCTTCACACCGCCGACCGTCTTGGTCGCACCGAAACGAACCAGCATTGAGTTCTTCGGATTGCCGCCGAGAGCCTTCAGTTTGTTGCCGAAGAAGGGCGGCATCTCGCTACCGGTCACGATTTTAGCGTTCTTGGCGAGCGCGATATTGACCGAGTTTGTATTCGGTGCTGCCACGACCGAGAAGTCCGGCTTTGAACAGGTGCCAGCATTCGGTGCCTTGGTGTGACGGTCGCCGACATGGTCGCCATGCATGTGGCTGACCAGAATTACATCGATCTTGCCGAGCCGAGGGTCCTCGGCTCCCGCGACCGTGCGACCCGCATCATAGAGTAGACGCGTGCCGTTTGGGTCTTCGAAGATGAGCGCCCGGTCGAGCCGACAGAACTCGCCGTCCTGACCGCCGAGCGGTGTGATTTTGACATTTGCCGCCATCGTCGGATGAGCGGCGATGCCTACGAGGCTAGCGGCAACAGCCGCCAAAGCGATGCGTTTCATGAGGTTCTCCCGGTTCGGTTTCTGTAAATCTGAGAGCATCTAGCGTGCCCTTGTCGGCGTGCTCAGAAGCATTTCTAGCCATGTATTCCAGAATTCATCTGCCGGGCTTTTTCCGCAAGACAGGTTTCCACAGTGCGGGGGGAGCGAACTCGACATCGCTTTACGATCGATCTCGATTTAGCGATATCGACTTTAAAACAGAAATAGTTTTCGAAAACATATTTTAGAATTGAAATTAATTTTTTAATTAACTATTCTATCGATAAGTGATCACAGAAAGTGATTTTGGATTGGAAGGTAAAATGTCTCTGGCAACGCCCTCTCTCAATGCGTACAGGCCGAACGCATCCAGGCTGAAGTCTATCCAAGCCCTGGCGGCCTCCAATCCGGTTTATCTCCTTTGGTATCTGACGATTGTGCTCGCTTTCGTCGCGACGATCTTGCTGGCGGTCAACCTTGCGATCGTTCTGTCGGGAGAGTTTGCGCGGATGCATTCAGGAGGTCTCGGTCTGGCACCGGACGATCGTCTCCGTTTGATCCAGGCAAATGCGGTCCTTGTGGTCTTAGCGGTGGGGGCGCATTTGATGCGCAAATACATGGAATCGTCGCGCCGAAAATGGCACGCCATCCCTCTACCGGGTGTCGTGGTTGCGCGCACCAACACAGGTGACGAAATCCTGGATAATTTCGAGTGTCGAGCTCGGGTCACGATCCATGTCTATGACCGCCGGTTGGAGGAACAAATCCTACCGCATGCGAGTGAGATCCAGGTGTCGTTCGCGCATAATCTATCGGTTCTTCTGGCAGACCCGGTTGCGCGATATTCGATTGCCCGCATGGAACGCGCTCTGCGTCTCGCCCTGTCTTCGCTGGTCGATCCTCGAATGATCAACCGGGTCGAGTTGAAAGGCATGCGGCATTTCCGCATCAAGGCTTCGGGCGGAACTTGAGCGTTGGTTATGCTGCTTTCAGAATGCCCAGATTCGTCATTCCCGCTTTCGCGAGAATGACGCCGAAAAATTGAATGTCGACGTGATGACAGTGCGCGTTCTTCGAGGTCTCGAAGAACGCGGCGCCCAGCATCAAGATCAACGCTTCCCTAAAGACAAGCGTCCAGCGCTGCGAAAAGCGGTTCGACCTCGCTTTCATCGTTGTAGAGATAGGGGCTGACCCGAATGGCGCCGCCGCGAAGGGCGACGTGGACGCCGCGGGCGGCTAATCGTTTGGCGATATCAGGTTCCAGCTGGCTCGCCGGCCAAAGACCGATGAAATGATCGGACCGCGCTGATTTCGGCGGGACGCGAAAACCGCGCTCCTCGGCCGCTTCGGCGATCCGATCGATGACAGGTTCAATACCGGCGGCGATGTTCGCCGGGCCCCATTCGGTTATTTGCTCCAGCGCCTTCATCGACATCGGCGTATGGATCATGCTGTCTGACGCTCCCATATCGAAGCGCCGGGCTCCGTCGACGTAGTCCGGACCATAGCCAGGGGAAAACTCCATCTTCGGCCCACCGCTACGGGTCGAATGGTTCTCCTCGATCGGCAGGCCATCCTGACGCCAGGGGGCGACGTACATGTACCCCATCATGTCTGGTGAGAGCAGCCACTTGTATGCCGAAGCAACGACGTAATCGGGGCGGATCCTCTCAAGATCAAATGGCACCACTCCGAGGGTTTGAGTGGCGTCGACGAAGAGGGGGGCACCAACCTCGCGGCAGCGATCGGAGATTGCCGCCAGATCCAGCAGTGAGCCATCCATCCAGTGACAGGTCGGCAGGGCGACGAGGCCGGTGTCGGGGCCGATGGCTTCTAGAACCCGGGGCGTCCAGTCGAAATCATCGGGACGGGCGACGACCTTCAGCTTGCCACCGTCGCGCTCAGCCAAGAGTGTCCAGGCGTAGTAATTCGATGGGAATTGGCCGTCCAGGACCAAAACCTCTTGGCCGGGTTTGATAGAATAGTTCGCCTTGGCGACCGCTACGCCGTAGCTGGTTGAAAACACGAATGCGATATCGCGTGCCTGGGCGCCTGGAAGCAGGCCCGCGACTAACTCACGGCAACGCTCCATTTCGCCGCTCAATGCCTGTCGTTCGGGGTCCCAGGGATGGAATTTGCGCGACAGGCCCTTCATTCCGGCTTCATGCGATGCTTCAAGCGACGGGCTTTGCGCCGCGCAGTTCATGTAGACCAGGTCGTCCGGCAAGTCGAAAAGGGCGCGTTGGCAGGCGAGCGTCATAGTCAGTCTCCCAGGCAAGACGTATCGAGCGGTCAGATCGTATCAAGAGGCCAGATCGGCCGGCGCAGTTTTTGATAGTCGAAGCGTTTGTAGTCGGTTGAAACCAGGCCACCCGAATCCATCAGCACCACCTCGCTCGCGATCGGCTCGTAGGCTGCGCGAAAATGGGGTGAGGATTTTACCGCTGCCACGGACAATGTCGCCGGATCGATATCGAACAGGCGGAAGGCCTGGCAATCGGTGACCTGCAGATTGTTCGAAGAGATGACGACACGGACATCATCGATACGCAGAACCGCCGAACGGCCCAACCGCACCTCCATTCCGGCCCACATCGGGCCCTCACAGATAAAAGCGCCATCCGCACTCAAGGCCTCGACGGTGCCTGAGGCCTCAAGCGGCGGCCCATAGCTGGAAGGGTCGACCCGGGCGCCCAGTGAAATCGCTACCAAACCGCCGATACCGGCCGCATGGCAGGCGTCTGCCGCTTGCGGGTCGTACAGGGCTGCAAGCCCAGCGTTCTGGGCGCCCATCTCAAGCATCTTTTCCAGCAGGCGGACACCATCGCCATAACCGCCGCCGCCGGGATTGTCGGTGGTATCTCCGATCACCAACGGACCGTTAGGAGGGCTGGCATTGGCGGCTGTAATGCGGGCAGCGACATCGTCCAGTCCCAGCAAAGCGACCGTGTTGATACTGCGGGTCTGCCAAACCTCGTCCATCAGGTCTTCGGCGATGGCGAGGAAGCGCGGATCGTCGCCATCACCGGTTACAGTGACCGATGGGCCGGCTTGGGCGATGTCCGACCACGCGAAACCGGCACTGACACCGATATTCAAGACCCCGGCATCCTCCGCCTTTATCTCAGCTGCACGTTTCAACAGGTCGGCCATTGGCCCGCTCTGGGTGCGGCCATGGTTGCATCCGTCTAACGTATCGCGGCGGGCGACGACGGTTCGAGGCTTGATCTCACCGGCGAATATCCGAGCCAAGAACTCAGCGGCTTCGGTCGCGACCTCGTATTGGTCGATATGTGGATAGGTGCGAAACGGGATGATGACATTGGCCAGTCGGGCCATGTCATCGGTTACGTTGGCGTGGAGGTCGAGGGTCAGCGTAATTGGCACATCAGGCCCAAGCCGGTCGCGCAAGCGCGCGATGAGGTCGCCCTCGGCATCGTCGGCATCCTCGGTCACCTGGGCGCCATGCAGGGCCAGCAAGACGCCGTCGATCTGGCCGCCATCGCAGCCGGCCAACACCCGTCCTGACAGCGTGGCCCAAGCGTCAACGGTGGTTTTTCCGGATGGGGTGGCATGCGCCGCGACGGTTGGTACCAATTCCCAGCCAAACCGTTTAGCCGCATCGATATGGGCCGCTATCTCGGTGCGGGTCCCGGCCATGCGCTCTGCGATCTCTTCGCCGAAATAGCATTGGCGGAGAAGGTAGTCGTCGAGCGACGTACGCAACACGCTGAAGGTATTGGTCTCATGGCTGATTTCAGCCGAGAGAATGCGTTTGGTCATCGCCTATTGCCCTGCAACCTTCGGCATCTTGCCGTCGCCAACATCCCAGAACAGCCCCGTCATCATGCAGAGCCCCTCGCGCAGGATTGTTTTTAGCGCATGCTCATTCGGCGCATGCTGCGAGCAGGACGCGTAGGAATGCGGCACCCACAAGGTCGGCACGCCAATGACGTCGGTGAAGACGTCATTCGGCAGCGAGCCGCCGAGATTGGGAATAACCGCAGTCTTCTTGCCCGAAGTTTCAGCCAGTGAGGCCGCCGCCCATTGCACCAGGGGATGAGCGGGGTCGAGCCGGGTCGGCATCATGATGCCACGGTCGGCGCGTATTACAGTGACCTGGGGAAACCCCTCGCGCTCGAAATGGCGTTCCAGCGCCGGGACGATATCCTCGACATCGGTTCCAACCACGGTTCGAAGCTGGCAGCGCGCCCGGGCTTTCGGTGGCACCGCATTTTGCGGGCGCTCGGGGTCGCCAGTGATCATCGCCAGTATGTCGAAGCTGTTCCAGGCGAAGACACGCTCCGCCGGGGACAGGCTCTCCTCACCCCAATCGGGTTCGATCTCGGGACCATCCTTGCCGCCGTCGACCTCAATATCGGCGAGTGCCATACGGACCGAATTGGTCAGGCTGGCTTCCGGGCGCCATTCCGGAATGCGGATCTGCCCGCGCTTGTCGGTCACCGTGGCCAAGGCCTGGGTCAGGAGAATGCTGGCGCTGGAAATCAGCCCACCCCAGTTGCCCGAATGGTGTCCCGTGTCGCGCAGATCAACAACCACGTCGAAAGCAACACTGCCCCGGGTTCCCATGAAGAGCGTCGGACGGTCGGGTTGCAGACGCGGGCCATCGGAGCCGATCAGCACGTCTGCTGCAAGCTTGTCGCGGTGCAATTGAGCAAAGTCCCGAAGCCCGGGTGAACCGGACTCCTCCCCGGTCTCTATCATGACCTTGGAATTGAATCCGAGTGAGCCGCGCTCTTCGATACAGCAGCGTAGCGCCGCCAGGTTGATTGAGTGCTGGCCTTTGTTGTCGGCTGTGCCGCGGCCGTAAACCCGGTCGCCGACGATGGTCAACGACCAAGGGTCCCGGTCTTCTTCCCATTCACCTTTCTGGCCGTGGGTGACATCGCCGTGGCCGTAGGTCAATACAGTCGGCAGGTCGTCGCCTTCGTGGCGCACGGCGACCATGAGGGGCCCGGCCTTGGGCGAGGGGTTGTCCATAACCTCGCAGTCATAGCCCATGGCTTCCAGCGTCTGGCGCATTTCGGCCATGTAGCTGTCCATTGCGTCGCGGCGTTGCTCGAAGATCTGGCTCTCGGTCGGGATCGCGACACGGCGCCCGAGATCCTCCAGGTAACCGCCGTCGTCGAAATGGGCGGCGGCTCGGTCGATAACAGCTTCGCGGCTCATGCGTTTGGTCCTTGCTGGTTTAGTGGTCGAGAGGAACGTCGGGCAGGGGCACGACGTCGATACCGGCGGCCTCCAGACCCTCGCGTACGGCTTTGGCGACACCGGGGCCGGTGGGTTCGTCGCCATGTACACAGATCGAATGCGCTAAAACTTTCACCGCTTTGCCCGAGGTCGAGATCACCTCTCCGTGCTCGATCATGTGCAGGGCATGCGCTCGGGCCTCAGCCGCGTCCCGGATCATGGCATTTGGCAGTTTTCGGCTGGTCAGGTTCCCCTGGTCATCATAGGTCCGGTCGGCGAAAACCTCGGAGGCGGTTGGAAGGTCGATCGCCATCGCCGCATTCAATAGTTCAGACCCCGTGGTCGCCAGCATGATAATTTCCGGGTCAACCGCCTTGCAGGCCCGGCTGATGGCATCGGCGAGGGAACGATCGATCGAAGCCATGTTGTTCAAGGCACCATGCGGTTTGATATGCGTGACCCGTGTTCCGGCGGCGGTTGCCATGCCTTGCAGTGCGCCGATCTGGTAGGCGGTCATGGTCTCGATTTCGGCCGGTGACATGTAGATTTGACGCCTGCCGAAACCCCAAAGATCGTTGAAGCCCGGGTGGGCACCGATGCTCACGCCGCGCTCCACCGCGCGCCGGATCACCCGGTCCATGACATTTGGGTCGCCGCCGTGGAAGCCGCAGGCCACATTGGCTGATGTGACATGCTCCAGCATCGCATCGTCGTCCCCGATATCGTAGGCTCCAAAGCCTTCACCCATATCGGCGTTCAGGTTCACCTTGCGCTTGTCGATCATGTTCGTAACTTTGTGTTGATGGGAGAGGCTCCATCTAACCCCAACTCCGGCAATCGGTCCACGGCCATGACACACAATCCGACTACGGCGGAACCAGTCTTCCTGTCAGCGGGAGATACAGCCTTGGTGGTCCAGTTCGGCGAGGTTGTCGACCGTGAGGTAAACCGCCGTGTCGCGCGCCTGGAAGCGGCGGTTCGATCGCAAGATCTGGCCGGCATCGTCGACCTGGTGCCGACCTTTCGCTCCTTGATGATCCACTACGATCCGTTGGTGACCGGTCAGGAAGACCTGTGTTCAGCGGTGACCGAGTTGTTGCGGCATACGCCGGATGTTGAGGGCCATCGTCGTTTCTGGCGGATCCCGGTTTGCTATGAGGGTGACCAGGCACCGGATATGACACAAGTGTGCGCCGAAATGGGGATGTCGCCGGCTGAGGTCATCGAAGGGCACGCGGCAACTGTATTCGATGTTTTCATGATGGGATTTCTGCCCGGCTTTCCCTATCTCGGCATCTTGCCGGAAGCTTTCGACCTGCCGCGCCGACGGGAGCCGCGGGTGAAGGTCCCGGCTCGTTCGATCTCGGTGGCTGGTCGGCAGACCACGGTCTATACGCTCGAATGCCCTGGTGGTTGGCACTTGATCGGCCGCACGCCGGTCGACTTCTATGATGGCGATCGCGAAGACCCGATCCTTGTTGCGGCCGGGGACCAGATCCAGTTCACCCCGATTTCAGAACCCGAGTACCATGAGACGCGCCGCGCGGTGGAACAGCGGACCTATGAAATTGA
>JABIRP010000112.1 GCA_018699735.1 Rhodospirillaceae bacterium | reverse complement strand
GCGCCGATAGCATTGGCGACGCCGGCATGTTCCACGCGGACGACCTGGGAAATCCCATCGATCGAGTCCGGTACCAGAAATGCGCCGCCGCCAACAGCGACGAGGGGTAGGGGCGCCGCATCTGGTTTTGTGCGATCGACGGTCTCTGAGATCGTCTCGGAAATTAGAGTTGACGCGGCCTTTGCCAGGCCTGTGGGCATGCCGGCGGTCCTATCGATGTCGCCAATGTCGACTTGGCCCATGGCGACGGCGCAATCGGTTGCGGTAATCTCAGAACCGCCGAATACGAGGGCGTGGCTCGAGATTTCATAGCCCGTGCTAACAGGGCCAACCGCTAAAGGGTCAGCTTGTATCAGGCTACCGCCGCCAATACCGATGGAGCGCACGTCGGGCATCCGAAAATTAGTGCGCACCCCGCCTATTTCGATGACATTGTTGGCCTCGCGCGGAAACCCATTGCGCAGGCACCCGATGTCAGTCGTGGTTCCGCCGACATCGACGACAATTGCATTCTCCAGACCTGAGAGCATAGCGGCGCCCCGCATACTGTTCGTAGGCCCGGAGGCAAACGAGAAAACCGGTTGGAGAGCCGCTTCGCTCGCGCCGACGATGGTGCCGTCGTTCTGGGTGAGATAGAGCGGTGCTGTGATCCCACTATTTGCCAGTGCCGCCTCGAAAGCGGCGACTGTGCGCCGTGCCAACCCGAGGAGAGCGGCGTTCAGCAATGTAATGTTCTCTCGCTCAAGCAACCCGAGGCGGCCAAGTTTGCGGCTTTCGCTTAGTGGCAGGCTCGGTGCTTCCTTGGCAAGGATCGCGCTCGCCTTAGCCTCAAACTCTTCGTTTATAGGGGAGAAGACAGCCGAGATTGCGGCGGCCGTGACCCCCGATTGGGCGATGTCGCGCGCTGCGGCACGGCTCGCCGCCTCATCGAATGGTGCGATCGGGCGACCATCATATTCGTGCCCGCCGGCAAGCAGATAATGTCCGCCGTCGACCACGGCGGCCAGGTCTTCTGGCCAGTCGCAGAATGGCGGCAGCGTGGCAGCGGCCGGGAGGCACACGCGCACGGCGGCAATTCGGCTCAATCCCCGACGTTGCACGACCGCATTGGTAAAATGCGTGGTTCCGATCATCACCGCTTCGATATCGCCGGGTTCAGCTCCGGTCGCAATTAGAAGGTCGGCCAGAGCGGCCTCAATGCCGGCGGTCACATCCTCGGTCGTTGCCGTCTTGATGGCGCCGAGCACGTGTGATCCGTCGAGCAGGACCGCATCCGTGTTGGTACCCCCTACATCGATGCCGATCCGTCTCATGATATTTCTTTCGAATTCGAGAATGGAGACACAAAATCCAAATCAAAGCCAAAGGCGCGAGGGCCAGCGTGCTGCAAGCCTTTTTCGCTGGTGAAGACCGGTGGAGAAGGCAGAGCGATCACCGCCACGCGCTGGCCGTATCTGAGGCTTTCGGTTCCGATCGCCTCGCCGGTTTCACGGTCGAGGACGCAGATCAGGTCCGGGACCGTGGCGATGACGGTTTCTTCCAGCCGCGCAACGGAAAACTCATTTTGGAACTCGATACGAAGTTTCTTTGCGCTTGCGGCGGCCGGGGAAGCTTTTTCCTGTTGTATCAATTGATTAGACGACGCATCGGATACCGCCTCGATATCGACGTGGCCGCGTAGAAACCCTTCGGTGGTCTTTCGTTCCGTATCCGTAATTTTCCCCAAATACAGCAGCAATCCGTCCTCCAGATCCAAGAGGGCCGCTATTGGGTCGCGATGGTCTGCCTTCGCTTGTACCAGCGTCTGGCCAATGGCGATTGCCCGGCTGACCGAGCCATGAATACCCATGCTTTTGACCTCGGCGCCACTCCGGGGCGCTTTGCAGGTCGATGCGGTGGAGCCCATTTCGGTGACCACCTTGCGGCTGATCCGTTCGGCCCAGAACCAGTCTTCGATCGGATCCATGATCACGCCGTTCTCGCGGATATCATGGATTGCGATGGGGCCGGGGGATAAGTCATGGACCGCAAAACAGGTCTTGGAGACATCCGGAAAGGCGCGTCCCATGGCATCGGCGTCGACGACGGGCAAACCGGTCACAGCTGCGGCCAGTAGCGGCAAGACGCCGTTTGAGCCACCGATTTCCATCGACATGACGGCATCGAACTTACGGTCGAGATGCCTCTCCATCAGAGCCATCGCCTTCATCAACCGCGTAGCGTCGGGCAGGCGCTCTATGCCGACCAGCGGCGCACCCTGGAACGAGACCAGGGCGACTAACGCATCGTCAGCCAGCTCATCGGGTTGGATCAGATTGACGCTGTGGCCTTGGCGATAGAGGTGCTTGATGGCGACCAGATTGTAATACGGATTGCCGCCACCGCCTGTTCCCAGCACCCAGGCACCGGCGGCGAGAAGGCCCAAGTCCTCGTATGCGAGAGTACGTTTAGGCACGTGGGCTCCGGTCAGGACCGTCATTCCCGCGACGGCGGGGATGACGAGCGTATAACGAGGCCGGATTTCACACAGCCCCCGTTAGTCATCGTCTAATCATCATCTCCGGCCGCTGCGAGGTTGCCGTCGGCATCGATATTGGCGCCAAACTCGCGCAATGCCGCCTCTGGCGAGACGAAACCGTCCCGCACGTCCCGAGACAGCAGTGAGCGGTCCCGCGTGTTGCCGTCGCCGATACCACCACCACCGGGCATCTCGAGAATAAGTCTGTCACCAGCGGGAACGGACTGGCGACCCTTGCCTTTCAATACAGCACCGGAACCCAGCGAGATGCGACCGTTGGCACCATTGCCGCCGCCATTGCGCCCGCGCGCCGGATGCTCGACCCGGTCGAACATGGAGGAGATGACGAAAGGGGCGCCGTCAGCGTGGGCGATTTCCATAACCTGGCCGTCGCCGCCTCGATGCTTTCCATGCCCGCCGCTATCGATACGGTATTCCTTTTTCCAGAAGACCAGCGGTGCGATCGTCTCATTGATTTCGATCGGCGTGTTGCGGACGCCAGAAGGAAAGGCCGTAGCCGAGAGACCGTCCTTGCCCGGCCTGGCGCCGGTACCGCCGGAATGGAAAGTGTTCATCGCAAACGGTTGGCTGTTGCCGTAGTTTTCATCCGTCAGGCCGTGACCACCCATCATAACCGGGTTCCAAAGGCAGGAGGTGCCCTCTGCCGGGACACGGTCCGGAATGATCTGGTTCAGGCAGCCCAGCACCACATCCGGCAACATCTGCCCGATCACATGGCGCGCGGTGACCGCACAGGGGTGCGGTGCGTTCAATATGCAGCCCAGGGGAGCTTGAATGCGCACCGGCCCAAGCGAGCCGGCGTTGTTTGGGACCCGTGAGCCGATAACGCACCGTACGCCAAAGCTGGCATAGGCCTCGGTATACGTGACCGGTACGTTGATGCCGAATTTCGAAGTGGGTGAGGTTCCAGCGAAATCAAGATCGATGCCATCTTCGCCAATGGTCATTTTGACACAAAGGTCGAGCGGCGCCTCATACCCATCAATGCGCATGGAGTTCTCGTAAACGCCAAAAGGAAGTTCGCGCACTTCCTTCAACATGCCTTCGCGAGAGGCTTCGATGATGTGGTGGCCCAAGTCGTCCAGGCTCTCCATCTCAAACTCGCGCATCATTTCGACCAATCGGCGCCCGCCGACATCGTTGCAGGCGGCGAGGGAGTAGAGATCCCCCTCGACCTCGACCGGATTGCGCACGTTGGCGCGCACGATTTCCATCATCATCTCGTTGATCTCGCCGCGCTTGGCGAGCGGCATGATCGGAATGTTGAGGCCTTCCTCATACACCTGACGCCCATCCGGCCCGAAACCCCGGCCGCCAACGTCCACAACATGACTGGTGCAGGCGAACAGCGCCACGATCCGGCCATCCATGAAGGTCGGTGTTACGACTGTGAAGTCGTTTAGGTGGCCGGTACCCTTCCAGGGGTCATTGGTGATGTAGACATCGTCCTCTTCCATCTTGTCCAGAGGATAACGCTCGATGAAGAACTTGACCGCAGCGGCCATGGCGTTGACGTGACCAGGCGTGCCGGTGACCGCCTGGGCCAGCATGTCGCCGGCGGCATCAAAGACACCAGCCGACAGATCGCCAGCCTCGCGCGTTGCGGTCGAAAACGCGGTGCGGATCAGGGTTTGTGCCTGTTCTTCGACGACCGAGAGCAATCGGTTCCACTGGATCTGCATCTTGATCTGGTCGAGCGCGGTGCGGTTCTGCATGGGGTCTGTCTCCTGGAAGGCGTCGAACGGCTAAACTGAGCCTTTTAGTCCTATCCGTTTGTGATGCCGATGACAATCGAGATTGGGCCTTTAGTCATTGCTGCGTTCCGGAATTTCGTCATCCTGAGGTGGCCGATCAACGGGAGGGCCTCGAAGGATGCACAACGGCGGCAAGGTGCGTCCTTCGAGGCTCGCTCCTGCGAGCACCTCTGGATGACGAACGGTGGTGCGGGGTTTCTGAAAGGTGTGGTTCTCAGCCAGTGCGTCTCATGCGGCCCAAAGCCGCCTCATATTGCTCGGTCAACTCCGCCACCCGGTTGGCTGCCGGCACGATTTCCTTCACCGCGCCGATGCCTTGGCCGCTGCCCCAGATGTGCTTCCAGGTCTTGTGCTTTTCACTACCGCTGGACGTGAATTTCATTTTCGAGGGATCGGCTTCCGGTAGGTCGGACGGGTCGAGCCCGCTGTTGACGATAGATGGCTTCAGATAGTTGCCGTGTACGCCGGCACAATAGTTGGTGTAGAGCACGTCGTCGGCATGGCTTTCGACGATCATCTGTTTGTAGGCGGCTTCAGCATTGGCTTCCTCTGTCGCGATGAATGGCGAGCCGATATAAGCGAGATCGGCGCCCAAGACCTGGGCGGCCAGAACCGCGTCGCCAGTTGCGATTGAGCCGGACAACAGCAACGGCCCGTCGAACCACTCGCGAATTTCCTGGATGAGCGCAAAGGGAGAGGTGGTACCGGCATGTCCGCCGGCGCCTGCGGCTACCGCGATCAGTCCATCGGCACCTTTTTCGATGGCTTTGCGGGCGAAGCGATCATTGATGACATCGTGCAGCACGATGCCGCCATACGCATGGATGGCGTCGTTCAGTTCTTCGCGGGCGCCGAGCGAGGAAATGATGATCGGCACCTTGTGCTTCACGCAAGTCTCGACGTCCGGCCAGAGGCGCTCGTTCGAGCGGTGAACGATCTGATTGACCGCATAGGGGGCAGCAGGTTGATCCGGGTTGGCCTG
Organism: Rhodospirillaceae bacterium; assembly: GCA_018699735.1. Taxonomy (GTDB): domain Bacteria; phylum Pseudomonadota; class Alphaproteobacteria; order Thalassobaculales; family Thalassobaculaceae; genus JABIRP01. Next base: position 975 of record JABIRP010000112.1, on the reverse strand, counting down.
GTTATAGGCATCCAGCTCTTCGTTGATGCGGGTGAGCCATTCATCCAGCATCTCCGCCGGGCGTGCATTCAATGCTGGGAATGAGCCGATGATGCCGGCCTTGCACTCGGCCAGAAGCAAATCGGGATTTGAAATGATGAACAACGGTGCGGCGACGATTGGTGCGCGCAAGGTGTCGAAGATCGGTGGCAGGCTCATAAGGGAATTTCTCCGCTACCAGGGTTCCATGAAGGGGCGAATGTCGAGTTCCTGGGTCCAGCAGCTTCGGTCTTGATGATGCAGTTGCCAATAGATTTCCCCAATCGCCTCGGGGCGAACCAGCTGGTCTGGATGCAGGTTGGCCAGTCCTTCCTCGCCGTCACTCTCTCGGATACGGTCGCGCACCCACTGGGTGTCGACGCCGGCATCGACGACCAGATGCGCTATGTGAATGCCCTCGGGCCCCAGTTCGCGGGCCATGGATTGCGCCAGCGCTCGGGTCCCGAACTTGGCGCTGGCGAAGGCTGAAAAGCCGCTCCCGCCGCGCATACTGGCTGTGGCGCCGGTAAAGAAGATCGAGCCTCGTCCGCGCGGTACCATGTATTTGGCGGCCTCGCGCCCGGCAAGGAAGCTGGTTAGCGTCGCCATCTCCCAGACTTTTCGGAACACCCTCGATGTGGTTTCTCGGATCGGGAATTTTACGTTGCCGCCGACATTGCAGACGACAATCTCAAGCGGGCCGATGTTCTTCTCGATCTCGGCGAAAACCTCGACGATGCGCTCTTCCTTGCGCGCGTCCAGCGCGAAGGGATGAACGGTGCCGCCGGCACTGGATATGTCGTTAACCAGAGGCTGCAACTTGTCGAAGTTCCGTCGACCAACGCAGACCTGGAACCCGCCCGCCGCGAAGCGCTTGGCGATAGCCGCGCCGATGTAATCGCCGGCACCGACGACGAGGGCTATTGGGGGGTGGTTTGGCATGTACGAACTCCTCGG
>JABIRP010000111.1 GCA_018699735.1 Rhodospirillaceae bacterium | reverse complement strand
GGTCAAGCCGTTCTCGACCAATGCTGCCCGGCTATTGCCGCGGGCACAGAAGATCACCTCGTTGCCAGCGGCATGCAGGCGGGCTCCAAAATAGCCGCCGAGACCGCCGGTCCCGACCATCAAAAAACGCATAATCCTGTCTCCGGAGAAAGCTGAACTCGAAGGCTAGAATATACCTTCCAGCGGACTGCGCGTCAGGCGAATTCCGGGTGAGAGCTGGATCCCGTCCAAGGCGCGTTCGCTTGCCCCTTTTGGGCCTCCAATCGGTGTCGGGAAAAGTTCTCCGATCGCCGCGCGCACAAGCTTGCTCAAGGCCGGGTCGTTGGGGCTCCTGGGCCTCGGCCCACTTGCACGTGCGCCAGCCAGTGCCTGGCCGCGCGCGCAAAAGATGGCGCCGACCAGCATTTCCGGACGGCCTTGCGTCACACCAACCGGAGCGCCCTCGCACAGGGTACTAGGTGCCGTGCCGCGCGGTGGGTCGAAGACAACGACCAACCGATAGTCCCGATTGCGGGCCAATCCAGGGTCGTTCGTGAAGCGCGTGGTGGTTTCGGTAATCGCGTCCCCGGCCGCGCGGGCTACAAGCTGGCCCGTGGCCTCGGCGGATAGCGATGCCGGCAGGTTGACCGCGACTGCCAGAACCGGGCCATCACGGCCCGCATGGTCAAGGTAGGACCGCCGCGCGCCGCTGCCGATCGATCCAGCCAGATCGCTAGCCGTTACGCATCCGGCTAGCACGAGGCAGGCCGCAGTGACCAATCCCCGAGAGGTCAATTTGTGATCCATTGTCGCTGGTTCTCCCGGTCGGGCTGATTAATCGGGAACATCTCAACCATCACCATCGTGACGGCGCGGGCGAATTCCGGGTCGTCCGGGCCGCTATGGCTCGGAATTTTAGCCCGGGCGCCGCTGATCGGCTCCCCACCTGCACAAAACGCAGCGAGAATTCCACGGCTGCTTCGCCTTTGAACCGGTGGAATTGGTGTGCCGGCACAAAGTGTTTCCAGCCGCGCATTGGCCGGGGCATCGAGTGCCAGGGCGACGTGGAAGCCTGGCTGACCGGCTTCGGTACGCACGGCGGTGAAGACGGTTGGCAACCCGGGGACAGATCCGCTCGCGTGTCGAGCCGCCGCGGCCGCGTAATTTGATGCGCCAATCACGTCCAAGAACACCGGCGAGCGCGCGCCGGCATAGCTTAGAAACTCGCGTTTGGAGGTGTTCGACTGACCGGTATACACATCGGTGGAGATAAGGCAGCCACTGAGGGATAGCGCGGCGACCAGGATTGTAAGCGTAGGGGCAAGCTTGGGCATGCGTGAGACTCCCATACATCGGATCCTGCCTTAAAAGATAGGGAGTCGCGGTCGGCATTTCGAGGTTAAAAAAAGCGTAACCACCCGCGTTTACCGACGCAGGGGGATGCGATAGTCTCGCCGCCGACAAGACCGTCCGCCATCGTTCTCCCAGGGAAGCTGAATGACGATACAATCCGATATTCTTGAATTTTGGTTTGAGCAGACACCGAAAGAAAGCTGGTTCAAAAAGGACGACGCCTTTGATGATGCTTTGCGCGAGCGCTTCAGTGACGTGCTGGCGCGTGCGTCGCAGGGTGCGTTCGAAGAGTGGCGTGACACGCCGGCCGGCCGCTTGGCGCTGATCCTGGTGCTTGACCAGTTCTCTCGTAATCTACGTCGCGGCGAGGGGGCGGCTTTCGCCAATGATAGCCGCGCCCGCGATATTGCCCGACAGGCCATTACTGCTGGCGATCATGTCGGTGCTGAGGTTGATGTCCCGACGTTCCTTTTTCTGCCCTTTGAGCATTCTGAGGCTTTGGCCGACCAGTTGTGGTCGTTGTCGCTGTTTGCTGGACTGGGGGATGAGAACAAAGACGATTACGCGCATCGCCACTACGTCATCATCGAACGCTTCGGCCGGTTTCCCCATCGCAACGAAGCCCTCGGGCGCGAGAGTACCGCCGAGGAAATCGAATTTCTGAAACAACCCAGCTCGTCCTTCTGAGACCGGAAAGGAAACACACCCGTGTCCGATAAGCCCCATGTGATGATCCACTCCTCTTGGTATCCGCCGGCACTGGCCAGGCTCGACGAGATCGCCATAACCCATCATCTGTATAAAGCCGACGACAAGGCAGCGTTCCTGGCTGAGCATGGCCCGAAATGCAGTGCGATTGGCACCATGCACAGTTGCGATGTATCCTTGATCGAGGCTTGTCCGAACGCCGAGCTGATCCTCAATTTCGGTGTTGGCTACGACGGCGTCGATGTGGCGAAAGCGAGCGAGCGGGGGATCAAGGTGGTGAATACCCCGGCGGTCCTGAACGACTGCGTGGCGGATATGGCGCTGGCCTTGTTGCTGTCATCGCGCCGGCGGGTGGTTCACGCCGATGCCTATGCGCGGGCCGGCAGATGGGCGGCCGAGGGCGATTATCCCTACACCCTGAACGCCCATTCGACCAAGGTCGGTATCGTCGGGCTCGGTCGGATCGGCATGGAGATCGCCAACCGCTGTGCCGCCTTCAAGATGGAAATCGCCTATCACAAGCGTACGCCGCGCGATGATGTGCCGTTCAAGTACTATGCCGATCTGGTCGAGATGGCGCGGGACTGCGATATCATGATCGCCATCACACCCGGCGGCGACGCGACCCGCAATCTGATCTCGCGCCCGGTCATGGACGCGCTTGGACCAGAGGGGCTGCTGGTCAACGTGGCGCGCGGCAGTGTGGTCGATCACGACGCGCTGATCGCGGCTCTGAATGAAGGAACTCTGGGGGCTGCGGCACTCGATGTTTATCCCTCCGAGCCGAACATCCCCGAGGCTCTGTTTGAGATGCGGGAGAATGTGGTCCTGACGCCTCATATCGCAAGCGCCACCCATTACACTCGTATGGCCATGGGCATGGTGCTCTACGACAATTTGAAAGCAAAGACCGAGGGACGGGAGCTGATCACGCCGGTGAATTGACGGAATGGGCGTGGGCGGCCTCCACCGAGAGTTTGCCTTGGGGGGCTGCCTTAGCGCCAGTAATTCGCCTGCAGGAAGTCCAGGATCGTGGAGATCTGTTCGTCGTTGATATCCGGAAAGGCAAGGTGAATTCCGGTCGCCGAGATGTTAACCACCCGCGCAGATACCAAGCCGGTCTCGGGAAGGGTCAATTCAATGGTTTCGCCCGGTCGGATATCGACATCGAGATGAACCAGGGCTCCACCGACGGACATATCCTCAACGACGCAGTCGGCTTCGGCGCCGCGCACTGTAGCGATGGTTGCAATAGAGCTGGGCATACGCAGGTCGCGCCGCTTGTCATTGTCCCACGGAGAATTGAAGATTAATCGCAGCGTCGCGATTTCATGCTGGATCATGTTCAAATCGTTGAGCATGGCATCTTCTGCCCCGACTCGCAGCATGCGGGCAAGTTGCCCGTCCAGGCGCTCCAGCCTGGCACTGATTTCCCTGCGAGGATCGAGTGGCATATCGTCCGCCAATACCGTTGTTTCGCCCATATTCAAACCGCTCCCACGCCCAATCATGCGGTCGGGACCGAAAATTGGAAGAAAATTCGTCTTATTACTCGGCGAAGGCGATCATCCGATGGGAGGCAGTTCGATCGGATGGCCGGTTTCGTAAGCGCGGCTGGCGGCGATGACCTTGTCTTCGCGGTGATGCGCCGAGAGGATCTGCAATCCAGCCGGCAGTCCATCTGGACAACGCCCACATGGAATCGTCGCTGCCGGGTGCCGGCTAAGGTTGAACGGATGGGAGAACGGCGTCCACTCTGGCCAGCGTTTCATACCGGATCCGACGGGAACTTCCTCGCCCGCCTCGAAGGCGGTGATCGGAAGGGTCGGCGTTAACAGAAGGTCGTATTCTGAGAACATCGCATTCAATTTCTGACCAAAGGCTTCCCGTGCCTTGGTAGCGTCTTGAAATTCGGCGAGCGTGATCTCAGATCCGACTTCACAAACTTCCCGTAGACCGGGGTCGAGCATCGCTTGTTGCTCCGCTGTCAGCCCGCGATAGACCGAAGCGGCGCCGGAATACCAAAAGATCCGGAATATCTCACTGGTGTCGCCGATGCCGGGATCATGCGTCTCAACGTGAGCGCCAAGCTCCTCAAAGCTTTCCGCGGCGGTCCGGACCAACGCCGCTACGTCCGGGTCGACTTTGGCGTGGCCAAGGTCCGGGCTGAAAGCGATGCGATAGCCTTTGATCGACTGGCTTAGGGCCTGACGCCAATCGGTGTTGTCATGCGGCAGCGCGTACCAGTCGCGCAGGTCAGGCTCCGACATCACGGTGAGCATCAAGGCCGCATCTGCGACCGTGCGGGTCATTGGGCCAATATTTGAGAGTGTACCGAACGGACTTGCCGGATACACCGGAACCCGGCCAAACGTCGCTTTTATGCCGTAGATGCCGGTGAATCCGCAGGGCATGCGGACGGAACCGCCGCCGTCGGACCCTTGGTGCAACGCCCCCATGCCCGTGGCACAGGCGACAGCCGCTCCGCCCGAAGACCCGCCCGGTGTCTTGGTTGGATCCCAGGGATTGCGTGTAATGCCGGTTAGCGGGCTGTCGGTTACACCCTTCCAGCCGAACTCCGGCGTCGTGGTTTTTCCGAGAAACACCGCCCCATGCTCTCGCATCCGCGCGACATAGGGGGCGTCCTCCTCCCACGGTCCTGCCGGATCGGTGGTCTTCGAGCCACGTAACGTCGGCCAACCCTTGGTCAGGGAGAGGTCTTTGATGCTTGTCGGAACGCCGTCGATAAGGCCAAGCGGCGACTTGTCCTTCCAGCGTTTCTCAGATGCCTTCGCGGCGGCAAGAGCACCGTCGCGGTCGACCAAAATGAAAGCGTTATAGGTGTCGTTGTGGCGATCGATCTTATTCAACGCCGCTTCGGCCGCCTCCACCGGAGAGAGGGTGCCACGGGCAAAGCCGTGAACCAGTTCGGTCGCAGAAAACAGGGATAGATCGGTGGACATAGTTCGCTCCGGTTGCTCGACTAAATTAAATCATGAGGCGACGGTAGAACCTTCAGGGCGGAGAAACAATATTTGACAGCCCGGTGCCCGACAATTTAGCACGCGCCTCAGAGACAATTTTCTCATCCATTTCGCGTTTGAAAAAGTCGATCCTTCCAGGGCGCCACGCATACATATTTTCAAACACCGGCGGGGTGCCAAGAATATTTCGGTAGTAGTGCATGGCGCTGAACAAGGCACATTGGTCCAATCTCCACCGGGGGCGATCATGGTGGATCATATAGGTCGCAAACCGTGCGGCATGTCGTAGAAATGCCAATCCGGGAGACGTGTCGTGAATGACGGTCAGGCTGGCGTTGTACTCGAACCAGGGCATCAGGTAGGGATTGTGCAGCATTCCGAACGCGCCTGGCCCGGCGAGATCAAAAACCTCGGCCGTTCGGTCGGTTAGGCGAGAGTCCGCATCGATGATTGCCATTGAGCGGTAGAGCCCCGTTGCAAGGAAGTTGAGTGCGCGAGGAAATCGAAGGGCGGCAATCGTACTTCGCCGTTGCCAATCGGGAAGGCCGTCAACAGGAACGGTTTCGGTTGAAACCACACAATCTGCCTGGCGTGCAAACGCGACGAGCTCGGCTTTGTCTTCTGGATTTACCACGTGCAGATGATACTCGAAGCCCAGGGCGGTTCTGGCGTTTACCAGAAATACCGGCTCAAAGCGTTTGAAGTAGCCCCAATCCACGGTAACCAGACAGGCTCGATGCAGTCCTGGTTCACGGCCATGAAATCGAACCTCTGGAAGGTCGGCATCCGGTTCTTCTTGTGCAATACGCTCGTGGAAACTGGGCGAAAACCGGATCATCTCGGCCAGCGAGAGACGATAATTGCTGTTTATGTCCGGGCCGACTTCGTCTCCGGCGCGCCGCAGCGTTTCGTCAGCGTCATCGTAGGCACCGGCGCAAGCCTCCGCCATGCCGCGATAGGCGAGACGGTGATATTCATTCGGCCCGGCCGCACTCAGGCGATGGAAGGACGCCACAGTTTCCGCCATCCGCCCAAGCTTCCACAGTGCGACCGCGTAACGACGCTCCAGCATGTCAGACCAGCCGGCAGGGCGGATGCGCTCTAAAAACGCGACCGCTTCGGCGACACGATTTGTCTGGACCAGTTTGTCGGTCAGGAGGGTTGCCTGATCCGGATTTGCGCCGGCTGGAATAACTTTGTCGGCGAAGCGTTCGGCAGCCTTGGACGTCCGGCCGCTATTGGTGAGCGTTGATGTGAAAAGAAACTCTATACCCGGGTCGTCAGCTTGCGAAATCACCGCCCATTCCGCCACCCGGGCCGAAGCCTGTGTAGTGCCTCGGGCGGCACCCGACATATTACTCAGTTTTTCGAGGCAGGTCGCCAGACGGTAGGTATGCGCACCAACGTTTGGGGCAAGCAGGACGCATCGCCGGAAGGGCAGTACCGCCCGATCCAGGCGCCCTTGCCGCACGAAATTCGCCGCAACCTCGCGATGAAACCCGGGATCTGCCTGGCTGTCAGTCATCACCGGAAGAGGGACTGCCGAATTCAACAGGCGCCGGCCAGGCGGAATCGGCGAAGGACTGGATCTCGAAGCGATAGCCCTCGGGCCCCTTGACGAAGGCCGAGGTGACCTGGAAGCGTTCAGAGAATTTCGGCGGCGCCTCGAATTCAGCGCCCCGCTCCTTCAACGTCTGATAAGCCGCCGCGACGTCCGGAACGACGAGGGAATATGTAACGCCCTTGTCGTCTGGCGGTGGCCGATTGGTGCAGACACCGAGGTAGGCGCCGGGGTTGACCTGGTGGATACGGCAGCCACCGCCTTGTTCAAGCACGAACGGCAAACCCAGGACGTGTTCCAGAAAGCGAGATCCCTCGGCGAGATCGCGCACGTAAATGAATGTGACTTGTTGGGAGTAGGCAGGTTGCATCGCCTTAGTTTCCAATTTTGGGTAATCCGGCACCAGCGCGCGGCGTGCAGGCGCCGCTTAACATCTGCTGCAATAGGTTCTCCTTACATTCCGCCCAGGGTCGGTCGATGCCGCCACCAAACTCGCTCTTGTAGATAGTCGCGATCGAAATCGCTGCCAAAAGGGCCGCAAGGATCCACATGCTTCGGGACATCGAGTTGCTCGTCTCTGGTTGCGATAGCACAGATATGGGTGCGTAGGGGGCCTTATAACAGGTTCGTTCCTGTCGATCTTGTAATTTGGAAAAATGGATCATTAGGCGTGAATTTCTTCCCAAATCGGTTCATATTACAAGGTATGATAGTCAGCAGGTTTATTGAGGGCCAAAAATGCGCAAATATTTTTCAGGGTTTTTCGCCGGATTATTGAGTATTGGCGTAATCACGCAAGGCGCCCTGGGCGCCAAGCTGGAGAACCGAGACGCGATTGCCGTCATCATCGCGAATAGCGAGTACCGCAACGAAATCCCGCCCGTAGACTATGCCGGTAATGATGGTGACGCGATGCGGTCGTTCCTGATCTATGTCTTGGGTTACCGCGACGGCAATATCATCGATCTGCGTAATGCCGGTCAGGCCGAGATTTTGGCGGTCTTCGGCAATGAACGTAGCCACGAGGGCAAGCTCTGGAGCTGGGTGCGGCCGGGCCGCTCGGACGTGTTCGTCTACTACTCAGGCCACGGCGCGCCTGGCGCGCGGGACAAGCGCGGCTACCTGCTGCCGGTGGATAGCGACCCAGCGACGGTTGAGATCAACGGATACCCGCTGGATCTGTTGTATCGCAACCTCGCCAAGCTAAGAGCGCGTTCGGTGACAGTGATGTTGGATGCCTGCTTTTCCGGTGCCAGCGAGGGTGGCATGCTGATTAAGGCGGCCTCTCCGGTCTTTGTGAAGACGGTTGCGAGCGAGGTGGCCAAAGGCATCACGGTTCTCTCGGCGGCACGTGGTGACCAGTTGGCGAGTTGGGACCGCGAGGCCAAGCTCGGCCTGTTCACCAGTTTCGCCCTGAAGGGATTGTATGGCGAGGCGGATAAGGACCGCTGGGGCAACGGGGACGGAAAAGTGACCCTGGCCGAGGTGCGCGCCTATCTCGACGACGAAATGAGTTACGCCGCGCGGCGGCGCTTCAAACGGGTGCAGCATGCAAGTGCAGTCGGCGACCCGAAGACGGTGATGGTGGCGGAAATTCCTCCAGAAACCGTAGCGTCCCTTCCAGCGAAACCGATTTCCGTCGACGAAAGCAAACTTCCGAGAGGCGACCTTCTCCGTGGGAAAAACTACTTGAATGGAAACCGCGCCAATATCGGGCAGGAAATTCGGAAGTTTTATAACAAAGATCTG
>JABIRP010000110.1 GCA_018699735.1 Rhodospirillaceae bacterium | reverse complement strand
GTCGGTGTCGGCTCAGCCGTGGGTATTCCGGCCTTAGGAGGTGCTGGCGGTATATCTTCCGCCCTGGTCACCGGACTGTCGGCTATAGGGGCGCTCTGGACGTTGGACTACTTGATCAATGCCGTCGACGCTCGACTCTATCGCGCTGGCATGGAGAGACGACTTTTCGCGGTTGTGGCTACGGCCCGGCGAGAAATCTCTGATCAATTGCTTGGCGAGCTCTCGAAACGCATGGCATTGCAGCGATGACGGCGCCCGGCCGTGTTCCGTCTTGCCTGGTTTGCTTGAGATAAAGCCCATCTCGGACTAAGTTCACGAAAGTTGGAAGGGGAGTTTGGCGTCTTGGACGACGGTCATCGCTATCTGGATCTGCCAGGACTGAGTGTTCGCTGGCTCTATGCTGTGTTCGTGACCTTCGCGACCTTCAACTATAGTGGCTATTCCTATTATCACTGGCTGACCGACGTTGAAGCCGAGGCGTGGCTGCTGAAGTTCGCGGTTGGCGCCATGCTGGCATTCGGGTTTTATAACATCACGGACATTGCCTTCAGATCACTCCAGCCAACCGGTACGATCCTGATCGGAGCGATCTGCGGATTTCTCTCATGGTACATCATCGATGAGGGTTGGATCGTCGTGCGAGATGCGGCCGATCTGACGACGGCGATTCAATTTACCGTCGCCGCTGTTTTCGGCTTTGGGCTCAGCTACTCGCATATCCATTACCGGATTGGCGGTGTCAAACAGGTCGAGGATATCTGACCCGAATTTCGCAGGTCAGCCTAAGACCGGTGCTGGTGTCTCCGGTGTAACCGAGGAATGGTGTTGATAGATTGCCCAACCTCCGGTTCCGCGCCGAAAGACGAAGCTGAACCGTGCTGTCGACCGTAACCTGCCACCGGTGGCGGGGTCGCTCCAGCTGAATATGTAGATGCCGCCGGCGCCGCCGTAGGTTCGGTCGGACCAGAAATGCGCCGGTCGAAAATCAACGGTGAGCTGGGCGCGGTTCAGAAACGTCCGAAAATACCCAAGGATCGCGGCACTTCCAATCAGGACATCGTCCTCAAGCGTGGCCAACAGCACCGCATCGGCGGCGTAAAGTGCTGTCACCCGCTCGGCAACGCCGGTCTCAATTTCAGCCTTCCAACGAGCCAGGGCCAAACCCAGACTTTGACTGTCTGCCGGATCCAAGACGAAAGCTCGGGCAGCCAGTATCGGTGCCCGGCCTGGAGGTTGTCCCGGTGCCGTGGCCGGTGCCGTGGCCTGTGGCGAGGGTTGTGGCGAGGGTTGTGGCGAGGGCTGGGAGGGAGTTGCAAGCGGTGGATTAAGGGCTTGCGGAAGCTCAGCAAATGGATCCTGGTTGGCCAGCTCAACTCCTGCATCGGCGACCGGAAGTGCAATGCGCTCGAACCACTGGCGAGACCGGGACAATCCGGCCGGTGCCGGTTGCAGCCTCTGGCGCTCTGCGATCAATCGGACCCGGCTCTCAACCTGCTTTGGCGTCAGGGCGCCACGCGTGCGTGCCAGGTACAGGTCCGCCGCGCGTTGAAAATCGGCTCTTGATACGCGGTTTCGACCACGGGCAGCGGTCTCAAGAAAGCCCGAGGCCTCATCCTCTAATGTACTTTGTAGGACTAATTTGCTAGCCGCAGCGGTTTCCATCAGGACCGCGCGCGCTTGAACAAGCGACAGCCCATCGCCTTCGGTTCCGGCGCGCAGCAATGCCCGCTCGTCCTCAATTGTCACCACCCCGCCGGAAAAGCGGTAGGCTCTGATCAGATCTCTTAAATTGGCCATGTCGCACAAAGTCCCTGATTCAAAAAACCACCTCAAGGTTTTTCGATACGTATTTAAATTCGATGAGTGTCAGGATCGACTGCCAACTCAATACGAATGACAACCCCCAGATCAACGATTGGGCGATTGCGTTGTTGATATCGATCACCGAAGTTTTCGGGCGGTAGCCGAAATAGAGCGAAATCATTGCAGCACCCGTAATCGAGGGGATCGCCTTGGCTGCAATCCAGTCGATGCCGACCATGAACGGGACGTCCGGAGGCCAGAGCCGCTGGAAGTATTGATCACGCCATAGATGGGTCGACATCTCTGGGAAGATGTAGGCCCAGGTGGCCATCGCCACCCAGCCGGTAAGGCAAACCGACGCCGCGACCAAAATAATCGAAGCAACTGCCGATGCGATCAACACATTGGCGGTCAGATATGCGCCATGCGGCACATTCAGGTTTCGCATGGCCTTGATCTGGTCGGAATAGACCTTGTGACCGACATTTGCGCCGATCAGGGCGGCGTTGCGCGTTGTCGCCAATACCGCCGCGACCAAGGGTGCCATCACCCGCAACTCGGTGAATGCGAGGCCTGCCAAGGCGTCGGAATGGATGACCGGAAGCAAGAGGTCGCGGAACGGCAGGTATTGGAACACGAACCAGGTCGTAACGAAGCCGATGATCACACTACCAAGGCCAACGAATAGGAGCGATGACGGTGTGAGGCAGAGCTCCCAGATGTAACCCCAGAGGAATAGCCCCATCCATTTCGCCCGCCAAGCGGCCGGCTTGCGCGGCTGGAACACGCGAGCCAGTCCCCGAACACGCGCACCCGCAGTTGAGGGGGCAGTTGGTGCCTCCTCGGCGCCGACCCCGGTGAGTTCAGTCAGACGCTTTTCCAGTTTCGGCAATTCAGCGGGAAGAGTTTCAAGAGTTTTGGTGCTGGGATCGAGAACGATCACCCGGTCGGCAATATCAAGCAGGTTGCGGAAATGATGCGCGATAATCACAACCGGAGTACCGAGTTCGCGGACCAGATCTCGGATCAGGTCTGCCAAGCGACGGGATGCAACCACATCCAGACCGGAATTCGGTTCGTCTAGAAATAGCACGGCCCGGCGCGCCAGAAGAGTGCGGGCGATTGCCACGCGTTGGCGCTGTCCACCGGAACAAGAATAAACCGACGCGTCGCGATCAACTCCAACAAGCAGTTGATCGATCGCGTGCTTCAGTTCACCCACCAGCCCCGCGTTGTGTTCCGATGCGATCGCAAGATTCTCACCCACGGTGAGTTCGTCGAATAGGGCGAAATTCTGGAATACAACGCCGCCGAGCGCCACGTGCTCTTGCGCCAAATCAAACGATCTGCCGCCCGCTGACACTGTGCCGGCGACCTCCCATCCTTCGTCGGTATCGTCCAATGAACCCGAGAGCAGATTGACTAGCGTCGACTTGCCGCTGCCGCTGGGGCCAGCCAACACGACGATCTCCCCGGCGGCCAGCTCGAAATTCGTATCCCGCAGAAGCGTTTGGCCGTCTCGCCGGGCGATGCCCAGGCCCGTGACCTTGATGAGTGGTTCATCATCGGTCAATTTTCTGGATCCTGTCTTGTCATCGGCCATGCAACGTCAATCCTTCGTCGCAACAAGAGCGTCGTAGCGTGCGAGGCCGGAGAATTTGCCCGCAATCTGTTCTGGCGTGATGTACAGCCCGACCAGGCGTCTGCGGTTGAGGAGCACGTAGCGTAGAATGCGCACTGCCAACGGATCGGGCTGCTTCGCGCCAGATCGTCCGACCACTCGATAGAATGTATTGGTCGACATCGCCGCTGTATCCTCCTCCATTTGCCGCAATGGGTCAGCGAACCGGGGGTCGGAAAACAACTCGTCGAGCAATCTCTCCAATCCTTTGTCTTCGGACAATTGGTCGACCAGTGCATTGATGAATAGGGCCGTAAATCCCCAATTTTCGCGCCGACCCGCGACGCGCATGGCCTGGGCAAGGATAACCTCGCGTACCTGCGGGTCGGCCAATGTCTCGGAAATTGCGCCTTCGAGCATGGTCGGGCTCGGTTGGGTTCCGCCGCCGGAGATCGTGTTCCAGGTTTCCCCGAGTGCGCGCACCAAACCGGATTGCAGTCGGGACAAGAAGATCGGGAGAACCGCGTCGGTAAGCTCGCCGCCTTCAATCTGGCTGGCGAAGCTTTCACTTACCGCCGACATGGCGACCCGAACCCTCGGGTCCCGCCAGGTCTGATCGTAGCTCCGTGTCAGCGCGGCCTGAAGTCGGTCACGGTAGTCCTCGGCGAAGGCCTGAGACCCGATGATGTCGAGGAAGTGCCGGCGCATTCGCCCAACCATGGTTTCAACCGAGCTCAAAATCTCAGCTTTGGAGTCGTTTGGTACCAGGGCCCAAAGCGACTTAATATTGGTTTCGATCATTGCGACGCGTCCCCGCGTCGATTCAACACCCTCGATATCGGCGAAAACCCGCAGTTCGACTTGGTTCGGGCCGGTTAACAATAGCCGGCCGATTGGCACCGACGTGCCGTCTGGCTTCAGACGGTACGCCGGGTAAGTCGTCGGCACGGCAAGGTCGCGCGACCACTCAGGGCGATCATAATTGTGAACAATATGCGGCGGTGTGAAGGGGGATCCGTGAAAGGCGTAAATTCCACTCAACACGAACAGACCGAGAATAATGATCGTAGTGACCAGCGTTGTTGCCGTCGCGCGCTTCAAACCTGGTCCCTCCGACAAGAGTTGTTATTTTAGCGGTTAGACCACATCGGAAGATCATGGGGCAAGCGGCGGTGTGTGATATGCGCGCAAATGGCTGATCCGGTGTTCCAGATGACCAAGGAATTCGGCCATTCCCCGGCTGTCGAATCCGATTGGCAATGCGGTCGGCCCGAGCGCTTGACCGGACCAAGACCCATCAAGGGACATCATGCCATCGGCCTCGAAGACCACGTAGCTCGGCAAAAGAAAGGGTCGCTCTATGCGAAATCCATGTAAGCCTGAGAGCGGCAGATAGGTTTCGAACGGAGGGCCGGAAAGCGAAAGAGCCCAAAACACCCAAGCCATCGGGCCGCGGCGATCCAGATGCACCATGGTATCAGTCAATTCAACGCGGCCGCCAAAACCGCGGACTGAGATAGCCTCACTTTGGCCAATGGCGTTTTGGCCAATGGCGTTTTGGCCAATGGCGTTTTGGCCCGTGGCGTTTGGGCTTTCTGCGTTGTCCTTAGGCGCAAATGCGGTCCGCCACCAAATTCGAATTTGGCGCAGGATGCTTGCATTCGCCTCCGAAATCAGCGTCGACACCACTAGTGTTGTCTCCCTGCAGACTGACCTGAAGCTTAATCCAATGAGTTCCCGATTGACAACTGACAAGGCCCACGAAGAATTGCTGGTGGGATATCTAACGGACAGGATGATGGCGGAAGCACCAGTTCATACTTACGGGCGAGATGATCTCCGGATCGAGATAGGGGGATCGCAAGGCGCCTTGGTAGAGACCGGATGGTCTCATCTTATGGGGCAAGCCCCAGTAATTCTGGTCGGCAATACCGGAGCTGGCAAGACCTCGGCTCTGGATGGTTTGAGCGTTCTCGGGGTTGCTCATGACCGACTGCCGGGGCGCCGTGAATTGACGGATTGGTGCATTCTGCCTGCCACTCGAGGTGGTGATACAAGCCCGGTCACCGATCGCCATGAGCGCTTCCGTCTCACCTCGGCATTCCGAGATCTGTATCCGGGGGGCATGGCTGAGATTTTGTCCTGGATATCCCTCCCTGACACGCGCGCAAATCATCCGCTGGTGTTTGATGGGTTGCGGGGGGCAAATGAACTTGGTTTTGCCGTCGACAATTTTCCAGCGGCTCGATTTTTCGTCATCCGGGTCACTTTGGTGACGCGATTGTTTCGATTGTGCACCCGGCAAGACCCGTTTGACGGCCCTCAGCTATCAGCCTCCGAAGCACCGCCTGAGGCTCTGGCACGCGAATACCGTGACCGTCTCGGCGCGGCTGGTTTGCTTGAGCGGATGAGCGCGCAGGAGCTTCAACACTTTATCGCTGCTGTGGCGACCGCCCGGATAGATCCCGGTGATGTGGAGGCACGGGGCCGGATCGTAATGGAAGAGGCCCTTAAATATGACGCCGATGAGGCGGCGGCGCTGCTCCGTCGGCGGGCGGCTGATCGAACCGTGATTGTTGACAGCGCTAAGATGGATGCAGATGCGGTAGCGGGCAGGCTGGCGGGGTTGATGGCGTCAATATCGCCGTCAGCGGGGAAAGGATGACGAGCGCGCAGGCGCCACCCCTTTTGGGAACAGCCTGATGAACCTTTGTATATGGTTGATTTCGTTGTTATTAAACTGTGTTTGGTTCCAATTATTTTGCTTCGCCCAGGCGGCTTCAAAGCGTCGAAACTATGGCCTATATTCATTGCTAGTGACTAACGCACTACTAACGACACCACAGACTGACGAGGACCGACCGACCTATGCCTGAGACTTCCACCAATTCCCCGAAGCAAGAGGACTACGCCTTCGATTTGGCTTCGGTATATTCGTCGGTTGTCGCCGTCCGCACTCATATTCCGGACGACGCATTCACGGCTTCAATCCTTGGAACCGAGCGCGGTGGAAACGGGGTGGTGATCAGCGATACCGGTCTGGTGCTGACCATCGGATATCTGGTCACCGAGGCGGAAACCGTTTGGATTACGGATGTCCACGGCCGCGCCGTCCCGGGCCATGTGCTTGGGTATGATGGGGTTACTGGCTTCGGCATGGTCCAGGCGTTGGGAAAGCTCGATCTTCCAGCACTTCCGCTCGGTAATTCTTCCGAGGTAAGCGAAGGCGACGATGTGATCGTCGTCGGGTTTGGCGGGCAAAGCGGCTCGGTCAGCGCCAGTGTCATCGCAGTCCGCGAGTTCGCGGGGTATTGGGAATACCTGCTCGATCAGGCGATTTTCACGGCACCTGCACATCCAAACTGGGGTGGCACAGGTTTAATCGGGCGGGACGGAAAATTGCTCGGTATCGGCTCGCTCTTCATCCAGCAGGGGGCGAATGAACGCGACTCGACAGATGGCAACATGATCGTGCCGATCGACCTGCTGAAACCGATCTATGAGGACATGATCACCACGGGCTCGGTCAAGCGTTCGCCCAGGCCGTGGCTCGGGTTGTTCGGTACCGAGGTCGAAGACCATGTGGTGGTTGCAGGCTTGTCGGAGGACGGCCCCTCACATCAGGCGGGACTTGAGGTCGGTGACGTCGTGCTTGAGGTCGATGGCCAGAGTGTGCATTCGCTCGCCGACTTCCTGCGCACCGTCTGGGCGCTCGGCGGTGCCGGGGTCGAGGTGCCGCTGACGATCGTGCGCGACGAGGAAGCACTGGAAGCGCGTATCGAATCGATCAACCGCGCCGACCTTTTGAAGCGCCCGCGCGTGCATTGACGATTTTCTAAGTGAATTTCAGCCCCTGATATCCACTCTTTGCGACTTCATCGCATTTGGCGCGATATTCCGGCGCTGTGCCGCTGTACCGGACGATGGTTCTGGTCTGTTTGCCTTCAACATTCATATTGATGCCGGTCATCCAGGAGTCGATCTCATTCGATAAGAGGCCCTCGGCTTTCTCATGCACGAAGGCGTTCCACCCTGCGACAGACTCTGGCCGCGCATCCGTGACGTTGATATTTCGCTCGGTCATATGGCCAATCAGATCGCGGATCCATTCGACGTTGAACTCGATGCTGCGAGGATTGTTACCCAGGGCTGCGTGGGGGCCCATGATCATGAACATATTCGGGAACCCATCGACCATGACGCCGACGAAGGTCTTGGGGCCACCGGCCCACTTGTCCTTCAGGCGCTGGCCGCCGGTGCCTCGGATATCGATGCGATCGAAGCTTCCCGTCACCGCGTCGAAACCGGTCGCATAAATGATGACGTCGAACTCGTAATCTTGCGCGCTGGTCTGGACGCCGGCCTCGGTGATCCGTTCAATCGGCTCTTCAAGCATGCTGACGAGCTTCACGTTTGGTCGATTGTAGGCCTCGTAGTAGTGGGTTTCCTGCGGTACCCGCCGGGTTCCAAAGCCGTGGTCCTTGGGGATAAGCATCTCGGCAACCTTGGGGTCTTTCACGCGTTGGCGGATCTTATCGGCGACAAATTCGGATATCAGCCGGTTTGCCTCTCGGTCGCTCAGCATGTCACGGAAATTGCCTTGCCAGATGCCGAAGCCCTGACCGGCGTAGCGATCTTCCCAGAAGGCTTCTCGTTCTTCCTCGGTCACCTCAAAGGTGCCGCGCGGGTCGATGGTGTGGATGAAACAGGCAGCGGTTTCGCGGCAAAGTTTGAACAACTCCGGGTAACCGGCGCGGATCTCGTCCATCTCTTCCTTCGGGATCGGCCGGTTGTGGAGTGGCGTGCACCAGTTGGGTCGGCGCTGGAAGACGGTCAGATGCTCGGCGGTCTTGGAGATCTCCTGTATCGCCTGCACCCCGCTGGCACCTGTTCCGATCACAGCGACCCGCTTGCCGGCGAAGTCGATCCCCTCCTTGGGCCAAAGTCCGGTATGTGACCACTGGCCCTGAAAGTCCTCGACGCCCTCGAACCGAGGCATGGTCGGTGCCGACAACAAGCCAATCGCCGTTACCATGAAGCGGGCGTGATAGAGCGTGCCATCGCCAAGCGTGACCGCCCAGGCGCCGCGATCCTCATCGAAATGGGCCGAAGTCACTCGGGTGGAAAATTGGATATCCCGGCGCAGGTCGAATTTGTCGGCAACGAGGTTGCAGTAACGTTCGATCTCCGGTTGGCCGGAAAAATGCTCACTCCAATCCCACTCATCCAAGAGCTCCTGGGAAAACGAAAATCCGTAGGAATAGCTCTCGGAATCAAAGCGGGCCCCCGGATACCGGTTCCAGTACCAGGTTCCGCCGACACCGGTTCCGGTTTCCAGGACGCGCACCCGAAGGCCCAGTTCCCGCAGACGGTATAACTGGTACATGCCTGACAATCCGGCGCCGATGACGATCGCGTCAAAATCCAGAGCTGCGCCCTCATCAATACGCGTGTCTGCTTCGTGAACTGCCGTCATGGTCCGATATCACTTTCGAATAGGGTTTACCCAGAGGCGTCATATTCTTGACTATCAAAGTAGCCATTTCGACCCGCCGCGACAACATTGTGTCGCATCAGTTCGCCCCTCAATCGGCCCGCTCGTGAACTACCAGGCGCTGGTTTGGCCAGGCTTTGAGCGGGAGGGCGGCGTCGTGGCGATTGGTCGCGGTCAGGGGTGCTTTGTACCAGACATATCGGCGCATGCGGTAGCCGTGGCCGGCGAATAGGTTGGGTTCATCCATGCGGCCGTTGGTGCGCGGCCAAGCGCTTCCGGTATCGACGTTGACGATATAGCGCGCGCCGAGGTTCGCGATCCGGGCGATCACGGTTTCTATCGTGTCATCGTCGAAGCACGGGGTCAGCATGAGAGCCGTGATGATGTCCGGGCGAACGCGGTCATGCACGGTTTGCAAAAAGGTCTCGGCTAGTAAGTCGGTGGTAAAAAACTGACCAGCATCGCTGGCGCTGAGGAGCTCGTGCGCCCGTGCAATCCGGTCCGGGTGATAGTCAGACCCGAATAGTGCCTGTGCCGGCAGGGCGCCCTCCAACTGCAGCAAGCGGGTAAAAAAGCCATGCCCGCAACCAAGATCGAGCAGCACGGGCGATGGCTGATCGATCTCAGCGACCAGGTCTTTGATCACTGGCACTAGGGGCGCGGCCCACGGCTTCCACGTCTCGAAATCCTGGATCGAAGCCTCGAGCGAAGCGCCCTCCCTCGGAAGCGGGTCGTCGCGCCACTGGCTTTGAACATGAGGGTCATGTTCGGCCTGACGCCAGAGATGGAAGAATGGGTTGCAGGCATGCCAGAGTGGATGGCCGGTGTCAGACCCGTTTTCGATCGTCACGCCATATTTTTTGAGATCGCCGGCGCTTTGCAACATCGCTTGGACGGCTTCCGCCGGGCGGCCAGAGAGGAGAAGCCGAATACCGTCGTCGAGCGCACCGGATGGTTCTTCCAGGATTTGCGATAAGGCTTCGGTCGTTTCGGGTGCGCTCTTTAGCCGCTGGGATATCAGGTCCCGCGCCAGCTGGGTCGAGAGCAGTTCGACCACTTGGGTTGCGAACAATTCACCTGCACCGGAGGTATGCATTGAAACCCGGGCCGAGGCGAGTGCGGAAAACGCTTCCTTGGATGCCAGCGCGTCACGCCCCTTGCCCCCGGTTTGCATGGCTTGGGTGTGCATCGGTAAAATCAGATGCGGTGAGCTGCGAACCAGGATCGCGGACGAGCGGTCCAGGTCCGAGACCTCCAATCGGATGGTTCGCCCGTCGGAATCGGGCGATGGCCGGTTCGGCATTGGCAGAAACCTCTTGCGCGGAGGGCCGCGGCTCGTCAGTTATCTGGCTCGTCAGTTATCCGGGCATCTTTCTGCAATGGGGTTCTGAATATGGCAAGCGAATTACCGACGGTCGGCTTCATCGGCCTTGGCATCATGGGCCGGCCGATGGCCGGGCATCTCCAAAAGGCCGGCTATCCGCTGGTGCTGGTCGACTTCGACCCACCACTCCCAGAAGAGCTGATCGCCGGCGGTGCCCAGGTGCGGGCAAGCGGGCGGGAGGTCGCCGAGACCGCTGACATCATCGTGCTGATGGTGCCGGACACGCCGGATGTTGAGATCGTTCTATTTGCCGAAGATGGTGTGGCCGCCGGACTGTCCGCCGGCAAGCTTGTCGTAGATATGAGCTCGATCTCGCCGAGTGCGACGGCGGAATTTGCGAGCCGGATCAACGAACTTGGCTGCGACTATCTCGATGCGCCGGTCTCTGGTGGGGCACCGCGGGCAATCTCGGGTGAGTTGACCATTATGGTTGGAGGACCTGAGGCAGCATTCGAGCGTGCAACACCATTGTTCGAGGAGATGGGTGCGACCGTGACTTTGATCGGCACGCGCAACGGTGACGGTCAGGTCTGCAAGGTCGCGAACCAGATCATCGTCGGGACCACCCAACAGGCGGTCGCCGAGGCATTGTTGTTCGCCTCCAAGGCCGGTGCCGATCCGCTGAAGGTTCGCCAGGCTCTCATGGGCGGCGCGGCCAATTCGATCATCTTGGAAAACCACGGCAAGCGCATGATCGAACGGAATTTTACCGAAAGCTTCCGGGTGGAATTGCAGCGCAAGGATCTCGGTCTCGCGGTCGAGGCCGCGCGATCGCTCGGCATGGTTTTGCCGAACGCGACCACGTCCTGGCAGCTCTACAACGCTGCAGATGCCAACGGTTGGGCCAAGGACGACAGCATCTCCATCCTGAAGGTTCTTGAGAAACTGGCCAATCACCAACTGGCCAATCACCAATCGGAGAGTTGAGAGATGAAACCGAGAATTACCCTGCTGCTCGGCGACCGCAATGGCATCGGCCCGGAATTGGCCGCCAAGTTGCTGGCCGACGACAGTGTGTATGAGAAAGCCGAAATCGAAGTGATGGGCGACCCGGCGGTTTTGGCCGAAGGCTTGGCGGTCATCGGTTCCAACGCCAATCAGAACCGCTACCGGGTCACGGAGTTTTTGCCGGTCGACGGTATTCAGACGACCCGGGCCAAGGAAACCGCCGAGGCCGGCGCCGAGATGTTGGCCTGTCTCTCGCATGCGGCCAAACGCGTGGCGGCGGGTGAGGCGGATGGTGTCGTCTTCGCGCCGCTGAACAAGCAGGCGATGCATATGGGGGGGCTGGTGCATGACGATGAAATGCGCTTCATCGCCAATGAGCTTGGCTATACCGGCGCTTTTGGCGAGTTGAACGTGCTCGATAAGCTCTGGACCACGCGGGTCACCTCGCATGTCCCGTTGAAGGATGTGGCGGCCAACATCACGAGCGAGGCGGTGCTGGTCTCAACTCGCTTTGCTGACGAAACACTGCGGGCCGCTGGATTTGAGAAACCGCGGGTGGCGGTCGCGGCCCTGAACCCACATGCCGGCGACGGCGGAAATTTCGGGCGCGAAGAGATCGACATCATCGCGCCGGCCGTAGAGAAGGCGCGCGCTGAGGGATTGGAAGTCGAGGGGCCGTACCCCTCTGACACGGTCTTCGTACGGGCTCAACGTGGTCAGCACGACGCGGTGGTGACGATGTATCACGACCAGGGCCAGATCGCGATGAAGTTGATGGGGTTCGGTCAGGGCGTCACTGTATTGGGCGGCCTGCCGGTTCCGATCACCACCTGCGGCCACGGCACTGGTTACGACATTGCCGGCCAAGGCATTGCGACCGAGAAGGCGATCCAGAACGCCTTTGCCATCTGCGTGGATATGGCGCGGTCGCGACTTGCGGCGGTATGAGGCACAACTAGAAGAAATCACCGTTTCTCGGTTTGGCGCAGCCAAGACCGGGATCTCGATCAGAAGGGAACTCCCTAGCGAGATCCCGGATAACGGCTTCGCCGTTTCCGGGAAGCGGATATTGAGGAGCGAAACTGGCACATGACGGAGAGGAACAACACATGACAACCGATAAACCGCGCCTGGGCTTTATCGGGCTCGGCCTGATGGGCCAGGCCTTTACCGCGCGCCTGACCGATTGCGGCTACCAGGTGACCGGCTATGACATCGATACCGCCAAGGTCGAAGCTGCAACCCGGCACGGGGTCATCGCGGCCGCTTCGCCAGCCGAAGTCGCGGCCGCCAGCGGTATCGTGCTGGTTTGTGTCATCTCGACCGACGCCGTGCGTCAAGTGGTTCTGGGGGACGACGGGATCAAGAGTGCGGGCACAGCCGACAAACTGATCGTTGATCACTCGACATCTGTCGTTTCTGACACAAAAGAAATGGCCGCGTTATTGCTGGCAGATACCGGTATGGGCTGGGTTGATGCACCGGTCTCCGGTGGGCCGGGGGCGGCGCGCGATGGCTCCTTGGCGATCATGGCAGGTGGCACGGAGGCTGACATTGCGCGGATTGAGCCGGTGATGGCGGACCTATCCGCCAGTTTCACCCGCTTCGGCGATGTGGGTGCCGGCCAGGTGGCGAAGATGGTCAACCAGACCCTGGTGTTGAACAATTACGCGGTGTTGGCCGAAGCCTTGGCCCTGGCCGAGGCTGGAGGCATCGACGCTTCCAAGATCCCTGACGCTTTGGCGGCGGGCCATGCCGGCTCGAACATGCTGAAGGCGGTCTTCCCGCGCATGATCGCGCGCGATTTCGAGCCGCTCGGTTATGCGCGACAGATCCTGAAGGATCTCGACATGCTGCACGACCTTGCCAAACAGCTGAAGTCACCAACCCCGATGTCGAGCCAGGCAAGTTCGCTCTTTCGCATCCTTTGTTCCAAGGGACACGAGGAGTTGGACGGCATCGCGGTGCTGAAACTTTACGACCAGAAAGACCGGGTCTAAAGCAGACCCGGCTACGGCTGTTTGATTTGCGATTTCGTCGCCTGCAGCATCTTCAGCAGTTCGACCAGCCGGAGGTCGCGCTCGTGCTCCAGGTCGTCGAGTGACCGGGCACCGGTTTCATCCTTCAGTCCGGCCCAGATCTTATCGCGCAAGGCGTCAGTCAATTCCGGGTCGCCTTGCATGTCGCTCCACCAATTGGCGATGCCCGGCGTGAAATGATCGAAGAAGTGCTGGAAGCCGCCCTTGCCGCCTGTGAGGTTGAAGATCATATGCGGGCCCATCAGTGCCAATCTGAGGCCTGGCCCTTGTGCCATGGCTGCATTGATGTCCTCGATCGAAGCGAGATCATTGGCCACGGCCCAGGTCGCCTCGCGCCAGAGTGCCGCTTGTAGGCGATTGGCAAGGTGACCCGGCACTTCCTTGTTGATGCGGATCGAGTGCTTACCGGCGTGCCGATAGAATCCCATTGCCCAATCGACGGCGGCGGGGTCACTGTCCTTGCCGGCGACGACTTCGACCAATGGGATCAGGTGCGGTGGGTTGAATGGGTGGCCGACAACGAAGCGCGGCGCGGATTTCACGCCTTCCGCCATGTCGCTCATGATCAGGCCGGAGGTGCTGGACGCCAGGACCGTGGTCGCCGGTAACGCGTCGTCAATGCGGGCGTAGAGCTCTTGTTTGATTGGTAGCCGTTCGGGGCCGTTTTCCTGCACGAAATCGGCGGTCGCGACCGCTTCTTCCGGCGTGTCGACCATGGTCAACGCCGCCTTGGTGGCACCAGGCCCGAGCCCAAGTTCGGTCAACTGCGGCCAGGCGGTGTCAACGAAGGCGGTGAGTTTCTCTTGCCAATTGTCTCCCGGATCCCAGGCCGTCACCGCATAGCCATGTGCCAAGAAATAGGCCGTCCAGCTGGCACCGATAGTGCCAGTTCCGAGGATGCCGATGCGCTTTACCTGGTCGAACTCCGGGTAGGTCGTCATGTCGAGTGTCTCCATCGGTATTGCGATTTGTCGTGAGAGGTTACTCGGACTCCAAGCCTCGAGCCAAGAAGACGAACAGAGCTGCGGTCAACCCCATGATCGCCATCCAAGTGGTTTGCCATAAGCCGTAAGCCAAGAGAGCCGTGACCGTGACGGCAGCAAATCCGGCAATCGCGGCGGGTTGAATTTTCACCGGCATGCGCGCAATCGCAAACGTGGTCAACCAAACCAACCCTATGGCAAGAACCGCCCCAAATAGGCCCAACTCGACCCAGGCTTGGATTGCAGCGTTGTGTGGATGGGTGGTTGGGTGGTCGAATATGCGATAGCGCGCCAGATCTTCGGTCGTCGTCGGCGTATAGCGGTAGC
>JABIRP010000109.1 GCA_018699735.1 Rhodospirillaceae bacterium | reverse complement strand
GCGTGTCGACACGCTCGCGACCGAGCTTTTTCGAGGTGGGTTGGAGATCGGTGAGCCGGTGGCGGTTCTGGTCTCCAATCGCGCCGACGACGTGGCCGGATTTTTAGCGGTTTGGCGCGCAGGCGGAGTTGCGGTTCCGGTTCATCGTAATACCCCGACAGTTGTTGCAGACAGGCTAAAGGGGAGGCTCGGCGCGCGTTTCCAAATGAACCATGGGATCGAGCACATCTCGGATGTCGTCCCGGCCACGAGACCGCTGTTGGCGAATGCCGGGACGGTGGTCTTTACGTCCGGTACGACGGGGGACCCCAAGGGCGTTGTTCAGTCACCAACCCGCGCCGCCGACAAGCTCGACATGATCGCCGAGACGACGGCGTGGGGTGCGGGTGGAACCACGCTGATTGGCCTGCAACTCACGTTCAGTTTCGGGCAGTGGGCAACGTGGTTGACGCTTGCTCGGGGTGGGCTTGCGGTCTTGCGCGGTCGGTTTCAGATCGATGAGATCCGCGCATTGTTGGAGGCAGGCGAGATCACACGCTTTCCGGTGGTGCCGACCATGCTGCGCCAATTCGCGATGACTGAAGCCGATACCAATCTGGCGGGTCGTAACTGGGACGGCACGTTCATGGCCGGTGGCGAGGCCCTCCCGGCACCGGTCGGGCGCAAAACATTGGCGTCATTTCCGCGGGCCGGGCTCGGTGATATTTACGGCCTGAGTGAAACCGGCACCTCCGACTTTTTCGTACAGCCTGGTGAGTATGACCTGCTTGCCGGAACTATCGGGCACGCTGGGCTGGGCATCGACCATAGGATTGGCGAAGATGGCGAATTGTTGATCCGCTCGCCCTGGGGAATGCTCGGATATCTGGATGCGCCGGGGGATACCGAGAAGGCGTTCCTTGACGGGTATTTTCGAACTGGAGACTTGGTCCGCGCGCGCGCCGATGGCGCTCTTGAACTGGTTGGCAGGGCGAAAGATCTGGTCATTCGAGGCGGCAACAAAATTGCGCCGTTAGAAATTGAATCCCTGTTTCTGGAAAATGAAGATGTGGTGGGAGCGCTTGCGGCCGGGGTCTCAGACGAAGCGCGAGGTGAGGCTCTGCATTTGGCCGTGGTGGCTCGGGCTGGCCGCGCCCTTGAACCGGCACGGCTAATGGCCTGGGCGGCCGAGCGATTGGAGCGCTACAAGTTGCCTGACGAAATCCACGTGCTCCAAGAACTGCCGGCCGGTGGTACTGGAAAAGCAGATCGAAGTGCTCTCGCCCAAATGATTAAGGGTCGGTAGTAATAGTCATCAAAACTACGAGGATTGGCGCTACGTATTAGCTCTTATTTATTTTTATACGGCAGTAATTGATTATTTTAAGCTGACTTCATTGTTATCCGGGCAATCTGCTGTGGCTAAGCTCATGAATTTGCGGTGGATATTTTCGTTTCTGGCACTTGCGTCGATCTTGGTCGGTGTATCACCCGGGAACGCGGCGGGAAAATTGACGATCAACATCGCCAGTGGACCTCCGATTACGAACGCCGGTCAGACCGGGTTTCTCAACCAAGTCGTCCGTGAGGTTTTCCGCCGACTAGACCTGGAGGCGGAGGTCGTGGTGTACAAGTCGTCGGCCCGCAGTCTGGTGAGCGCTGACCAAGGTATTGATGACGGTGTTGGGCTGCGGGTGAAGGGTTTGGAGAAAAAGTATCCGAACCTCCTTCGGGTTCCGGAAAAGATTATCGTGAACGATTTTGTTGCTTTCTCGTCTCGCCACACGATCACCACTGATGCTTGGGGAGCGTTGTCGAACTACGACATCGCATACATTAATGGTTGGCAAATCTTCCAGAATAACTTGACCGAGCATCCGGCGGTTTTGCGCGTCAAGTCGAACCGGCAACTCTTTGAGTTGCTGTCCAAGGGTCGAACTGATTTTGTTCTGCACGAGCGATGGCAGGGGACGTGGCATGCGCAACAAATGGGCATCGAAGCGCGCGCCCAAGAGCCGCCATTGGCCAAACGCGCAATGTTCATGTACTTGCACAAAAAGCATGCCGATCTGGTAGGTCCCGTAGCCTCGTCGCTCTCCGCCATGAAGTCAGACGGGACCTATCGCAGAATTGTCGAAACGACACTCGAAGCTCTTCTGCCGAGGAAGTAACAGTTCTCATGCGTCAGGCGGTGGCACCGGCGCGCGCGGGTGTGCCGGTTCGCTTTGGCGAATGCGGTTTCGATGCATGGTGTAGACGCCCGCCGCTATAATCACGACCGATCCGGCGGCGGCCCATGCGGATGGAATTTCTTGAAATAGCACGTACCCAAGAAATCCTGCGAACAGCAACCGACCGTACTCCATCGGCTGGATCGCTGTTGTTTCCCCGTTTTGGTAGGCTTTGATGTTGGCGTATTGGGCGACTGCCATCACGCCGCCGATCCCCGCCATAAGCGCCAGCTCTTCGAACGTCGGCAGGATCCAGTAGTAGTAGGCCGGCGGGGCCAGGACGCCGGTCAACAGCAAGGATTGATAGGCCATGATCGTGGTTGGCGGATCCTTCTGCGACAGGATCCGGGTTAGGACCATGATAACAGCGACGAAGACCGCTGAGATCAGGCCCAACCAAGCATATTCATTTAAATTCTCCGGACTTGGCCGGACAATGATCAGCACACCGATAAATCCGACAGCAGTGGCACCCCACCGTCTGGGGCCGACAATCTCGTGCAGGACCAATACCGCGAGAATTGTCGTGAAGAAGCCGCGGGAGAAACTGATCGCTGTGGCCTCGGCCAATTGCATGTGGACGATCGCTGTGAACCCAGTCGACATGGCAACGAAGGAACAGCAGACGCGGGCCAGATGCATGCGCCAACGCGGGGTTATGAATATGCCTGGAAAATTTGACGCGATCTTGGGTGTCAGGATCATGATCACGAAAAGCTGGCGGAAAAATAGGATCTCGAGAACCGGGATGCGTTGGCCGACGAATTTGACACCGGCGGCCATGATCGCGAAGAGGAGCGAGGCGCCCATGAGCCAGATCGATCCGCGTACGTTCCCGGGCAGGGCCTTCCAGCGACGGGTCATAAGGGAAATGCGGGTGGACAGGTCGGTCATTGTTGCAAGGTCTTCCGATCTCCGCCTCGGCGCTTTATACCAAAGGTCTGGACTGATGGTCCGGATTTCGGCCCGGATTTCGGCATGAGGCCGTTCATCAGTTATTCCGCAATGTTTTCAGGAAAGAGAGCTTCGTATGCGCAGCTTAGAGGGAATGGTGGCTTGGGTCACGGGCGCAGGTACCGGCATGGGGCGCGAGTCCGCGATTAAGCTCGCTGAAGCCGGATGCAAGCTGGTTCTGACCGGGCGGCGGCAAACCCCGCTCGATGAAGTGGCGGCCGTTATAACAAATGCAGGTGGTGAGGCGGCCGTGGAGACCGGCGACGCCAGTGATCGTCCCTCAATGTTCGCCATTGCCAAGCGGATTGAGGGCCGTCACGGCCGGATCGACATCCTGTTCAATAACCACGGCATCAACCTGACACCGCGGAGTTGGGCCGAGGCTGAGTTCGATGGTTGGGACGAGCTGATCGATGTCAACGTGAAGGGCGCCTACAATTGTGCCGGCGCGGTATTGCCGATCATGCGAAAGCAGGCCGATGGATTGATCATGACGACATCCTCGCTGGCCGGCCGGTTCTATTCCTCGGTCGCTGGGCCTGCTTACGGTGCTTCCAAGCATGCGGTAATGGCGCTGAACGATACTCTGAACCAAGAGGAGGGGAACAACGGTATCCGTGCCTGCGCGCTCTGCCCTGGCGAGGTCGCAACCCCGATCCTGGACCAGCGACCGGTGACCGTCCCGCAGGACGACGTGGATCGGCTGGTTCAATCAGAAGATATCGGTGATCTCGTCGTCTTCGTGGCGCAATTGGACCCGCGCGCCTGTGTCACTGAAATCGTCGTGCGTCCAACCCATCGCCGGACTAAGCAGCCGGGCGAGCGTTGAACCTTAGCCTTCCAGCATGCCAGAGACTGTGAAGCCGCCGTCTGCCGCATAGGTGTGGCCGGTGACGAAGCTGCAGTCGGCGGAGCAGAGGAATGACGCAACGGCAGCGATTTCTTCTGGTCTGCCGAAGCGGCCGAGCGGCATGCGTCCTTTGACTGAATCGGGAAGCACGTCGCTGGTTTGAACCTGGGTTAGGGTCGGGCCAGGCGCGACGGCGTTGACCAGGATATTGTGCTCCGCAAGTTCGATCGCCATCGTCTGGGTGAGGTTGATGATGCCGGCTTTGCTGGCGCCGTAGGCTGCCCGGCCACGCCCGCCGAATATGCCAGAGTTGGAGGCCGTATTCACGATCCGGCCGCCAGACCCTTGTGCGACCATCTGCTTGGCGACCGCCTGGCCACACTGGAAGGTGCTCGTCAGGTTGGTGTCGAGCACATGGTGCCAAAAGTCCTCGCTCATCTCCAGGAACGGCGCGCGGTCCA
Organism: Rhodospirillaceae bacterium; assembly: GCA_018699735.1. GTDB lineage: Bacteria > Pseudomonadota > Alphaproteobacteria > Thalassobaculales > Thalassobaculaceae > JABIRP01. The sequence continues at coordinate 28,763 of JABIRP010000109.1, read as the reverse complement.
TGATGCCGGCGTTGCTGACCAATACATCGATCTGCCCATACCACCCGATCACAGTATCGACCATAGCAAGGATCGATCCCTTGTCCTTCACGTTGACCTCGACGGCACTGGCCGTACCACCGTTTTGTTCGATTGTGGTGGCCACGGCTTCTGCGCCAGCGAGATCTTTGTCAGCCACGGCCACACGGTGCCCGTCACGGGCAAGGCGCTCGGCGATCGCGCGGCCAATTCCCGCTGCAGCTCCGGTAACGATGGCCGTGGTCTCGGAGGATGTGGGCATGGGTTGATCTCTGTGATTGGTTTAACAGGGGCCGCAATAGGCCATGGCGAGCACCGAGATGCAATCTTCGTTCGTTACGTATAAACGAGATGGATCTTATTCGCGATCCAGGGCGTCCCGGATGTAATCACGTGACTTCCAGTCCGGCTCCGGCGGTACGTGGCCCTTGCGAGGCGCATAGGGAGATAACTCGATCGTCTCCATCTGCGGGAGATAACGCGGGCAGTTGGGATAGATATGCTCAGCGGTTACATGGATAAGCCGTTTTGCACCAACGAAATCGCTCAAAATCGGGGAGCTATCTTCGATTCGCGCCCGCCCATTGATTCGGAGCTTGGTTTCAGATCCGTCGAATTGCACAAAAAGCAGGCCGACAGCAGGATTTTTTACGATATTGCCTAGGCTGCGGTACATCCGATTTCCGTCGTAGTCCGGCCAGACCAATTCCTTTGGCCCGATCACCTGGACGAACCCGGGGGTTCCGCCTTTTATTGAGCAGTCAACGCTGTCTCCCCAGGTGCTCGCCAGGAAGAAAAATGCAGCGTTTTCAATGAATTGCCGATCATCATCGGAAAATTCACTATGCCGCCTGTGTTGTTCTAGACGGTCGGCGACATGTCGTCCCTCGTAGCGGTCTTGAAGGGCGCGCTGGCCTTCATGAAACATTGTCATCGATTTCGTTATCCCCAATTGAGCGGTGGAAATTTTCATCCGACTCGCCAGATTCCTGCCAATCTGGTTGGCATTATGGCGGATGACGATTATATTCTAATGTGAATACGGTTGATACTTTGTGCGAAGAAACCTCATGTTTGACTTTTTGAAATCCGCTAGTACCAAGAAAAACTCAGGCCCGACTAAAGCTCAGGGTTTTAGGAGTGTTACAGCCAAAGGCAAAATCGAGTCTCGCGGAAGCGTGAAATTCGACAGTTTCACTTTCAATGTGAAGGAATTCAACAAAAAGGGATTTGTACTGGACCCTTTTGATAAGGATCTGTTGATCAAGGGGCAGAAATTTCGCTTTGAGATACAAGTGGAGCGGGGCGATTTTAAAATGAATGGCTCTGCGGAAGCGATCGTGACCCGAGTTCAGGACAATATGTTGGCCGCAGTCTTTACCTCGAAGCCATACGATCGTGTTGAGGAGTAGCCGGCGGGCGAAACTTGGTCGGCTATCACCGGGTGATGCCATGGACGAACGCAAAAAGCTGAAGCAAATGTTACGAGAGGCGCGTGCCAGGATCTCTCCGGAGGTCATGGAAAAAGCGCGCCGTGCCGCCTATGAAGAAATTGGGGTTCCGGCGCCGGAACCCGAAAACGAAGCGTCGCGCTTGTTCAAGATGGCGCTTGATGGCGGCGGACGCAAGCGCGAGCAGGTGCTCGCCTATATCGAACGCAAGCTCAGCAACAAGCGGCTGAACTAGGCGTTACAGGTTAAGTCTCAATTTGGACCGAATAGTTTTCGATCACGGTGTTGGCGAGTAGCTTCTCGCACATATCCGTGACGCGAGCCCGTGCGGTATCAACGTCGGTATCGGCCAGCTCAAGCTCTATGAACTTACCTTGGCGCGCTTGCTCGACCCCATCAAAACCGAGATTGCCGAGAGCATGCTCGATCGCCTTGCCTTGGGGATCCAACACCCCGGTCTTCAACGTGACGTGAACCGTCGCCTTCATGGATTTCTCTTTCGCACGAGTGTGATCAACTGGAATGCTAGCCTATTGCATCGCCTTCGGACCCTTGAGGTCCATCGGGCCGGCTTCGGGCAAGACGCCGAGCCGGCGCGCCACTTCCTGATAAGCTTCCTCGACCCGGCCGAGGTCGCGGCGGAAGCGGTCTTTGTCCATCTTTTCGTTGGTCTCGATATCCCAGAGCCGGCAGTTGTCCGGGCTGATTTCATCCGCCAGAACGATTTGTACCGAGTCTTCGGTGTAATACCGACCGAACTCGAGCTTGAAGTCGACCAAGCGTAGCCCAACCCCAAGCAGGAGACCGGTGAGGAAGTCATTCACGCGCAGTGACAAGGCCATCATATCGTCGATGTCCTGGGGCATGGCCCAGCCGAAGGCTGTGATGTGTTCTTCGGCGATCATCGGATCATTCAGTTCGTCCGATTTGTAGTAAAACTCAACAATTGAGCGGGGAAGCGGTGTCCCCTCTTCCAGATTGAAACGCTTGGCGATTGATCCGGCGGCGATGTTTCGGATCACAACCTCGACCGGGATGATCTCGACCTCGCGTACCAACTGCTCACGCATATTGAGCCGGCGCACGAAGTGGGTTGGAATGCCGATTTCGGTCAGACGGGTCATCAGAAACTCGCTGATCCGATTGTTCAGCACGCCCTTGCCAGTAATAACGCCCTGTTTCTTGTTGTTGAACGCGGTGGCGTCGTCTTTGAAGTACTGAATGATAGTCCCGGGCTCGGGACCTTCGTACAGGACCTTGGCTTTGCCTTCGTAAAGTTTTCTGCGTCTCGCCATGAAAGATCGCCCGTTCGCGGCCCAGCAAGCGGGCCGGGGGTCTCGACCCCGATGAAAGTGGAGCGCGGGGATTGCCGTGCGTCCCAGCGATGACCCTATAGCAATTCGCGACCGCAAAAACAATGTGGGCGAAATAGGCTCACCCAACAGCCAATGCAGGGTCATTGATAGGGTGATAATCGTGGGTATCAGGCGGGCCGTCGGCGAATTGCCAGATCGGTTGACCAAGGCCCGGGGCCGGGAGAGCAATCAAAGAAGAACTGATTGTCGCAAAGCCATGATCCGTGCGGATGGTCATACCGTCACCCGGGTCCTCGGTCTCTGAAACTCGTCCCAGAAGGCCGCGCCAGTGCATCCAGTCACCGGTTTCCGGGTCCGGTGTCTCCGCAGCGGCAAATAAGCCGAGGTGGTGGGCGATGCGCGGCGATTTAATGTCATTCAATTCGCGAGACGTAAGCATGGAAAGGCCGTCTGGCAAAGGGGTGACTTCCAAATGTCCGGGTCCGTCTTCCGCCCGGTTGCGCAGCCACAGGACATCACGATTGTCGGCCAGCACCATGTTGAACGGGCGGTAGGCCGTTGGCTCGAGTTGGCTGAGCATGCCGGCAGCCTCGATCGCGTCAGCGAAGTCGAGGGCGTCTAGTACCAGCTCACCACGAGATCGCTTGCCGTCCGCCGGACCGAGCGAACCCTCTCGGTTTAAGATCGCGGCCGTCATCCCATGATCATTCATGCCGAGCCAGGACCCGCCCGCGAGTTCGTCCATGCCAGCGACGATCTCCGGGCGCTCCGGCCAGTGGCGGCCCGGCGCACGCCAGGGGCGGTCGGACATTTCGTCTCGATTGGCCGCGATCAGGACTGGCCAGTCGTGTTCCGGACGGCGAAGGATTACAATGGTGCACATGGGGGCTTGCTAACCTGCGCGGAAGCCATTTGCAAGCTGCGGGGGATGCGCTATCACTGCCGTGAACATGTTGATGTCGTGTTAGAGTGACGACGCTAAGTTACACACAAGCTATTGGGAGATCCGCGAATATGAGCGGTTTTGATGGGCGCAAGAAAGGCGAGGAACGTAACTTCGCGCGCGAGGAAGAGCTTCGCTTCAAGGCTATGGCGCGGCGCAACAAGCTGCTTGGCCTTTGGGTGGCCGAGAATTTCCTGTCCAAATCCGGTGAAGACGCCGAAGCCTATGCCAAGCAGGTGGTGATGGCAGACATGGAAGAGGCTGGGGACGACGATGTGGTTCGCTTTGTCATGACAAGTGTAGAGGGCACGGACGCTGACCTGTCCGAGCACCGCATTCGTCACAAACTTGGCGAGCTGATGAGCGTCGCACAGGAGCAAATCCAGAACGAGGGCTGAGCTCTCTCGAACTGGATCAAATCCTTTGGCGCCGGATGGAAGCATCCTTCAGACCGGAGACCGGTTCCCGAATTTTGGGCTGCCGGATGCGGATGGACTGCGCCGAATATTCTATTTCGAAGTTGGCGGTGGCCCGCTTCTGGTAATCGCTGCTCGGGATTGGTCAGCACCGGTCGTTGGGGCTTGGCTACGTGCATTGGCCGGAAACTTAGAGTCTCTGGCCGAGACGGGCTGCGAGACCTATCTGATCGGCCCGGCCGCCATGCCCGACGAACTCGATGACATCGTTTCCGGTATCCGTTTCGTCGACACTGATGGACAAACCCTTTCCGCAGTTGTACCGGCTCGCCAAGACGGACCACGGGTGGCGGCGATCTATGTTCTGGACCCGAACCAGCGGGTCCTCGCTAGTATCAGTAGTGACGCGGGGGATGAAGCTGGTCCCGAGGCGATAAACCGCATGATTTCCGTGGTTGAGGCCTGGCACGCGGAGCCGGTGCCGGAGGTGTATGTCAAGCGCCAGGCGCCTCCGGTCATGATGTTGGAGAACCTGCTGCCGCCAGAGCTGTGTCTAAAACTCATCGACGATTGGAAGGCGGATCACCAGGAAGGCATGGTGAATACCGGGTTCGAAAACGTTGCCGATCCGACGGTTAAGCGAAACCGTGAACACGTGGTGCAGAACCCGGAAATGAAGCGGGCCATCGCATCGACGCTAGGTGCGCGCGTCGCCCCGGAGTTCGAAAAGGTGTTTCACTTCCGCCAACCGCTCAAGTTTGAGGCGTTCACGGTGTTGTCTTATGTGCCGGAACGGCGTGATTTTTTCGGTCCGCACCGCGATAACTTGAGGGCAGAACATCAGCGACGATTCCCAATGTCGCTCAATCTGAATGCGGATTTTGATGGTGGCGAGTTGGTGTTCCCAGAATACGGACGGCACCGCTTCAAGCCGTCAGCCGGTGGGGCGGTGATATTCTCTTGTTCAATATTGCATGAGGCCCTGCCACTCAGCCGCGGCCAGCGCTGGGTCATGACGACGTTTCTCTGCGATCCTTGAGAATTGTATCGCCAAGAATTGCCAATCAATTGTCAAAGACCTCGACGCATGAGACGAAACGCCAAGGGCGCCAAAATTACCACGATCGAGATTCGGAACAGATGGTGGGTCGCAACGAAAGCGATGTCCTGGCCAATCCCAAGCGCCACAAGGCTCATCTCGGCGAGACCGCCAGGCGCATAGGCTAAGACCAGCATGTACCAGGGTATGCCCGTGATCTGTTCCATGATCAGCCCGGCAGCGACGGCGGAGGCGATCAGGAGGGTGGTCGAGCCGAGAGAAAGGCGCACGACGCGGACCACTTCGCGCACGTCCGTGCCCGAAAACCGGCATCCGACACCGGTACCCAGCACAACTTGAGCAAGTGCGACCAGGATACTCGGCGGAGAGCCTTCTGACCAACCGGCGATATGCACCGTAGCGCTCAAAAACATCGCACCGGTTAGGGACGCAGCCGGCAGTCGTATCAATTTGGCGAGGAAGGGCCCGATGACGGCACAGCCGCCGAGCAGCAGCCATTCCGACATCGGCAAATTGATGCTGGCGCCGCGTGGCAGCAGGCCCGGAGGTGGGTCATAGTCGCCGAGGAGGCGAAACATGAACGGGATGGTCATCACCGTCAGTAGAATTCGCGAGGCCTGGGTCAAGGCGATGATCCGGTCGTCGCCACCCATCTCCCGGCCGACGATCACCATCTCGTTCAAGCCACCGGGGGAGGAGGAAAAATAGGCCGTGACCGGGTCGTAGCCGCCGACTTTCCGCAAATATACGAGAACCATCGCGCCGGCGAGGATCGCGTAAACTAACAGCCCGGCGATGGAAACCGCCCAACGATCCAACTGGTCAATCAGGTCAGGCGAAAAAGCACTGCCAATCATCACGCCGAGAATGGCGATCATTGAGGTGCGGAGCCAGTGAGGCAGGCTAATCTGCACGCCGGAGATCGAGGCGAAGGTTGTGAACACCATGGCGCCGAGCATCCAGGCGAGCGGTAGCTTCAGGAATGCGAAAAGGGCACCCCCAAGCGCGCCGATGGCGAGGCCGAGCCAAAGCGAACCGCCAGGATTTCCAAGCGGCTGATTGCGCAGAGTGTCGCGATCAGTCTTGGTGGACCCAACCTTGGAGTGTGCAGCGTTGTCGTCAGCCAATCAAACGGCCTAGACGCACTGCCGTCTGTCCCTTGCCAAGGCGTCGTGAGGGCATGATGAGAACGCAATCGTCATGGGGTGTGGTGATTGACCGGTCACCATCTCGGGCCAGCGGAGAGCCTGCTTTCGCGATCATCTCCATGCCTGAAAAATCTCCCGCAAACTCGAAATCGTCTGTTTCGACGGTGATCGCGTGGGTGATCTCAATCAGTTTCTGCGCCGGCTCAGCCTCGGTCATCAAGAGTGATGCGACAGTATCTGGATCAACCAAATCAATTGCCAATAGAAACCGCAGCGCGGATTCCAGTGCGACCTCGTCGCTTCCTTTGGCCCAATGTTGACCGCATTCGACCAGCAACGCGTTGCGGGGATCGGTGGCTTCGGAAAACCCCCCGTAGTCTCGCATGCGCTTGCCGGCGGCGTGGCCTTCGTCGGATACGATGTATTCGGGATATCCCAGTGACTTTGCGAAAGCGCGCCCCTTATCGAGCGGCCCGCAAAGCATCAGTGGGGTCGTATCGTTCTGCATGGAGTGTATGTCGAGTAGAAAGTCGACTGTCTCCAGCAGAGGGCGGATCTGGCGTGCGCGCCGGGTTTCGGCGGTATCGCGGTCGCCATCCAGGACGTCCTGGGCCCAAACCCGGTTCAAATCTTCGTCAATGAAGCGCGACAGGGTCGGATAGCGCGGGTCGAAGGATTGGTACGCTTCGACATTACAGAAGCCAAAGGTCAATTGCCCCCGCTTTGGGCGGAGTTCACGTCGAAAAAGCAGGTCGAGCGCGATCGCTCCACAAAGCTCGTTGCCATGCGTCACGGCGGTTATCAGCGCATGCGGTCCGGTCTTGCCCGAATCGAAGGTTGTAAAATACTCAACACCCGAGTTGCCAGACTTGTAGGGCTCGATATCGGGCGAACTAAGCTCGACTGGGTGGGTGACGACACTATTTACGGCCGTCTCAGGTGGAGTTGAAGGGGCGTTTGGGGCCATTGCGACTCGGTCCGAATAGGTAAGAATTAGGGGGCGCCAGGATGGTTTTTCTACACGGCGAAGACGCAAAAACTAAGCGACGGTTGCAGCGACGTCAAAAGTCGAGTTGCTTGTGACCGAAATCCGGGATAGCAAGCATTGCCCCAGCGGCGGATTTGCGCCAAAGTGGCGGCCGGCATGCTTCCGGCTCATGCTTGAAGATTGGGCTTCAAATGATCCGCAATGACGGACAGAAAGACGGACAGGGAGACACAAATGAGTAAATTTACCCGCATCGGCTTGGCGGCTGTCGCTGCCACCATGGTATCGGGCGCGGCTATGGCCGACAGCGCCAAGCTTGGCATCCGCTCGGAGCCATCTTCGATGGATCCATACTTCCACAACCTCGGCCCGAACAACGCCATGTTGGGTCAGATTTTCGGCCGTCTGGTCGATTGGGGCCCGAAGATGGACGGATTGATTCCGCGTCTCGCGACCTCGTGGAAGGCGATCAACGACACAACTTGGGAGTTCAAGCTGCGCAAGGGCGTGAAATTCCACGACGGTAGCGACTTCACTGCCGACGATTTTATCTTCTCGTTCAAGCGCGCTGATGGCTATACCGGCGGCAACTCGTCGTTCCGCACGTATACCAAGGGCAAGTCGGTCAAGAAAATCGATGACTTCACAGTTCATATTGTTACCGAGAAGCCTTACCCGTTGATGCCGAACGACATGACCTCGATCATGGTGATATCGAGCGACGTCAAGGGTTCCGGCGGCAGCGCCAACATGGGTCTCAAGGCGAAGGATTTCAACAATGGTACCGCCACGATCGGTACCGGCCCATACAAGTTCGTCAAATGGCGCAAGGGCGACAGCCTGGTGCTGGAAAAGTACGATGGCTACAAGGGGCCGCTCGCCCAGCCGTGGGACAAGATGACCTTCAAGTTCATTAAGTCCGAACCGGCTCGGACCGCAGCGTTGCTTGCTGGCGATGTTGATATGATCGACAACGTGCCGACCTCTGACATCGGCGCCCTCAGCAAAGACAAGCGCGTCTCGTTGAGCAGCGGCGTGTCCAACCGCGTCATCTACCTGCACATGGACCAGTTCCGGGACAAGTCGCCCTTTGTTACCGACAAGAGCGGCAATCCGTTGGACAAGAACCCGCTGAAGGATGCACGGGTTCGTAAGGCAATCTCGATGATGATCAATCGCGACGAGATCGTCGACAAAGTCATGGAAGGTGTTGCGATTAAGGCTGGGCAGTTGTTGCCAGAAGGGTTCTTCGGTCGCTCCGAGAAAATGCGGCCGCAAGAGTATGACCCCTCAGGTGCCAAGAAGCTGCTGGCGGCTGCCGGTTGGGGCGATGGATTTGGCCTGACCATTCACGGCCCGAACGATCGATACATCAACGATGCCCGGATCTGTGAGGCGGTGGCGCAAATGCTGACCCGCAATGGTATCCCGACCAAGGTCGTGACCATGCCGAAGAACGTCTACTTCAAGCGTGCTTCCAAAGGCGGCCCGAACAAATCGCCGGAATTCAGCTTCGTGCTGGTCGGTTGGGGTTCGGGCACGGGCGAGTCGTCTTCTCCGCTGAAGTCCTTGCTCGCGACGCATGACAAGTCCAAGGGCATGGGTGCCTCCAATCGTGGGCGTCACGCCAACCCGATGATGGATGAGGTGCTGTTGAAGGCGTTGGCCACGGTTGACGACAAAGAGCGGGGAACCCTGCTCGCCAAGGCGACCGAGATCGGCATCGGCGAGGATCAAGGCATCATCCCGCTGCACTATCAGGTCAACACCTGGGCAACCCGTCCGGGCCTAAAATACAACGCCCGTGCCGATGAGCGCACGGTCGGACTGGATCTGGTCAAGGAGTGATCTGTCCAAATCAATCGGGGTGGTCCGCGTCGCGGGCCACCCCATTTTGCATACGCGCTACGCAACGATCTATTGGTGAACGATGACGGTATTCATCATCAGACGGCTCATGCAGGCTGCGGTCGTGGTCTTCTTTATGTCCTTCCTGGTTTTCTCCGGTGTATTCGTCATCGGCGACCCGGTTGACATCCTAATCAGCGATGAGGCCGATGAGGAGGATCGTGAGCGTGCGATCGCGGCCCTCGGTCTCGATAAACCGTTTCACATTCAATACCTGCGTTTCTTGGGCAAGGCCTTGCAGGGCGACCTTGGCGAATCCTTCATATTCGAGGAACCGGCCCTTCTTTTGATCCTAGAGCGAATGCCGGCGACGATGGAGCTTGCGCTTTTCGCGCTCTTATTGGCTGTCGTCCTGGGCATACCATTAGGCATGTGGGCTGGGCTTAAACCGGATTCGGTAGCCGCCAAATCGATCATGACGGGATCGATACTCGGCTTCAGTTTACCGACATTCTGGGTCGGCATCATGATGATGATGTTGTTCGCCGTGATGTTGGGCTGGTTGCCGTCGACCGGGCGAGGGGAGACCTCGGAGATCTTTGGATTAGAGGTGAGTTTCACCTCCTGGGATGGCATTCGGCACCTATTGATGCCGGCGATTAATCTGTCTCTGTTCAAACTGGCTCTTGTGATCCGATTATCGCGCGCCGGAACCAAGGAAGTGATCCATCAGGATTACATCAAGTTTGCGCGCGCCAAGGGCGTCAGCCGTAATCGCATCATTCTGGTTCATGTCCTGAAGAACATAATGATCCCGGTTGTTACCGTGATCGGACTTGAGTTTGGTGGCTTGGTCGCGTTCTCGATCGTCACCGAAACTGTGTTCGCATGGCCCGGTATGGGCAAGCTTCTGATCGACTCGATCGGATTGCTCGACCGGCCGGTGATCGTGGCATACCTGACAATCATCGTATTCCTCTTCGTCATCATCAATCTCGTTGTCGATATTCTCTACTCGATATTGGATCCGAGGGTCCGCTTGCAGGAGATGAAGGCATGACCGTGATTAACGAAGACGCTGGAGTTGCTTCTGCCGGCCAGGGAAGCGAGGGCGTAGAGACCCCGTTTCAGAGGTTCGTATCCGATTTCACGGAAAGCAAGATTGCCGTCGTGAGCGCCTTTGTGGTGCTTGCAATTGTTTTCATTGCCGTTTTCGCGCCGCTGATCGCGCCGACCGATCCTTATGACCTCAGTATCGTAACGGTCGCGGACAAAACCATGGCGCCAGGGGCTGTGATGCAGTCCGGTCAGATTGCCCATATGGGCACCGACGGGTCCGGGCGGGATCTTTTGAGCGGGATGATCTATGGCCTGCGCATAAGTCTCGGCATTGGCATCGGCAGCGCCGTCGTAGCGCTAGCAATTGGCGTGGTCGTTGGTTTGATCGCAGCCTATGCCGGTGGACGGGTTGACAGCGTGATCATGCGATTGGTCGACATGCAACTCAGTTTTCCCGCCATCCTGATCGCGCTGGTCCTGCTGGTGACGCTCGGCAAAGGCGTAGATAAGACCTTGTTCGCTCTGATTGTCGTGCAGTGGGCCTATTATGCGCGAACGGTTCGAGGCTCCGCCCTGGTCGAGCGGCGCAAAGAATACATCGAATCCGCCCAATGCCTGGCGCTCTCGAAAGCCCGCATTCTGTATCGCCATCTGTTTCCGAACGTCTTAGCGCCACTCATCGTGGTCGGCACCATGCAGACGGCGCATGCGATCGCGCTGGAGGCGACCTTATCGTTTCTCGGCATCGGTATGGAGCAGACCGAACCGTCGCTTGGCAGCCTGATCTCAAATGGGTTCCAATACATCCATTCGGGCCATTACTGGATCAGCATTTTCCCTGGCCTGGCACTTCTGTTCACCATTGTCAGCATCAATTTGGTCGGTGACCGCTTGCGCGACGTGTTGAACCCAAGACTGGCGAAATAAGAGGCATCATGGCGGGTAGTAACGGCTCGGTTCCGACGCTCGACGTCGAGAATCTTCAAACCTATTTTTTCACCAAGGCTGGCGTCGTCAAGGCGGTGGACGAGGTTAGTTTCTCGGTCCAGCCGGGCAAAGTATTGGGGCTGGTCGGTGAGTCTGGTTCAGGCAAGACCGTCACCGGCTTCTCGATTATGGGACTGGTCGATGAGCCGGGGCGGATCGCTGGTGGACACATCAAGTTTCGCGGCGAAGACCTGGTCGGTGCGTCCGAAGATCGCTGGCAGCAACTGCGCGGCAATCAGATCGCCATGATCTTCCAGGACCCGATGATGACGCTGAACCCGGTACTGCGCATCGACACCCAGATGATTGAGGCGATCCAGGCGCATGAAAATGTCAGCCGCGATGAGGCTCGCCAACGCTCCCGCGATGCGCTTGGGCAGGTCGGCATCCCGTCGCCGGACGAGCGCCTGAAGGCGTACCCGCATCAATTCTCCGGTGGCATGCGACAGCGCGTGTCCATCGCGATCGCGCTCTTGAACAAGCCGGATCTGATCGTCGCTGACGAGCCGACCACGGCCCTTGATGTGACTATTCAGGCCCAAATCCTCTACGAAGCGCAGAAGCTCTGTAAGGAAACCGGGACAGCGATGATCTGGATCACCCACGATCTGACGGTCGTTGCCGGATTGGCCGACGAGGTGGCGGTTATGTATGCCGGACGATTGGTCGAACATGGCTCGGTCGACGATGTTCTCGACAAGCCGCTGCATCCCTATACGCACGGCCTGATCGGTTCGGTGCCGTCGCGTAACAAACGCGGCAAGCCATTGGAGCAAATTCCAGGCATGACGCCGTCCTTGTTGAATTTACCACCTGGATGCGCCTTTAAGACCCGTTGCCCACGCGCCGATGCGGCTTGCGAGACGGCGCCGGATGTTACCAAACCCGATGGCGGTCACCGATTGCTGCGGTGTCATCATCCGCACCTGGATGAACTGGCGGAGGTGCCGGCATGAGTGCTTCGGAAAACCCCGGCGGTGAAACCTCAATTGTCGATCTGCGCGGGATCTCTAAACGGTTCGTCAAACATCTCGATCTTGCCGGCAAGATTGCCCAGAAACTGGGTGCGGACGTACGTGAAGAAACCGTTTACGCGGTCGATGACGTATCGCTGTCGATTGCCGATGGTGAAGTGGTGGGGCTGGTCGGCGAGTCTGGGTGTGGCAAGTCAACCCTTGGTCGGGTGGTCGCCGGCGTGCATCAGCCGAGCGACGGCATGGTCTCTTTCCGTGGCAAGGCGATGAATGAGATGACTGGACTTGAGGCGCGTGACGCGGCTCTGAAGATCCAGATGATCTTCCAGGACCCGATGAGCTCGCTGAACCCACGTCTCAGGGTCATGGATATTGTCGGTGAGGCGCCGGTCGTGCATGGCGTCGTCGACAAGAATGGCGCCGAAGAGTACGTGAAACAGGTGATGCTGCGGGTTGGTCTGGACCCGGATTTCATTCGTCGATATCCGCACCAATTCTCAGGCGGCCAGCGTCAACGTATCGGCATAGCGCGGGCCCTGGCGGTCAATCCGGAGTTTTTGGTGTGCGACGAGTCTGTGGCTGCCCTCGACGTATCGATCCAGGCGCAGGTGTTGAACCTGTTCATGAAACTGCGCGAGGATTTGAATCTCACCTATCTGTTCATCAGTCACGATCTTGGTGTCGTCGAGCATCTGAGCGATCGGGTGGTGATTATGTATCTCGGCCGTGTGGTCGAAATTGCGACGACCGAGGCGTTGTTCAAGGAACCGAACCACCCCTATACAAAGGCGCTCTTGGCAGAGGTGCCGAGGCTGGACGCGCGTCGCCGGACCTTTGAGCCGGTAAAGGGCGAGATCCCGTCGCCGATCGACCCGCCGTCGGGTTGCCACTTCCACCCACGGTGCCCGTTCGCGACCAAGCTTTGTGCCGAATCGCAACCGATCCTCCGGGAGATCGCCCCGGGCCGACACGCCGCCTGTCATTTGAACGACGGGTAGAGTTTCGAGAATACCGATACAAGATTACCATTGATCTTCGTCATCCTGCGGTGCCGGACCGGCGGGAGGACTTCGAAGGCCGCAGGGTGTTGGCGACATGCGTCTTTCGAGGCTCGCTCCGCTCGCACCTCTGAATTTCGAAAATGTATAACGTTGATCTCTATTTTCGCGGCTCTCGCCTCAACCCCAAACCGAACGGCACCAAAGCTGCCAGCATTAAGATTGCGGCCACCAAGAACGGTGCGCCTGGGAAGTAGATCGGGGTTTCTGGGCCTGAGAAGAATGCAAACAATTGGGTCATGATCAAGGGACTGAGGATCAGTGTGATGCCGGCGACGCTGGTCAATGCGCCTTGCAACTCGCCCTGGGCGTCGTCGCTCACCCGGTTCGCCATCAAGGCGATTAGGGCGGGGGTGACCACCGCGCCGAGGGCCATGACGGGGATGAACAGATAAATCACCCAGCCCTCGGTGGCGAAACTGACGGCGACCAGACCGATGATGCTGAAGATGAAACCTGCCAGGGTCGTGCGTGCCTCTCCCCATCTGGGCAACATGTAGCGGATCAACCAGCCCTGGACGACGGCGAACCCGACGCCAACAGCGGCCAGCGACAGACCGACCTCGGCGTTCGACCAGCTAAACACCTCTTTGGCGTAATAGGCCCAGATGGCGGCGTAAACAAAGTGAGCGAGCGTAAAAAGAAAGTACGCGGCGAAAAACCAGGTAACGGTTGGGGATTTCGCGATCTGCCGGGCGACGCCCAGCGGATTGGCTCGACGCCAGGCGAAGACGCGGCGTTTATCAGCGGGTAAGGTTTCCGGCAACACAACGGCACCGTAAAGAAAATTCGCTGCGGCAAGCCCGGCGGCGGCGAAAAACGGTGCCCGGGTGCCAATCTCACCAACCACACCCCCGACGACTGGGCCGATGATGAAACCGACCCCGAAGGCGGCGCCAAGCAGGCCGAAATTCTTGGCACGCTCTGACGGAGCGCTGATATCCGCCATATAGGCGTTGGCGGTCGAATGGGTCGCACCGGCAATCCCGGCGAGCAGGCGGCCAACAAAAAGCAGGACAAGGGTTGGGGCCAGACCCATGATCAGATAATCGACCGTCAACGCCGCGAGCGAAACCAGCAACACCGGACGCCGCCCGAATCGGTCTGATAGGTTTCCAAGCACCGGGGCGAAAGCGAACTGCATCAGGGCGTAGATGAAACTCAGATACCCGCCCCAGAGCGCCGCTCCGGAAATCGGCAGGTCCGCCAATTCTTTGATCAGATCGGGCGTCACTGGAATGATGATGCCGATACCCATGGCGTCGATCAGTACGGTGACGAAGACGAAGGCCACCGCATGCGGTCGTGGCGAAGGAGACGGCGGTGGCGTGGCGTTTGCGGTCATGCGAAGTCCTGGTAGATTTCACGCTGTTTCTGCCACACAAACGCTCTGAAAGTATGGCAAAATCGTAGATCACTACTCAGTTCAGCTATGGAGATCTTCATCATGCTCCCAGCCGAAGTCTTGAAACATCCAACCAAGATCATGTCTGCCGCCATCCGGGACCAATTTTTTGCCGAGGGTGCGGCTGTGGTTGAAAACGTGATCGATGCCGGTTGGCTGAAACGATTGCGCGCCGCAATGGACGAGATAATCGACGCAAGCCGAAAGGTTTCGGCCAACGACGGGAAATTCGTCCTGGAGGACGGTCATGGGCCCGACACGCCGAGACTGCGCCGCCTGACCAGTCCGGTTACCCATCACCCGACGTTTTGGGAGTTTGCCAGTCAGTCGCCGGCAGCCGACGTGGCGGCCGATGTGTGCGGCCCCGATGTGAAATTTTATCATTCCAAGCTCAATTTCAAATGGCCCAAGGGCGGGCATAAATTCGACTGGCATCATGATATTCCCGCCTGGCCACACACGGATTACAGCCCGATGACGGTCGGTCTCTACCTGCAGGACTGCGACAAAGAGCAGGGACCTCTCTTGGCGATAAAGGGCTCACACGAGGGCCCGATGCACTCGATGTATGACAAGGACGGCAATTGGACGCTTCGCATTCAGGAGGAGGACCTGGCAGCCGGATGGCAAGACCGGGTGATCAGCCTGGAAGGGGCTGCCGGATCACTCGTGTTGCTGAACAGCCGGGTGATCCACGGCTCGGCCCGCAATATGTCAGATCGCATGCGGCCGCTGCTGTTGAACGTTTATTCCTCCGCCGATTCCATGCCCTATGTGGTCAATCCAATTCCGAGCGAATACGAAGGCCGGATCGTGCGCGGCGAGGCAGCCCGGTTTGCCAGTCATGATCCGCGGGGCTGCGAGCTGCCACCCGATTGGTCAGGCGGTTACGCCGGGCCCTGGAAGCATCAAAAGCGCGAGGGAGAGGATCCAGCGGCCCCAATTATGTAAGGGATCAGTTGGTGGTGTTGGGGAGGGTCAACCCGAGCCGCCCGCTCATCTCTCGCTGTCCCTTATCGGTTAGTGCCAGAGAGCGGCCCGTCGTGCGCTCGACCCAGCCGAATTCGAAAGCGCGAGCCAGCAACGCAGCACCAAGGGCGCCAGCGATATGCGGTCGGCGTTCGGTTAGGTCCAGGCAGGTGCGGGCAAACAGACGTTTGGACTCCCGGGCCCCGTTAACGTCGACACCGATACTCTTCAGGAATGCGTCGCCGCGCGGCGTCAGTTCGAAATCCCGGTCCGACTGAACAATATGACCGTGCTCGACCAGGGCGTCGGTAAG
Organism: Rhodospirillaceae bacterium; assembly: GCA_018699735.1. GTDB lineage: Bacteria > Pseudomonadota > Alphaproteobacteria > Thalassobaculales > Thalassobaculaceae > JABIRP01. The sequence continues at coordinate 12,810 of JABIRP010000109.1, read as the reverse complement.
GGCAACCGCAACCACGCCTGCCAGATGGTCGTAGCAGGTTCGCACATGTCGGTTTGGGTGCCGTTCGCTCATTGGCATAGGGTGCTCCAACACAGTGCATGATGCAACAAATGCTGCGGCTAGCCGCTGACATCCGAGCCGTTCCACCCTATCCTTTGGTTCATGGCAAATGATGAAAGCAATACGCTCGGTGGCCGGGTTCGCCGATACGCAAAGGTGACCGGCGCGGTTGGCGGGCTTGCGGCTCGTGTCGCCGGTCAGCGCTATCTTGGCCTCAAGCTGGACAAGGGCGCGCATGCGGCGGAGCTGAAGGCGGCGCTTGGTGGCCTGAAGGGGCCGCTGATGAAAGTGGCACAGATCCTTGCCACTGTTCCCGACGCATTGCCGCGTGAATATGTCGACGAACTGCGCCAATTGCAGTCGAATGCACCGTCGATGGGGTGGCCTTTCGTCAGACGGCGAATGCGCACGGAGCTTGGCACGGATTGGCAGTCACGTTTCACCAGCTTCGAACACGAGGCAACTGCGGCCGCTTCTCTTGGTCAGGTTCACCGGGCGATCGGGTCGGATGGCCGGGCGCTTGCCTGCAAGCTGCAATATCCTGACATGGCGTCGGCGGTTGAGGCGGATCTCCGGCAGTTGAAGCTCGTCTTCTCGATCTATGAGCGCTACGACAGCGCGATCTCGACCTCGGAGATCCACAAGGAACTTTCAGCGCGCCTGCGTGAGGAACTCGACTATGCCCGAGAAGCCCGGCACATGGCGCTTTATCGCCAGATGCTGTCAGAGGTGAAGGGGGTGCACGTGCCGGACGTTGTCGATGGGCTCTCCACCGACCGACTTTTGACGATGACCTGGCTCGACGGTGTGCCGCTTTTGCAGTTCATCGAGGAGAACCCGGATATCGAGATGCGTAACCGGGTGGCTCTGAACATGTTTCGGGCCTGGTACGTGCCGTTCTATTACACCGGCGTCATTCACGGCGACCCGCATCTGGGCAATTACACGATGCGGCCCAACGGTGATGTGAACCTCCTGGATTTTGGTTGCATCCGCGTCTTTCCACCGAAATTCGTCAAGGGCGTCATCGATCTCTATCACGGGTTGGCGCGGGATGAAGAGGACCTGACCGTCGAGGCCTATCGCGCCTGGGGCTTCGAGAACATCTCGCGTGAATTGATTGAGGTTTTGAACCACTGGGCGCGGTTCCTCTACGCCCCCCTGATGGAAGACCGCGCGCGCCGCATCCACGAGACCGAGAGCGGTGTCTATGGTCACGAAGTGGCGGCCAAGGTTCACGCCGAGCTCAGGCGTCTAGAGGGGGTGCGCCCGCCGCGTGAGTTCGTGCTTATGGATCGCGCTGCAATCGGCCTAGGTTCGGTATTCTTGCACCTGAAGGCGGAGGTGAACTGGTATCGGATGTTCCACGCTTTGATCGAGGATTTCGACGTGGATGTGTTGGCAGAACGCCAGTCGGCCGCACTCGTTGAAGCCGGTGTTCCAGACGCGCTATGAAGCCTGAGGAGGCTAAATCGCCTGGACGGTTGGGCCCTCTCCAACCAAGGTGGTGCGCCGCATATCTCTACGTTCTTCGGCTGGAAACGGCCGTGCACGATGCATGGTTCGCCGGTTGTCCCATATCACCAGATCGTGGACCCGCCATTTTTGAACAAAGACGAACTGGCGTTGGGTTGCGTGCTCAAACAGGTCCAACAGGAATACATTGGCCTCCGGTATTGGCCAGCCGAGGATGGATCCCGCGTGGGATGACAGATATAGCGATTTTCGTCCGGTTTCGGGGTGGGTCCGGACCAAAACTTGCCGGACGGGTTTGAAACGCTCCCGTTCCGCATCGGAGAACTCATGGAAGCCGACCTTGGCACGTGAATAAACCTGCGAGTGTTCGCAAACCAGCCCTTCGATTTGTTCTTTCATCTCGTCATCGAGGGCATCGTAGGCAGCCCGCATATCGGCGAATTCCGTGTTTCCGCCTTTCGAGGGAATCTTATGCGCGTACAAGAGTGAGTATTTTGCCGGTACCGTTTTGAAGGAGCTGTCGGAATGCCAAAGCCGATTGCCCATGGAGAACAACCGTCGCCTGTCTTCTCGCGAGAAGGGTTGGTTTTCTTTGTCGAGATTGGAAACGTCCGCAAAATTGGTGGAGAGCCGAATTTCCTCGGGCGTCCGTAGGCTGGTGTCGAACGCCGGTTCGATTTCTCCAAGACTGCGGGAAAGGGCAAGGTGTTGGTCGTTGTCCAGTATCTGATCTCGAAATACTAGAACCGCGTGCTCATTCATGCCGGCATGGATGGCCGCCACATCCCCCTCAGACAGCGGGGCGGTCAAATCTATCCCTTCGGCCTCACCAGCAAAGCAGGGTCCAATTTGCTTGATCGTCAGTGCCATGTCACGCGGTTCCCAAAATTTGGTGGGACCGAAAGTATGGGGCTCATCGCTGGGCATCGCAATGTTTGGTGAAATTTCTTACTAAAAGTTGGCGGCAGCGGGTGGGATTTGTTCTAGGCTTGCTGCTGGCTTCAACCGCCCCGAAGGAAATTTACAATGAATACGGCGCTAGACGGTATCCGTGTCATCGATATGACACACAATCAGGCCGGCCCAGCCTGTGCGCAGATTTTGGGCTTCTTTGGCGCCGATGTGATCAAGCTAGAGGACCCGAGGGGCGGTGACGTTGCCCGACGGAACATGGCGGACGAACATGGCGATAGCCTGTTTTTTCTCGTGCTCAACGCAAACAAACGCAGCCTGACCCTGAACCTGAAATCGGACGAGGGAAAACGGTTGTTTAAGGAATTGATCTCGGAGTCCGACGTGCTGGTCGAGAATTTCTCGCCAGGTGCGCTGGATCGTTTGGGCCTGGGTTACGATGTGCTGAAGGAAATCAATCCAGGCCTAATCTACACGACCATCAAGGGTTTCGGCACCTACGGCCCCTATGCTGATTTCAAGAGTTTTGAGCCAATTGCCCAGGCCATGGGGGGGGCGATGAGCGTGACCGGCTTTGCGGATGGGCCGCCGACTTACGTGTGGCCGTCGATCGGCGATTCCGGCACCGGTATGCATGCGGTGATCGGTGTCCTGGCGGCTTTGCAGCAGCGCCACACGACGGGCTTGGGCCAAGAGGTTGAGGTTTCCATGCAGGATGCTGTGGTTAACCTATGCCGGGTTAGTTTGCGCGACCACCAACGCTTTGGTGCCGTGCGCCCACGAACCGGCAATCAACTCGGCCAGAACGTTCCTGGTACCACCTATCCCTGTCATCCGGGGGGCCCGAACGACTACGTCTACATCTTCGCCCAACCGCAGATGTGGCTGGCTTTTACCGAGGTGATCGGGATGCCGGAGCTGGCCGAAGACGCGCGTTTTGAGACCTTGGAGACGAGATGGGAAAACCGTGAAGTACTTGACGGTATCGTCTCGGAGTGGACGCGCACGCGCGGCAAACAAGATATCATGCGGATGATGGGTGATGCGGGTGTTCCCTGCGGCGCCTGTCAGGATACCGGTGAGGTTTTGGCCGACCCGCATCTGAAAGCCCGAGAGATGATAGTTGATCTCGAATATGGCCGGCGCGGTGCCTTTAAGACCGTCGGCAATCCGATTAAACTCTCCGCGTCACCGACCGAAATTACGCCGCCGCCAGAACTCGGTGAACACACGGACGACGTGTTGCGTGACGTGCTCAAGCTTGATGACGGTGAAATCGCACGATTGCACGAAGACAGCGTGGTTTAGTCTTTCCCTTGCGCTGTCGCCTCACTTGGTCTTGGCAACTCGCATTTGATTTTGACCTCGTAGAGCCGGTTTTGCTCATAGGCCTCCCGCTCGGTCACGTAAGGATCGATCGAGCTTTCGGTTAACTTCTCAACCTTCTCCTGCTTGCCGGAATACTCGACCCCGGCCTGGGCCAGAGTTACGCCGGGCGGCAGTGGATTGACGATAACTTCGATCAACTTGCCCGGCAGGTCGCGCAGGTTGCTGGGTCCGATGATCGGCGCGACTACATGGGGGCCAGTCCCGACCCCCTGCTGCGCCAAGCCTTGGCCAATATCCTCGCGGCAGTAGTTTAGTCCGGCCGCAGTAGCGACATCGGCGAGACCACCGACACCGATCGAGGTATTGACGACAAACCGGGCCGTCGCGGTCCCGGCGCCTTCCAGGTCTCCGCCGATCAAAGCGCCGACAATTGAGAAAGGCTCGGTCAGGTTCGATGCCGCGGCCGAAAGTGCCATCTCTGCCGCATCCGGTGTCACGAACTTGTAGGCCTTCACGACCGGGTCCAGCACACCCTGGCGGAAGAAACGGTTTATGGCCGAAATCGGTCGATTGAGGAACTCCAACGGGTCGGACCGGGATTCTTCTTCTTTGTCCCAATTGGTGTCGAGAGGCGATGGTTTTGCGGTATCGCTTGCGCTTGTTTGGTTTCCGCTCGCGCTTTGTGCCAGGGTGTCTCCTGGTGCTTGAACGGTAAGTACGACAGCCAATGCGATGGCCTGTACGGTCGAGAAAGCCATTCTTTTATCAATCATGCTCGCCCCCTGTATCTAGACCGGTGATGCTAAAGGTAGCAGTCTCGGCGGGTCTGGCCAACTGGGGTGCCGACAGGGATGTGGTAAAACACACTTTTGAGAGGGGGGAGAGCATGCGCGCATTGATACAAAGGGTCGAGCAGGCGAGTGTGACGGTGGGGACGGAAATCGTTGGAGACATTGGAGCGGGGCTTTTGGTTTTGGCCTGCGCGGTAGAGGGGGATAGCGAAGCCGATGCCGACAAACTTGTGGCTAAAATCTCCAAACTTCGAATTTTCTCAGACGACGCCGGCAAGATGAATCGTTCGATCCAAGATGTTTCTGGTGCGGCTCTGGTGGTCAGCCAGTTCACGCTTGCGGCAGATACTCGTAAGGGTAACCGGCCGAGTTACGCCAAGGCAGAAGAGCCGGAACGGGCGGCGGCTCTGGTCACGCGTCTCGCGGACGGTTTGGCGACAGAGGGCATCCCGGTCGCGACCGGGCGCTTCGCGGCCGAAATGAAAGTCGCATTGGTGAACGATGGCCCGGTGACCATCTGGCTTGATACTCGTGCATGACATCGATCAACCGCCTGCCAGCGTTTATCTTTCGATGCAGGTGTTCACAGCGGGGTCAATGCCGGTCAAGATCACACCCTAGCCATATAGAGTTTTAAGCAACGGAAAGAAGAAGACATGGCCACCATCACCTACCCAACGCTAATGGAAATAGATTTCGGTGCGATCAAGGTTTTGGGCGACGCGCTCGCGCGAAACGGAATAACCCGGCCGCTGATTTGTACCGACAAAGGCATCGTGGCCAGTGGCATTTTCGATCAGATTCGCGGCGTTCTTCCAAACGATGTGAGTGTGACGGTCTTCGATGAAACTCCGAGCAATCCGACCGAATTGGCGGTACGGGATGCCTTGGCGCTCTATCGCGAGAACGATTGCGATGGGATCATCTCGCTTGGCGGCGGGTCATCGATAGATCTCGGCAAAGCGGTCGCTTTGACAGCGACCCACGACGGGCCGATCAACGACTGGTCGGTGGTCAATGGCGGTCGCAATTCAATCGGCGTGGCGCCACCGAACATCGCGATCCCGACCACCGCCGGAACCGGCAGCGAGGTTGGGGGTGGCGCTGTCATTATCACCGAGGATGGGCACAAGGTCGTCATTGGTAGTGCCAATCTCATCCCAAAAATGGCGATTTGTGACCCGGCGCTGACGCTCGGCTTACCAAAATATCTTACGGCGGCAACGGGCATGGACGCGATGGCCCATTGTATCGAGGCCTATTGCACACCGGTCGTCAATCCGCCGGCGGCGGCAATCGGATTGGATGGTCTCGAGCGCGTTGTTACCTACCTCAAGCGAGCCGTCGACGACGGACAGGACCGCGAAGCTCGCTGGAATATGATGATGGCGGCGAGCGAAGGAGCGATGGCTTTTGCCAAAGGGTTAGGTGCCGTGCACTCCATGAGCCATGCAATCGGCGCCGACCAGGAAATGCGTCTGCATCACGGGACCCTTAACGCGGTGCTGCTGCCGACTGTCTTGCGGTTCAACGCTGATCATGTCGGCGACAAATACAAGCGCCTGCGCTGGGCCATGGGATTGGCTGAAGGGGCCGATATCGCCGACTGGATCACGGACTTCAACATCACCCTAGAACTGCCGGCCAATCTTGGGGAGATGGGGGTGACCAACGATATGATCCCGGCCTTGGCGAAACATTGCATGACCGACGCGTGCCATTTCCTGAACCCGAAAATCCCGACCCAGGACGAATACGAGGTAATGTTCGCCGAGGGGATCGCCGGTTAGGTTGCGCAAGGTTGCTGGTTAGGTTGCCCGATGGCGCTGGCTCCGGCAGGATGGGGCCATGTGAACCGCCGATACGGGTGACCCATCATGGATTTGAGTTATACGCCTGAAGAAGAGGCCTTTCGCGCCGAGGTAAGGGCGTTCGCCATCGAGAAAATTCCGGAGGCGATCCGCGATAAGGTTCGGCGGGGCCGGCACTTGGAAAAGGCCGATTTCGTTACCGCCCACAAGGCGTTTGCCGAGCGCGGTTGGTCGGTGCCGGGTTGGCCGGAGGAACTCGGCGGCTGTGACTGGACCGCAGTACAAAAGCACATATTCGATGAAGAATTGGCGCTGGCTTCCGTCCCGGGTCGAATCCCGTTCGGTACCAATATGGCGGCACCGGTGATTATCGAGTTTGGCTCAGAGGCGCAAAAGGAGCGTTTCCTGCCGCCAATCCGCTCTGGCGATGAGTGGTGGTGCCAAGGCTTTTCGGAACCAGGGGCCGGCTCGGACCTCGCTTCGTTAACGACACGGGCTGTGCTCGACGGTGACCATTACATCATCAACGGCCAAAAGACTTGGACCACTCTGGCGCAATATGCCGATTGGATCTTTTGCCTGGTGCGTACCGATACTGAGGTCAAACAGCAGGAAGGCATCTCCTTCATCCTGATCGACATGAAAACACCCGGTATCACTGTGCGTCCGATCATTCTGCTGGATGGACGGCATGAGGTGAACGAGGTGTTCTTCGAGGATGTGCGGGTGCCTGTCGAGAACCGCGTCGGCGAAGAAAACAAAGGCTGGACCTACGCCAAGCATCTATTGAGCCACGAGCGCACAGGGATTGCCCGGGTCGGTCATTCCAAACACCAGCTCGGAGTTCTAAAGCAGATCGCGACGAGCGAGCAGTCCGAAGGCCGGTCATTGATCGACGATCCGTATTTTCGGGCCAAGATCGCGGAGCTGGAAATGGATCTGATGGCGCTTGAGATGACGAACCTCAGGGTAATTGCAGCTGCCGATGGGCCAACACCGCTGGAACAGGCTGGCATGCTGAAGATCCGGGGGACCGAGATCCAACAGCGTCTAACCGAGTTGATCATGGAGGCCGTTGGGCCGGCTGGGCAACCGTACCAACCGGAAGCGCTTGGCGATCGCTGGAACGAGCCGACAATCGGACCGGACTATGCGGTACCTGCGGCACCGACCTATTTCAATTGGCGGAAGTCTTCGATTTACGGTGGCTCGAACGAAATTCAGAAGACGATCATCGCTAAAGTGATGTTGGGGTAGGGACTATGGATTTATCACTTTCCGATGAGCAAAGGCTTCTGGTTGAGACTGTCGAGCGTTTCGTTGCCGATCGTTATTCCGGCACCGATCACAGCGACCTGACCAAGGACGCGCCCTTTCGACGCGAGGATTGGGTGTCACTGGCCGAACTTGGGTTGATGGGACTTCTCCGCGACGAGGATATGGGCGGCTTTGGCGGCGGTCCGATCGAACTGGCGCTCGTGGCTGAATCCCTCGGGCGAGGGCCGGTACCCTTGCCCTATTGGTCATCAGTGGTTTTGGCTGGCGCCTTGGTCGATGGCCAGGGCATGGGCGCGGCGATGCTTGAGGGCGAGTTGCTCGTCGCCCCGGCGCTGCTTGAGCCAGGCGCCCGATACGACCTCGGTTCGGTTTCGACAACGGTCGAAGAGCAGCGTATTTCAGGCGCCAAAACCGTCGTGCCGCTGGCTGAGGAGGCGGATTGTTTCGTGGTATCGGCGCTTGAGGCGGGCGAACTTGGGTTGTATCTGGTCGGCCGAAATGCCGAGGGCGTGTCTGTGCGCAGTTACCAGACCCAAGATGGTGTTCGAACCGGAGAAGTGGTGCTTGAAAAGGCCTTGATCGAAAGCCGTATTGCCTCGGGCGAGGAAGCACTTCATCGAATTGAAACCGGGGCTGATCTGGCTCGGATCGCTTTGGCGTCCGAAGCGGTCGGGTGCATGGCGGCGTTATCGGGTTTGACGGAGGAGTACCTTTCGACCCGCAAACAGTTCGGCCGGCCGCTCGCCGGGTTTCAGGTGTTACAGCATCGCATGGTCGAAATGCGGATGGCGGTCGAAGAGACCCGGTCGATTGTCCTGGTCGCGGCCCGAGAGGCGGCCGGTAGCGGGCGAACCGAGCAAGCGCGCGCAGTTTCCGCCGCCAAGACCAAGGCCGGGCGGAACGGCCGTCATGTTGCCGAAGAGGCCGTGCAAATGCATGGCGGCATGGGCATGACCATGGAATATCCGGCTGGACGCTATATGCGGCGTTTAATGATGATCGAGACGACCTTGGGCGATGCAGATTATCACGCGGGCCGGTTCTCGCGATTGATGGCGGTGCCTGCCGCGTAGCAACGGAACCTAGTCGGAGCGTTGGCCGAATGCGATAACCTGTCGGCCTTTCGGGTCGTAGACGAATGTCGCGGACTCGAAAAAGCTAAAGGGAATACGCAGTCCAATCTGGCGCGCCTTACGAAAGCTGATCGCCAAGTCAGGCGGCGACACGGTTCCGACCGGCAGCGTCCCGGGTTCGGCCTTGCCGGTGACGATATCGATTGCATAAACCGATGCCAGAAGCACGGCACTCGTCAGATTGACGCCGATTGAGAGAACCGCAGAATTGTCGCCTTCTCGCACGATATCGGGCAGCAGAGAGACGACCGGAAGCTTTCCTGAATTCGCATTGATCTGGGCGACACGCTCGTAGACTGGCGTGGAGCCGGTTACCAAAAGCAGACTGCGGGTGCCGTCCGGGTCGCGCTTTTTGATAGCAGCCATTGCTTTGGTCATGCTCGTTTGCAAGTCTTCGTCTGCGGTTTTGGGGCCACGCACGGTAATATCCAAAACCTCCAAACCATGCTCGCCGGCGATTGCTTTCAGAGGTTTCACCTGGGTCAGGATCGCACTCTTGTTGTCGAGCGAGTACATCGTTCCGATTAGCTTGAGGTCTGGGACCAGCGTCTTCAGGTAAGCGATTAGAGTCTCAGTCGAAACGTTGATTGACGTGTAGGCGATGTTGCTGCCGCTACCGCTTTTGTAATCTTTCAGCATGCCGAAAGAGACCGGGTCCTTGGACGCGCTTGTCACTGCTGGGATGGTGTGTCCGCGATGTGCCTTGTGCAGATAGTCGGTGGCGACCGAGCCGACGGACATGATCAAGTCGACCGGTTGGGCATAAGCCCAATCCAGGCCTTCTCGCGCCACGACCTCGTCCCGATTGTAGTACCAGATGACGAAACGGGCAGGGATACCTCGGCTGTGGAATGTGCGCAGGATCGTGTTGACCCCAATTGAATAGGCAACCGCTGAGCGCTTCGGGATAATCAGCATGACCAGCTTGGTGGCAGCTTTGTTCGTGTCCTTCGCCCATTTTGGTTCGGCCTTGTTGATCGCTGTGTCGCCAGCGTCGAGGTCTATCGAATAGGCATTCAGGATCTCTGGATCATACTTGATCCAGTCGAGGTTCGGGCGTTCGCCCGCGAACACACTTGATGCCCCGGCGATGAATACGACGGCGGCTAGGATCAAGCGGGAACCGATAGATATTCCAATCTTTGAATTAGCCATGATCAACCAAAATGTATCTCGCTGTATCAACACGTCTTTTCCGCGAAGGCCGGGACGGATCAATGCCAATCTTAGAACGGCACATCACCCTTAACTGTCAGGCGATGCATGATGCGCGCTTCCTCAGGCCGGGTAAAGGTGGCGGTGTGGATCGTTGCCGCGTTGTCCCAGGCAACGATATCGCCCATTTTCCATTCGTAGCGCAGGATGTGTTCAGGAGCGGTCGCCTCGTGACAGAGTCGCCGTAGGAGTGCCATGCCGTCCGGTTCCGTCATGCCGTCGATACCAACGCACATCTCGTCGTTCAGATAGAGCGCCTTCTTGCCGGTGATTGGATGCGTGCGGGCGATCGGTTGCAAACGGTCTGGCTCGGTATTGGCGCGTTTCGCGGTCGCGGAAGGCGGAGCCTCGCGATCTTCTTCGGCCCGCAAGCGCTGCAGCCGTTCAATTTCAGCACGTTCCTCGGCCGGGAGGTCCCGTTCACCGCTAAGAATGAACTCCTTTTTCTGATATCGGTGGACCGCACGTCTGCCATCGATCAGGGCCTTGGTCGCATCATCCAGGCGCTCGTAGGCTGCGACTGTATCGATAAACAATGTATCGCCGCCCTGCTCCGGCACCGCAACGGCGTGCAGAAAGGTTATGCTGCTCGGTCGCTCGACGAAGGTGCTGTCGCTGTGCCAATGGGTCCCGGCGCCATCTCGCCCGATCGCGACTCCATCGCGGCGTACGTTGGAGAGTACGTAAATCTGAGGATGGCTTTCCAGATTGTAAGAACCGATGAAGAAGGGCTCAAGTTCGCCAAACGCCTGGGCGAAGGCGAGATACTGATCAGGTGTCGGGTTTTGGCCGCGAATTCGGATGACTTTGTGGCGCCAAAGTGATCGGCGTAGGTCTTCGGCGGTCGCAGCGTCAACCGGACGTGCAAGATCGACGCCGCCGAGTTCGGCACCAAATCCTGGAGACAGTTCCGTCGCTTCGATCATTCCGGCATTCGCATATAAGTCCGGTCAAGTGAGCAAGACTCTAGCCCTTGGTCGTTGCCCGCCCAAACACCATTTGCGAATTCACGCCATTGTCGACGGTGACATCAACGCCGACCAACTCGAACCCGCCGGCCCGCGGTCCACTGGCATGCCAATCGCTGGCATCGAGTAGGATCCGGATCAACTTCAATTCCGGTTTTTCGATTCGATCCCCCTCGCGCAACAAATGCCGCATTAAGGCCATGCGCTCTCCTTCGTCGAGGGCTCGGTTGAAGCCAAAACGCAACACCAATGTATTGGTCGCTTTGCCGTCGATGCGATATTCGGAGAGCACAAACCCAACCATCTTTGCGATATCGGATAATCGTGCCGGTTGTTCGAAAGCCATGCGGCGGAAAAGCGTCGATACCTTGTCGCCGTCCTGTTCTCCCAAGCCGCGCCAAAAGCCACTGGCCCAAGTCGTTGCTGAGTTTTCTATCTTCGAAAGCCAGCCGCCGAACCCAACGACGGCGTCGCCAATTGTGCCGGCACGGCCAAGAGCCGGCTGGGCCACCGCAAGCGGAATGGCCACCAAAAGTGCCAAAATTAGTCGCATGTGAAGCTCATTTTTTGTTCGCTCCCTTTATTGGGAGCTTAGTTATCCACAAGACAGACAACACGAAATCGGTGCCAGAGGCAACAAGGGCGTTGCGTTCACCCGTTGTTAGGCCATGATTGATCGCAGGCAGAGAGGAACGGGTCGGGTGTAATGGCAAAGGTATTGGTTGTCGCGACAAGCAAGGGCGGGACTGGAAAAACCACCATTGCTGTGTCCTTGGCGGGACATTGGCGAGAGGCCGGCAAGCGCGTGGCGTTATACGATACCGATCCAAACATGGCTCTCACCCGCTGGTGCGGAAAGGGCGAGGCACTCTCCGAATTAACCATTCGCAGCGACCCGGATGAACACTCTGTAGTTGGAACCGTCGGCGAGCTTGGTAGCGAAGCTGACTACGTCATCATCGACACCGCCGGCTTTGGAAATCAGGCGATGGTCTATGCCGTCGGCATGGCTGACTTAGTCCTGATCCCAGTCATGACCGATGAAGCCAGCTTGTTTGAAGCCATCAAGATGAAGAAAATCATTGAGAGCGCGCGGGGGTTGACCCGCCGACCCATCCCATTCCGCACGGTTCTGAACCGCATCAAAAGGGCCGCAGTTGTTCGACATACAGAACGGCAGCTGGAAAACTTGGACCTAAATCCACTGCAGGCCCGAATTCACGATCGCTCGGTTTTTCAAGAAGCATCATATCATGGTGCAACCCCAAATGAACTCGGCGCGCGGTCTCGGGCGACTTTGGAAATTCGGTCCGTTGCACGAGAACTCGAACCGGCATTCGCCGACGACTGAAGCGCGATTTCGCTTGGCGTGTTTCAAACGAACTTGTTTGAAAGTCGATTTAGGTCTTCGAGGGTTGTTCTGCTTTCGCGTCAAAATAACGTCATGCCCCAGCAGGCTGTAGTGAAGCGCGACATTTCCACTCTATGACGGCATGCCCGCGTAGGCTCCGGTCGCACCCTAGTTGTCGCTGTGCCGGTGCATGTTGCGGGCAAGTTCATCCATTTCTGCCTGATCCAGCCGTGCCAGGCGTTCGGTTTCGCGCTGATCGCGGATTTCCATAGTCCTCTCGGCCTTCTTCAGCTCTCGAAAACACTCGGACACCTCTTCATTCGCTAAATCGGCACGTCCTTCAGCTTCAATAATGTCTTCTTTGATGCGCCTGCGGCGATTTATGACCTCTTCGGCATAGGCGCCGTAGTTGAAACCGGCGACAACCGGAGCTGCGGCCGCCACCTTTTGCTCCTGAGACAGTTCGTCTTCAAGGTCGGAGAGCTT
>JABIRP010000108.1 GCA_018699735.1 Rhodospirillaceae bacterium | reverse complement strand
CAGGTTCAACTCTACCTGCAACCGACGGTCAGCCTGCCGCAACGCCAGCGAATATATTATGAGTGCTTTTCGCGTATCGAATTGGATGACGGCTCGATCGTGACCCCAGAGCAATTCCTACCCGTAGCAGAGCATGCCGGCCATGTATCCGGGATCGACAACATGCTGCTGTTCCGCTGCGTCCAGCTCATCCGGCGCGCCAGACGAGATCACTTGGATGTCGGGTTCTTCTACAACATCTCGCCCTACTCCCTGAAAGACGTGGATTTCTTCCAGGATTTCATCGAGTTCATGGCCGCCAACCGCCAGTTGGCCGAGAGTCTCATATTCGAGTTTGATCAGAAGACCGTCGCCAATCCTAGCTACGAGACGCAGATGAACATGCGCCGGCTCATGGATCTCGGTTATCGGTTTTCGCTCGACCAGGTAACAAATCTCGATCTCGATCTTCCGGCGCTGGCCGGGCTTGGATTTAGGTTTGTGAAATTAAACGCCCATCTGGTGCATGAAATGGCCCGAGGCGACAATCCAAGACTGAACATGGAGGCCTTCAAAGGAGCATTGGATCGCGCCGCGATGGATCTGATTGTCGAGAAAATCGAGAACGAGGACATGTTGGTCGATCTCTTGGAATTGAAAATCAATGTTGGCCAGGGCTTTCTGTTCGGCGAGCCTCGTCCAAGCGTTAGGACCGACTGAATGGCCAAAGGTGCAGCCGGGCAACGGAATTGGCCAGGGCGGCAGCAATGATGGTCTTGCCGCTTGAGGGGCTATCGGAAATCGCAGATCGATACGATGCCTATATCTTCGACGTTTGGGGCACGCTGTATGACGGCGGAGCGGCCTTTCCGGACGCGATTGAAGTCCTGCGCCAACTGCGCCAACACGCGAGCAAAGTCGTTATTTTGTCAAACTCGCCCCGTCTACCTGGTGTTGTAGCCGCGCGTCTCGATCGACTGGGCATTCCCAGTGCTGCCTACGATGCGGTTGTTACGTCCGGCGGTGAAACGCACAGAGTACTTCGCGAGACAGTACCCGACGCCCAAATTGGACACCTCGGTCTCTCGGTTTTCGAAACCGGGCCCAACCGATTTCCAGACATCCTGCCAGGCACCCAATATCAACCGGTTGACCGGGTCGAGCTTGCGGATTGGGTTCTGAACAGCGGGCCAGACGGCGAAGACGATTGCTTGGAAGATTACGAAATCGGGCTGCGCAGCGCTGCGTCCAGGCAGTTGCCGATGATTTGTTCTAACCCGGACCGCATTGTCTACGACCAGGGCGTCGAGCGTATTTGTGCCGGGCTCCTGGCCGAGCGCTATGAACGACTGGGCGGGCGGGTTCAGTATTTTGGCAAACCCTATGGCGCGGTGCTCGAGCGCTGCCTCGAAAATTTTGGCGAGAACATTGACCGGTCACGGGTTTTGGTCGTCGGCGATAACCTGGCGACCGATATCGATGGCGCGATCAAGGTTGGTCTGGATTCGCTTTGGCTGACGACAGGCGTTCACGCGGGAGCTTTGGGGCCGTTAGCGACATCCGCATCCATCGACAGTCTTGCGAAATGGATCCAAGAGGGTGGATGGACCTTGCCGACCTTGGCCATGCCTGCGCTTTTTTGGCGGAATGCAGCGGGAGAACGATAGGGATTAAAAAGCCGCCATCAGCCCTTAGCGTAGCGACGCTGGTCAGCGGCGAATTTCTCCATTGCCTTGTCGTAAAGGCTCGGAAACGGCTGCTGTGGAGGTTGTCCCAGTCCGGCCCCAATCCCTGCTGGTGACTTCCGGTTTAACTCGCCCTCTACATATTCCGCGGTCAGACGAAAATAAGTCAGCAGAAAGACACGCAGTGACGACGACATGCTGGATTCGCGGCGGAATTTTTCAATATCGGTGCATAAATCATCAACACTGAATTCTTCACGCCGACAAATGTCGATCAATCCATCCCAGACTTGGCGTTCGAGACTGACACTCGTGCGCCGCTCGCCAATGGTGATATTCTTTCGCAGACGATCGCTGCTGAGATCAGCGGACAATGTTACCTACCCAATAATGACGTTTCGGACCGCTCTTCGTTACACACGATCGTGTGTATAAAATGCCGCTCTTTTTTTCAAGATGCAACGAAAAATAGTGCTTATCTGCCAGCTTCCAATCGGGTGGTGAGCTTGCCAGAAAATTATCAATAACTTTTGCACAGAAATAATCTTCATAAGCGCATCAATGAACAGCATATAATATCTTTTTCTATTGAATATTAACCATTTTGACATGAATGTAGCTGAATGGACCCGATGCGAATACATCAGGCTGTCGTCAATGGTTCGTCCCGATTGGCAGTTGTGCAAAGTCGATTGGACGCTTTTACTCTCGAAATCCATTCATTGACGGCTATATAAATCGGGAAGGAATTTCGTTCAGTGATTTAATTTTCCCATACACCCTGGGAAAATACCAATTGCCGATCAACAATGACCAAAGCGACACTCGACAATTCGTTAACGGCACTAAAGCTATTTGAGACACCGTTGTCCAAAGGAGACCACCGAATGAGTGGAACCAACGACGCACAACTCGACAAGGTTGGCTGGCAGCTTTTGCGGGTCCTGCAGGAGGATGCGCGGCTATCGTTTAGTGAGCTCGGCCGTCGCATCGGGTTGTCGTCGCCTGCGGTCGCCGAACGCGTGCGGCGAATGGAGGATGCGGGTCTAATTACTGGCTATCGAACCATGGTACGGCCCTCGAAGCTCGGGTTTCCGATTATGGCGTTCGTGCACCTGAAGACCAGCGGCGAGCACAATACTAAAATCGGGACGGTCGCCCAAACCCTGAGCGAAGTGCTGGAGTGCCACCATGTGACTGGTCAGGACAGCTACATGATCAAAGTGATCGTCTCCTCGATGGTTCATCTGGAACATGTGATTTCACAGCTGCGTAAATACGGCGAGACCACAACGTCGATCGTGCTGTCCTCTCCGGTGACCGACAAGATGGTGCAATCCGGCCCCAGTGTCCGCGTTGGTGGACCGACGCTTCCGCCCTTGGCCCTGGTCGAGGAACGCTGACCGGGAAATCATTTCCGGCGAGGTCCAGTTTATTCAGCGATATCGCCCACCGTGCCGCCGGTAAGGGACACCAACTCGTCCGGTGTCAAACCGAAGACCGCACGGGGTGTCCCAGCGGCGGCCCAAATCTCCGAGAATGTAAGTAAATCACGATCGAGTACGATCTTTACCGGCTCGGTGTGCCCTATCGGTGCGACACCACCGATCGCGTAACCGGTCCGCGCCCGCACGAAATCTGCGTCCGCCTTACCGATCCCCTCACCGATCAATGTTGCAACCTTATTGAGATCCACGCGGTTGGCACCGCAGGTGACGACCAACACGGCACAGTCACTTTCCTTGGCGCGAAATATAAGTGACTTGGCAATCTGCGCCTGTTCGCAACCGATCGCCGCCGCGGCATCGGCCGCAGTCCGTGTCGAATCGTCGAGTTCTCTGACCCGATTGGCCATGCCAGCGTCAGCCAGCAATCGCTCGACCTTGGCTGCGGCGCGACTCAGTTCGTTTCCCATCCGATTTCCTTGTCCATTTATCCCCGTTTGCCTTGACGTTCGGCGGTCACTCAAGTATATCCGCGCTTCCGTTCGTCGGCTCAGGCCGGCACTGCAGCATATCCGAGGATTTTAGCCATGGCACGTCGCTGTGCGATTACAGGCAAGGGCGTTCAGGCTGGCAACAACGTCAGCCACGCAAATAACAGAACGCGGCGCCGGTTTCTGCCGAACCTGCAAGTTGCTTCGCTGTTGAGCGAAACACTCGGCCAGACCGTTCGGTTGCGTCTTTCGACCAGCGCGATCCGGACGATTGAGAGCAAAGGCGGCCTGGATGCTTTCCTGCGCGGCGCCAAGGCGTCCAACCTCGGCCATGATGCGCAAGTGCTTAAGCGACGCATCGAAAAGGCGGCCGCCAAAGCCGCCTGACGAGCCCCTCACTACCGACCGTGAGCCCGCCGTTTTGGCGGGCTTTTCGTTTTTGGCATGTCGATGTCGGCCAACTTGCGTATCCTGTCCTCACCATTGCGTGGAGGCGGGCATGAGCGGGCATACGAAATTTCCCAACCTAACGATAGTCGATCACCCGTTGGTGCAGCACAAGCTGACCATTTTGAGGGATCGTGAGACATCGACCTCAAAGTTCAATCAGGTCTTGGAGGAAGTCGCCCTCCTACTCGGGTACGAAGTGACGCGCTCACTCAAACTTACCACCCGCGAAATCGAAACGCCGATGGTCCCGATGCAGGCGCCTTGCCTCGAAGCGGACCGGATGGTCATCGTCAGCATTCTGCGCGCCGGGCTTGGCATGGTGGGCGGCTTACGAGCCTTGATGCCAACGTCCTTCGAGGGCCATGTCGGCCTTTACCGCGATCCAACGACCCACGAACCTGTGGAATACTTGGTCAAACTGCCCGCAGTAAAAGAAGGGCGGGTCTTTATCGTCAGCGATCCGATGCTGGCGACGGGAAATTCGGCAGCCCATGCCGTCGACGTGCTGGTCGACCATGGCGTCTCGCGCTCAAATATTCGTTTCATGGCACTGGTTGCCGCCCCAGAAGGGATCGAGCGCTTCAACCGGGACCATGGCGAAGTGCCGATTTTCACGGCCTCGTTGGATGATGGCTTGAACGACCACGCCTATATCATCCCAGGCTTGGGTGATGCCGGTGACAGGCTGTTCGGCACAGAGGATTGAAGGCTCTGAAAGTGGGCCTCACCCGCGCTCCGGCTCAGTCGCAATCATCGACGAGCGCTTGCTGAAGCCTTCGTACCATGCCGCCATTTTCGGGCAACTCGATCGCCAATCCTTTAAATCAGCCAAGAACTCATCAATCAGGGGCAATGTGCAAGCAAGGGAAATTTGGGCGATGTCCGGGCCCTTGTCGAATGCTCCCTGGCTCATTTCATGCTCGAAATCCGCCAGGACTCGCTCGGCGCGTTGGCGTTCGACTTTGATGAAATCGGGCGAGCGCTCGTTCTCTGGACGGCGAAGTTCGCGCACCCAATAGGCGATGCCCTCCATAAAACCCTGCGCCTTGCCTTCGAGCAACATGACGCGCCAGTGCTCGGGACCGGTTTCCGGGATCAACTCGCACCCATCGGAGATCGTATCGAGGTAGCGACAAATAATCGCAGACTCGGTCAAGATCAAACCGTCATCTCCCTCCAATGTCGGCACGCGACCAACCGGATTATACGGCAAGAGATCGCTATCTGGATTTCGCAACGTGGTTCTGACTTCTTCGATTCGGTCCGTAAGTCCCAACTCGCGCGCCATGACGCGGACCTTACGGGCATAACAGGAACTGGGGGTGTAGAAGAGTTTCATCG
This sequence comes from Rhodospirillaceae bacterium, assembly GCA_018699735.1. GTDB lineage: Bacteria > Pseudomonadota > Alphaproteobacteria > Thalassobaculales > Thalassobaculaceae > JABIRP01. The sequence goes on along the minus strand of JABIRP010000108.1, from coordinate 958 downwards.
CCTGCCTCCACTTTGGCCAACAGCCTCGCTTGCCGTCTTGGACGGACTGCTTATCCTAAGCATGCCAGAAGGATAGGCTACGATGCGTGCGAAAACCATGTTCCGGGCTCGAGTGATGGCTGCCGTGAGGGCCACAGTGAGGGGCACAGTGATGGCCACAGTGGCGTTGGGCATTGTCTCATGCGTTGATATTCCTTTGCCCGCCCCACCGAAACCCAAGGTCGATATTAAGACGCTTGTCGATACAAAGCCAAGGGGCGCGCGATGCACTATCACGGGCAAAAATGGCGGAACGCGGGTGTTTTCTCCGCCCGCCTTGGTTTCTCTTTACCAATATCATCCGCCGATCCGCATAGACTGCCGCGGCGCTGGCGCCTGGGATATGCGCGAGACAGTCTTTGCTGGAACCAACCGTCCGTTGATCCAACGCCTGCTTGCCGGTGAGATGTTGAGCCTTGCCGCCAGTGGCGCGCGTGGCTCCGACATTGGTCCGGGGGGCGAATATCCGAGCCAGATCGTCATCGTTATGCCACCGGATCGCTTCAGCACGCCCCAGGAACGCGACCGAGCCTACGCGGCCTTGGCACAGGAGGTGACGATAGGGTGGGACGCTGTGTCGCGTGAGGTCCGGCGCGAGTGCCGGCGTGGTCTCGTCCCCAAGACTGGCGAGAGCCTGGTCTCGTTGCCGGACGCCTGTCGCAAGGCCTATAAACGGCTCGACGAACTCCTCGCAGCTGACCTTCAGCGCCTTGAGATATTACGCCGAGGCTCGATGGTTCCCTGACTCCAACCTTTATCACCAAATCAGCATCCAATTGTGGCTCCTCGACGTTTCAAGTGGAATTGATGAGTTTTCCGAGTGGTGCGGCGATCAGATAGATCATGGTTATGAAGGTGTCGACATTGCGGTAGCCCCTGGCCCTAGCTCTGGCGGCCTTGAAGATACCGTTGAGGGCCT